>JANQRV010000415.1 GCA_028284395.1 Saprospiraceae bacterium
TGCGCAAAAAGGTCAATGTAAAGGAAGCAATAGATGAGCCTGTACTCAAAGTGATGCACGATGAAGATTATGAAGTTTATGTTAATGGGACTTTACTCTTTAAGCAAAGTGGTTGGAACCGAAAATACAAATACATCAAATTAGAAAAGGAGAAAGGTGCCCTTTTCAAAAAGGGAATGAATACTATAGCGGTGTCTTGTCGTAATGAAAATGGCCGACAATTCATTGATGTAGGAATTGGTAAGGTAGGTACCTTCAAAGCGGACAAAACTATTGTATTGAATACTGTGCCGCAAAAGATGGCTTATGATAAAACAACACTGAGCGCCATGGCCGGGCAGAACTTAGAGATACTGCTGAACAATACGGATGAAATGCCGCATAACCTGGTTTTGATTGAAGAGGGTAGTTTGGAAGATTTTGGAAAACTGGTGGACAAATTCTTGGAAAGCCCCAATGCTGCCGTCATGGAATACGTACCGAAGTCCAGATATGTACTGGCTGCAACCGAAATGTTAGACCCGGGTGAAAAAGGTGTTATTCGACTAAAAGTTCCAGATAAGGCAGGTATTTACCCTTTCATCTGTACCTTTCCGGGGCACTGGCGGATGATGCAGGGGGTGTTAAAAGTGAGCCCACGAGGAAGTTATGTTTCTGAAGATCCGGCAGCTTACAAAATTGCAGCGATGGGTGGGGGAGGATCGCATGAGTTCCTGAAGTATTTTGGTGTGGTGGATGGCGGTGTGCTTAGTGAGGGAGGGGATGTGACCTTTAATTATACTGAAAGTTCCCTGCAACTGGAAAAATGGCTGGTCAGTTCAGATCTTCTTGTGATTTCTAACAATAAACCCTTTGAAGAATCGACTCGTAAAGCCATTTTCAAACGTGTTAATGAAGGGATGCCCATGCTCATTTACCATCCGAGCACTTGGTATAATTGGAAAGATTGGCCAGAATACAATCAAGAACTCGTAGGTGGGGGATCAAGGTCTCATGAGAAACTTCAAACCTTTGAAGTACGAGTAGTAAAGCCTGGTCATCCGATCATGCATGGTGTACCGAGGCAGTTTAAAATCTTTGATGAGCTCTACCGATGGGAAAAGGATGAGAATGGACCGGAAATCGAAGTGTTGGCAATCGGTAAAGGAATTGAATCGGGCGCAGAATTCCCCGTAGTTTGGACCGTAAAGCACGAGAAGGCCACCATCATATGTAACACGCTGGGGCATGATGATAAAGCTCATGGACTCGAAGCCTATCAGAGGATTCTCCGCAATAGTTTAGAGTGGATCCGGAGAAATACAAAAAGTGAATTAACGCAATAATGCCAATGGTATGTCCCTATAAAAAAGATGGCGATTAGAATCCAATCTAATCGCCATCTCTTGGTGGGTTCTGGTCTTAATTACCACGGGCCAAGAAGATCCAGCCTGATGGGTTTTTATCATCATCGGATAAGGGCTCAATACCATTCACCCCACGAGCAAAAACCTGGCAGGTATAATAATAAGTGCCCTCTGCCAGATCCTGACCATTTAAATTCTTTCCATCCCAATTGATATTAGGGTCACTCGTTTCAAATACCAGTTGCCCCCATCGATTGAAGACCTTAAAATTGACGTTATCGATGAAACAGAATGGATAGGGTTTGAAAATATCATTTTGGCCATCTCCATTCGGTGTAAAGGTATTTGGCAATTGATAAGATGGGCAGTTATCAACCCGGAAAATATTGCTGAATTCACTTTCATTTCCTGCAGTATCGATGGCAGTCACTGCATAAAATCCTGCAATGCCAGACTCGGGTTGATGCTCAAAGGTAAGCGTGTTGGGACCTTCAATGCGAACAACAAAGGAAAGGTCACTGTCCTCAAAAGGAGCATAATAAATATTGTAACCAATGACATCCTCAACATTTTCGCATAAATCACGGGGATGAACCCAATTCAGCGTATTGAAGAGATCGTTTTCGTCGGTACAATTGAGGTTTTGGTCACAGATGTTTGTGACCGTTAATTCTGGCGGACAAGGTGGTACGTCGTCCATCGGCACCGCACAGTCTTCTTGAGAATTATTCAACAGTGGACTTGCAATTCCAGAAATGCCGTATGAACCGATACTGAGTACTTTGTAGCAGTATTCTACGCCGTTTTCAAGCCCCGTATCGGAATAGGATGGATCGAACACGGTTGCCAGCGAATCAAAGTCTCCTTGGGCATTCTGTCTAAAGATAACGTATTGGAAGTTGTCCCATGGCACATTTTCAACCCAACTTAAATTATTGACTTGATCCGTTGGTTGGACAGATAGATAAACCGAGGACGCAATATTGGTTTCCCCCAACGGTGTCGTTTCATTGTCTACATAAAAGGCGACCTTATAAAAGTACATGTTGCCACTGGTATTCAATTCGGTATCGACAAAGCAAGTGTCATTAGCATTGGCAAAGGTCTCGCTTTCAAAAGATACACCAATCGGCGCTACCGGTACATCATTAATATCTCCCCCAGCTGGAATTTCACCTCTCAACACTTCATAACGATATGGTCCG
Organism: Saprospiraceae bacterium; assembly: GCA_028284395.1. Lineage (GTDB taxonomy): Bacteria > Bacteroidota > Bacteroidia > Chitinophagales > Saprospiraceae > JANQRV01. The sequence goes on from JANQRV010000415.1 coordinate 2,552, forward strand.
GGATTGATTACAGTATCTAGGTCTGCAGCCAAGGGTTTCGTCCAACAAACCTGAATTTGACCATCGGTAGTACTCGTGCTCAAAACATCGACATGCGTAATTAGCGGAATGTCGCGACCAAGCTGTAGGCATACCTCTTCGCTTGCCAAACTTTCTACCGTATTGTAGGTATATGACCCCCCCGGAGTGGTCAAGGCAAATTCGGCTAAAATCCGGTAACAGTAGGTACGACCTCTCTCTACGTCGGTGTCCTCAAAGACATATCTTCCATCCGACATATCGGTTATGACCACTGGTGTTATCTTAGTATACCCCTTGCCTTCGAGTCCAGGCATACAGGTATCGATTGGAAAGGCATTACTGCCGAATCGCCTCCAAACTGTGAACCCTCGGAAGTAATTGTCAGCTGCATTTTCGCAAACATAAGGTTTCTGCCAGGTAACGGTAATCTTTTCTTTTTCGGCATTTGCTTGCACGTCAAGTGGAGGTGGTCCTACTACCTTGATTCGAACGGTTTTCAAAGTAGCGAGTCCGGTGGTATCTCCGAATGAATTGTCCACCGCTCTGAAGACCACTGAATAAAACTGGTCGGCTATGTGTTCGCATGTCGTTTCCCATCTGAATAATTTTCCAACTGGATCGTCGAGAAACCGATTATCGTCGGGTTCGAAAGTAGCAGGGTTGATCGGGACTTCAAAAGGACCACCTAGTGCTGTCAATCTCACCTTTTGATTGATGTCAAAAATAGGCGCTCCAGCCAGAACTTCAATTTCCACAACCTCGCCAGCGATGACGCAGATCTCATCTACGGAGGTCTCTACAGTAGGCGGTTCATTTTCACAATCATCGACAATTAGAATCTGCATATCCCGAATAATTGTATCGATTGGTATGCCTTCTCGGTACTCTACTATTATAATCGCATAATTGTACTCGCCCGCTTTCTGTGGCGAATTCCAGACGATATCACCCGTGATCTCGTCAATGGTCATGTTGTTGTCTGGTCCCGCAGTACCACAACATTCAGATGGAAATTTATAATTGGGCACCTCGATTCCAACATCTGACAATGGTACTATTTCATGGTAAGACAGACTATCGCCATCAGCATCATAGGCATTGGGGTTATGGGTAAATACCCGGCCCACACAACCAATGTCGATTGGTGGTTGTAGCAATACGGGGGTATTGTTACAGCCTTGGAACTGTGGATTAGGGAAAGTGTAAGTCGTTTGTATGTGAAACTTAATTTGCTCGGAATTAGGGAAATTAACATTTAGTATACCTCCATTACGGTTCGGGTCAGTCATAGAAATAGCAAAAGTTCCCCTAGCTGGATAAGTATGAAAGGCGATGTAAAAGTTTTTCTTGGTGTCATTTTCGAGAATTTCACCTTGGGGAGGGAAACCTGGACCATTCGCTCTTAACACCGATTCGCATTGTCCATCCCCCCAGCAAATGGTCAGAGAGTCGCGATCCGCAGGACGACTACTTGCTTTTGTATAAGTTACGATCGTTGCTTTTATCGTAAGACTTTCTGTACAATCTCCAACTTGCTCGATACTGATTTCACCCGCCCGGTTATGGGTTGCCCAAAGGTTGATGGTCATTACCAAACAGCCTAGGATGAGAAATAGGTTTCTCAAAACTTTCAAATTTAGAAGCATAATTGGGTTTTTAGCTATTCTGTTTGTGCTAAACTGTCATAGCCTACAAATTACAAATAAATCAATAACCGTTTTGTAAGTTATTTTGCCAAAAGGGCCAAACACTCCTTTAAACTATCTTTCCAGTACGGGATGTCTAGGCCGAATGTGTTTTTGATCTTATTCTTATTTAAAACACTGTAAGGGGGCCTTGGAGCCGGCAACGGATATTCCGAAGTGGTTATCGGAGTGACCCGGCAAGCAATATTTTGAAGTTCGAAAATGCTTTTAGCAAAATCATACCAACTGGTTACCCCTTCATTGCTATAATGATAAATTCCTCCTGGTATCTTGGTATCTCCGTATTGATTTAGGATACGAAGGGCTGTTTGGGCTAGATCAAAAGCATACGTCGGAGTGCCGACTTGATCGAAGACAATTCCTAATTTTTTCCGGTCGTAGCCCAATTTCAACATGGTCTTGACAAAGTTTTTTCCAAAAGATGAATAGACCCAGGATGTACGGATAACAAGCGTTTCAGAATGAATGTTCAATGCTTCCTTTTCCCCAGCGAGTTTTGTTTTGGCGTAGACACTTTTTGGCTCAGTAGGGTCGGTTTCAATAAAGGGGCGATTCTGTCGGGTGTGGTAGACATAATCGGTGGAGAAATGGATCAGGTTGGTTTGGTGGGCAGCACAAGCCGCCGCCAAATGACGTACTCCATGGATGTTTACCGCCGCTGCTTGGTCAGCTTCTGTTTCGGCTCGATCTACTGCTGTATAGGCAGCGCAATTGATACAGTCGGTAAATGGAGCACTTTCGAAGAAATGCTCCACCGCTCGCTCATCTGTAATGTCTAAATGAGAACGGCTCGTCAAATGTAACTGCAGATCGGGAAATGCATGTTGCAGGCATTGCAACTCCCGACCAACTTGGCCATCGGCTCCTGTAACGAGTATTCTCCTCATAGCATAAATTGTGTTATTATTATTCGAAAGAAGGGGCCAACACTTAGTGTTACCTATTCCTCCGTATAGATTTTTATGTCTACTTTCCTATTGAGGTCTTTGGGTTTGTCGTCTCGGATCTCTCCTCTTCCTTCCAGGTAGATCTGATCGACTTCGAGGTCTTTTTTCTCCATAAGAAACAGGGCCAGCCGTTTGGCCCTTTCTTCTGACAATTTTAGATTATAAGTATCGGGGCCGATATCATCGGCATAACCGATGATTTCGACTCGAGTAATATTTTTGGCCTCCAACTCGCTGATGAAGTCGCTAATTTTGCCGGATTCATTTGGCTTCAATTCGTAGCTGTCAAATTTAAAATAGACCGTGTGGCTGTATTGCTCTGTTTTGGTCCTTTCGGTTCTAATGATGGTCTCCTTATCTTTTTCTTCTTTAACCTTCTCTTTTTTCTCTTCTATTACGGTTGTATCTCCACTTTCGTATTCTACTAGTGAATAAATTGGGTTAATTAGTAAGTCAACATTATAAAAGCCTTTATTGTCCCATTCTGGAATGGCAAACACGTTTTCATAATGATCGTAATTTGCTAAGTCCAGTGTTACGTCAAGCGTAGAATTCGCTGGCAGGCAAAGGAAGAAGCGACCATTTTTGTCGGTGCGAATCGAATCGAGGCCTTTGACTCCAATAGTGGCTTCGACCGTTATTTCATATACCGAGTCTCTGACATAACCTTCCACAAAGGTAATGGGATCGCTAAAAAGTTGTTCGTCCAACTCGAATTTGTAGATGTCAAGATCTACTCCCAAACCGCCATTGGGGCGATCAGAGGCAAAATAACCAGTTTTGCCATCGGCGCACAGAAAGAAGCCACTTTCATTGTGAGGTGAATTTAGCGGTTGGCCTACGTTGATTGGGTGACTCCAATCGCCGGTTTCTTCATCTAACCAACTCATGAAAATATCACTGCCGCCAAACCCTACATGACTAGATGAAAAATAGAGGGTTTTACCGTCATTGGTCAGAAATGGAGCTTCTTCTGCTCCCGGTGTGTTAATGTGTGGACCTAATTTGACGGGGCTTCCCCAACTTCCATCAGGTTGTTTGGTGCTGTACCAGATATCCGAATTGTCTTTGTTGGCGTTACCGCGATTGCTCGCAAAAAAAAGCTGACTTCCATCGCAACTCACACTGACCTGAGATTCCCAATTGGCAGAGTTGACGGGGCGCCCCAAGCTTTGGATTTCGGAAATTTCGCCATCTTCAATGACTCCTTCCCATATGTCACAGATGCCAAGCAATCCTTCTTTCTCACAAATTGTAAAGAACATCTTTTTACCGTCTCTTACCATGGTGAATCGACCTTCCTGTGCGGGTGTGTTGAAAAACTTAAAAGGAGAGCGGTTGCGCCAGCGGCCGCTATTACTAGCCGTGCTGTAGAACAAATTCTCATCTTCTCTGCTGTTTTTACGATGGGTAAAGAACAACATCTTTTGGTCATTTGATACAAAGGGGAAGTACTCATCTCCAACCGTATTTACGGTAGAGCCCAGATTAGTGATATTGGTGATTTTGCCGAAGTTGAGAGAATCTAAAGATACTTGACAGGCACGCAAATTGTGCGATATTTTCTCGAGGTACTCTTTCTCCCTTTCAATTTCCCTTTCTCCGTGAAGGCCGAAATCTTCGAGCTCTTCTTTCTGCAGATCTTGAAATTTTCGAAAGTAGACCAATGCCTTTTTAAACATTCCTGCCTTGTAATAAGTATCGCCTAATTCATAGTAGAGAGCTCTCGAAAGCATCGAGTCGGATTCTACGATGATTTCATAATGGAGCATAGCGTTGTCGAAGTCATTTAGCAGTGAGTAACTGATTCCCAAACCTCTGTGAGCAGCCGATAAGCCAGGTTGTACCTTGAGGCACCGATTGAATGAACGCAGTGCTTTTCTATAGTCCTTCTCCAGTAAATATTGTTCGCCATTGCGATAGTATTCTACAGCTTCAGGAAGCATTGCCTCCTGCATAGGTAGGATTTGAGCTAATAGGCTGTTGTAGCAGACTAAAGAGGCAAAAAGTGAGAAAATTGTAATGGTACGGTACATAAATGGGTGTTTTATTGAATTAGGAGGTAATTTGCTGAAAAAAATCCACATAATAAAAATAAGTATATCTGCTAAAAATCAATATAATCGGATGAATTTAGCTTTGAATTTGCTCTCTTATGTATCTGGAATTCAGTTTTTTAAATTGAGTAAATAGTTCATTGATCTGGATATTGGAGTTCCGTGTTTTGTGTATTTCGCCTACGACCGTATTGATAAAGCCCATATATTTGTTATGTAATTAAGAGAGAGGTTATGTACATGCTCATGCAAATTAGGTGAATAGGAATTCCAAATTTTTGATTACATAAAATCGCGATTTTATTTTCTCTTATTTTGATTCTAACCCGTTGAAATCAACATCTGCTGATAGATCATTCTCTTTAGATGTTTAACGGGATTTTAATAAAAATTCATTCACGCGAAGTTTCGACAAAGTAACTTTGGAATCAAAGATATCATTGTGCTCTTGTAAAGAAGACGACCTAACTATTTAACAAACAAGACGCATAGGCAGCTTTGCCTGCCGCTAAGAAAAAGTGAGATAGTTGTGAAATTTCCCTGATGTGAATCGGGTGGCAGTTTACTGTCACCCAATTTTTTATTCCTTCCTCAATACTTTTCCGAATCTTTTTCCTTTTAGTTGACCATTCGACATGGCAATACCGCCATTGACAATGATCCAGTCAAAGCCACTGGCCAGGGCGTGGGGCTCTATATAATTGGCGTTGGCCTGTATTTGAGAAGGGTCAAAAATCAATAGATCTGCCATGTAGCCTGGCTCGATGCTACCCCGGTCTTTTAGGCCCAGTGTTGCTGCGGGCAAGCTGGTCATCTTATGGACGGCCCGTTCCAAACTGAGCAGTTTCTTACGGTTCACATGATCCTGTATGATCTTTGCAAAACTTCCATAACCTCTAGGGTGGTACATAGTCGGACTTCCATCGGAGCAGACCATGACCTTGGGGTCTAGGAATAAAGCATCCTGTACATCCTCATTCATAACAAAATATGCACCCGAAGCTCCAGTCGGACCAATATTTGCGACCACTTCCTCAAAAGGAAGGCCTTTTTCTTCACTAATTTGTGCCAGGGTTCTACCTTTGTAAGGAGCAGTTCCAAAAAGTGTGGCTTCCGGACCGTTTCTGGCAATCACTTTATTTCTCAAAAAATCCAGTAACTCTTTTTTTCTCTTTTGGTAAACCGAGGCATAATTATTGGGCGGTTTAGCCCATTCCGGAAAAAGGATGCCGATACCGGTAAAACTGGCATTGTATGGATATATATCCGCGGTAATGCGATGTGAAATGTTTTCGGAACGAAGTAATTGAAGAATCTCTTGTGCTCGTTCAGAATTTTTACCGTAAACAATTTTGAGATGAGAAACATGAATATTGCAGAACGCCCCTTGACGAATTAGTTCTTCTAATGCACTTTGAATCTCATTGTCATCTTCATTCCTTATGTGGCTCATGATCATTCCGTCGTATTGACCTACCGTCTGGGCTAGTGAAAGCAGTTCTGCATCTTCCGCATAAACGCCTGGTGTATATTCTAATCCTGTAGTCATGCCAAAGGCCCCTGCTTCCAGAGCCGACTCCAGTAAGGTTTTCATATAATTTAGTGCATCTGTGCTTGGAACCCGTTGGTAACCTACGCCGCTTAACTTTCTCAGAGTTCCGTGACCTACGAAAGGGATGATGTTGACGGCCGGCTCATGCTCTTCGACCTGCTGCATCCAGATGCTTAGATCTCTGTAATTGGGGCTTGAACCATCCTGTCCTAGACAGATTGAGGTGACGCCCATGCTAAGGAAATTTCTAAAGTTGGGTGTTTTTAGCGGGTTGCCATGAGCATGAGTGTCGATAAAGCCAGGAGTAACTACCTTCTTATTTGCATCGATTTCTAGTTCGGCTTCAAAAAGTGAAGTGTCGACCTTACCCACAAATTGAATGGTGGTCCCCTTTACCAATATATCCGCTATAAACCCAGGGCTGTCAAGACCGGATATGATGGTACCATCCTTGATCCAGATGTCGAATTGACTACCGGCAGATTCGACAAAAGTGCGGAATGCCTTATTGTCTTCCTGGTTCAGCACAGGTGTGCAGTTGCTTAAGCTAATCAGAACAACAGATAAGAGAGCAAAAAAATTAGCATTCATAATGATCTATTTGAATCACTCAAATTAAACATCTGAAACCAATAAACTAGCATCATGGGGTGATTGTTCGACAAATATCCGTCATCAGGTTTTGGATGTCTTTTGGAATCATTACATTAATGGAGTCGTAACATTTCATTATTGTCCCATACAAGATTAACACATGAATAGTTGGAAGAAATTAGGTGAAGAAACGGTTTATAACGGCTGGAGGAAAATCATTAAGAAACACTTTGAGTTTCCAAATGGAAGGCAGGAATACTTTGATATTATTGGTAATAATGATTTCGTCTCGGTTGCTGCCTTAACCAAAGCGCAGGAATTTATTCTGGTTCGGCAGTATCGTCCCGGACCTGAGGAATGTCTGGTTAGCTTTCCGGAAGGGTACATCGATCATGGGGAAACACCTGAACAGGCCGCAGCCCGAGAATTATTGGAAGAGACGGGTTATCTGGCTGGTGACCTTGTGAGTTTGAAGTGCCGGCGAAGTGCTTATACTACAGAGACTTGCTACTGGCTGTTGGCTACGGACTGCGAGAAGGTTGCCCAACAGCAACTCGATCCCAATGAATTTATTGAAGTATTCAAAATGCCGCTGGAAACCTTTCGGCCGTTTTTGAGAGACCCGAAGGCTGAACCCTTTACTAATATTGACGGTGCTTACTTAGCGCTCGACCACCTAGGGCTTTTATAACCGAACCATTTTAATGGCATCAAACATCAATCTTTGTAGTACTTCGCTAGCGGTCTTGGTATCGTAGCGGCCAATCGACAAATCGGCAATGGTTTGTTTCAAAGGCTTCATTAGTTCTTCGATCGGTAAACTGAAATTCAGTAACAATGGTTTGGCTTTTGAAGAATAATAAAGTGCTTGATCATAGCTATTCATTGCCAATGCAAGGCGGGTTTGTTGAAGATAGACCGGCCCTAATTTGTCATAATCTTCTCCAAATTCGATGCTCAGTATTTGAGCCGTAATATGGTAATAATCTTCTGCTTCAAAATGACGCCCCAATAGATGGAGTATCTGGGCGATATTGTAGTTGGTTTTGGCATAAATCTCAGGGTCTACAAATGGAAGATCGGTCGCAGACATCAAGAAGTCCAAAGCTTCTTCATAGTTTCCCTTAAGAATTGCAATTTCGCCAAAGCGGACAAAATTGGTGATGATGTCTTCATCAGCTTGTATTTCATCACGTAGGTTCAGGGATTGCTCATTGGCCCAATAGGCGCCATCCAGTTCTTTGAGGTGCATAAAATTATTGCTCATCATAAAATAAGCATTGGACAGATCGTATTTTCTATTTGAAAACTTATCGGTAAATTCCTCAAGAATATCATTGGAAGCGGCGTATTCTTTTGCAGCAAGAAGGTTTTGAGCTTCTTGCAAAATGACCTGTGATTCGTGCATGGAGGCAGTTGCACCAAAAGAGAAAGACTCTTGAGCTGATAGCAAAATACCGAAGGAGAAAAAAGTCAATGGAATTAGATAGTATTGTCTCATATGTGTGGCTGTTAATTTTGTGTAATACGAAACTGGGTCAGTTAAAAGCAAAAATGCCAATAAGTATTTCGAATGACTTATAAATCAATGATTCAATGAAACCTTGAAGTTGGAATTTAGACTATTAGGAGTTCGAAAGCCGGTTTTTATCGGCAAATCAGGTATCAAAGGGGGCTCAGTAACTATTCTATTTGTTCAGCATACATTTTCCAATACTGTTCTCCCCCAATTTTTGTACCAAAGCTGCAATCATCGGAAAAATTATCGAACTTCACGCCCCTATTTTCCGTTAAAACAGGATATTAAATATATGTCAATACCCTTAGTTGTGTTATTGGAAAAAAATGCATTAACCACTATCTTTTCCTTGGAATTTCATCCATTCAGCTTTTATTCGGAATAATTCCGATTGTAAATTTACAATTTAATGAGCAAAAGAACTAAAAATATTAAAGTTGGCATTGCTCAAGCAGAGCCAGCATTGTTTGATCTTGAAGCTGGACTGGCAAAGGTGGCCTCCTATACGAAAGAAATGGCAGGAAAAGGGGCGTCGCTAGCACTATTTCCGGAAGCCTACTTGCCAGGCTATCCATGGGGGATGGGTTTTGGAACGGTTGTTGGTAATCGGAGCCCTACGGGGCGAGATCAATGGCTTTTATATTGGGAAAATGCTGTCGAACTTCCTGGCCCGGCAGTAGATCAACTCGGAACGATTGCCCGATCTAACAATGTCTATTTGGTAATTGGGGTAATCGAGAAGGATCGTATGGGGGGAACTTTATTTTGTACCATTTTATATTTCTCGCCTACCGGAGCATTGATCGGAAAACACCGAAAGATCAAACCTACAGCTGCTGAACGTATCATTTGGGGGGAAGGCGCCGGAGACGACCTTACTGTTTATGACTTACCGATTGGTAGAATAGGAGGCCTTATATGTTGGGAAAACTATATGCCGCTAGCCAGATACGCACTTTACGAACAGGGAGTCCAAATTTACTTGGCTCCGACAGCCGACCAGCGTCCAAGCTGGCAAGCTACGATGAAGCACATTGCTTGTGAAGGGCGTTGCTTTGTTATCGGCTGTAATCAATATGTGACCAAGTCTATGTTTCCGGAAGCTTTCCGGGGCGAACTTCGTTTGCCCAATGAAGTTGTTTGCCGAGGCGGAAGCCTGGTAGTTTCTCCACTTGGAAATGTTGTTGCTGGTCCGTTGTACGATCAGGCCGGGGTATTAATTGCGGAATTGAATCTTGACGAAGTAGCAAAAGGAAAAATGGATTTTGATGTGATCGGGCACTATGCTAGACCGGATATCTTTCAATACAATTATAAAAAATATGACGGATCAGGAAAGGAGTGAATTGAAGAATAAAATCGAAGAAGCCATCGCCAAAACAGAGGTCGAATTGGAAAAATTGGAAGAGATAGCAAAACCAATTGCACCTGAAAACTCGATCGGAAGGGTTAGTAGAATGGACGCTATCAACAATAAGAGCGTAGCGGAAGCTTCACTTAGGACTGCAAAAAGGAAAATTGGGAATCTAAAGCATGCGCTGACAAAGATCAATGACCCAGACTTTGGCAATTGCGCTCGGTGTAAAAATAAGATCCCCATTGCTCGTCTAATGTACATGCCTCAAAGTCCTTATTGTGTTCACTGTGCAGACCGAAGGTGATAAAAAACAAAATTATCAAAGATGATTAGATAAGAAATTGATCGAGGCAAAAAAAACAGGGTAACTGCGGTTTGAGAATTCGCAGCACCCTGTATAACCCCAAAAAACCAAATGAAAACAATCTACATATGAATGCTCTTAATCGAGATAGATTTCAACTTTATTATATTTCACTCCAACAGAACTTTAATGGATAAAGTTCTCCCCTTCTAACCACATTAACACAAAGTTAACAGTATAGTGTAAAAATTACAAAAAACCTTTCACTTTTTTTCGTTAAAGTTCCAATTTACCTTATCAATGATTCTCTTTTTTCTTATCAAGTTGGGAATCGTCTGTGTTGTAGCGATTTTTTATTTCCCTGAAAACCAAATAGTTGGATATTGTATTAGAAAACAGTCTTTATTAAGACGAGCTTAATTGTCAAAAGTCACAAGGGCCATGAAAAAATAAGCGGTCGGATTGTCACTTTGCTCTTATCTTTGTTTACCGGAAGGAGACACGTAATCAAACAAGTTTAAGACTATATCATATTCCAATAATTAATGGCAAGGACGAAAAAAGTTTTCATCTGTTCTAATTGTGGTACCACTTCCCCGAAATGGGTGGGTAAATGTCATAGTTGTGGTGAATGGAATACCTACGTAGAAGAGATTATCACCAGGCCTTCGGGTAGCGGCGGCAAATGGCAGGCTGGAATTGAAAAGGTACGTGGCCCTGTTCCTACCTTACTACCAGATATCAAAGTTGGGAATACGAGTCGAATGGAGACTTCTGACGCAGAATTAGATCGCGTTTTGGGAGGAGGTGTTGTCGGAGGATCTTTGGTATTGATCGGCGGTCAACCGGGTATTGGCAAATCCACCTTGCTTTTGCAAGTGGCCATTCAGGCTGGTGTCAAAGTCCTTTACGTTTCTGGTGAAGAAAGTGAAGAACAAATAAAAATGCGAGCCAGTAGGATCGGCCCGGATACTGACCGTTGCTATATCTACACGGAAACCAATGTAGAGCAGATCATTCAGCAAGCTAAGCAATTGCAACCTCAACTCATCGTCATCGATTCAATTCAGACGGTATTTTCGAGTCAGTTGGATTCTGTACCGGGTAGTGTGTCGCAGGTACGGGAGAGTGCCTATCTGTTGCAGCGCTTTGCGAAAGCTTCCAATATACCAGTTGTAATCATCGGCCATATTACCAAAGACGGGAATATTGCTGGCCCAAAGTTGCTCGAACATACGGTCGATGCTGTGTTGCAGTTTGAGGGCGATCGCAATTATATCTATCGACTGTTGCGCAGTACGAAGAACAGGTTTGGTGCAACCAATGAAATCGGAATTTATGAGATGCACGCCAATGGCCTTAGAGAAGTTAGCAATCCATCCGAGTTGTTGTTAACTCAAAAAGAAGAAGATTTGAGTGGAAGTGCGGTGGCGGCGACTCTGGAAGGCAGGAGACCCATGTTGATCGAAACACAAGCACTGGTCAGTACTGCAGTTTATGGAACACCGCAAAGGTCGGCGACTGGCTTTGACCTTAGAAGATTGAGTATGCTGTTGGCAGTATTGGAAAAGAGGGGTGGGTTCCCTTTTGCGCAGAATGACGTTTTCCTCAATATGGCAGGTGGCTTGAAGGTTGATGACCCCGCAATCGATCTAGCCATTGTGAGTGCGTTAATTTCTTCTTTGGAAGATATAGCCGTTCCTAGCAATTATTGCTTTGCTGCGGAAGTTGGCTTGTCGGGTGAAATAAGAGCAGTCAATCAGATAGAACAAAGAATACAGGAAGCTGGTCGCCTAGGTTTTGAAAAAATATTTATTTCCAAGTTCAATACCAAAGGGTTGGATCTCCAACAATACGGCATTGAAATTGTTACTTTAGGTAAGATAGAAACGCTCTATCGCAAACTATTTGAGGAATTTTGAATCCGTATCGATGATGGGAAATAGGGATAAGTCCATTCTTCTTTTTGACGGTGTCTGTAATCTGTGTAATGGTTTTGTACAATTTGTGATTAAGCGCGATCCTGCCGAACAGTTTGTATTTGGAGCTTTGCAATCTGAGATCGGGCAATCTTTGCTTGAACAACATCAACTACCTAAGAACTTGAGTACGGTAGTTTTAATACATCAAGGTAAAGCCTACACCCAGTCTGATGTTGCATTAGAAACTGGTCGAATACTAGGTGGGGGATGGCAGGCGTTCTACGTTTTTAAATGGATATTACCGGCCTTCCTTCGTAATGCTATCTATGATTGGCTGGCAAGAAACCGTTATCGATTATTTGGAAAAAGTGAACAGTGTATGGTGCCTACTCCTGAGTTAAAGGCACGCTTTCTGTAGTTTTTCCTGGATCCGAAAATCTCATCGTCCGATTCACATTATACCAGTCACCCGTTAGCTAAGTCAGTTCGAGGAATTTTGGTTGCATGCCCTCATTTTGAGCTTCGAGGAATTGTAAGCTCGTTTGTCGAACCGTTTCTATGATCGGTGTATATTCAAAGTCAAAAGTTCGCAAAGATTTGTTGTTGAGATAGTGAAATGAATTTGCGGCGGTGAGTGCAGTTTCCTTAGTGATGATGGGATGAGCTCCGGCGAAGGTTTGACGTAGCCATTCCAGTCGCCATGCCACTTGTTGAATGAATGGCGACACCTTTATCGTGGGAGGTCTTTTATTCATGAATTTTGAAATATTGGTCAGAAGATTCCGGTACGACCAGGTTTCACCACTAAGGATGAATCTTTCGCCGTGGATGTCGCTCTCCATTAGTAGAATCATAAATTGAGCTACATCCCTCACATCTACAAATCCATTGCTACCGGTAGGATAGAAAGGGAAAGCTTTACCTGCTAGCTTAAAAAATTCTTGTGGTCCACCTTTCCAAAACCCGCTTCCCAAAATGATGGCTGGGTTGACAACTGCCACATTGAGGCCTTCTACCATACCTCTCCATACTTCATTTTCGGCTAGGTATTTGGAAATCCCATAATAGGTATTGAGTTTACTTCTTTCCCATTTTGTTGCTTCGCTAATGGTTTTTTGGTTCTTTGCCCGACCTATGGCTGCTACAGAACTGACATGGACCAACTTTTCGATGCCGCAACTCAGACTGGCATCGACTATGTTGGCTGTTCCTTCGACATTGGTCCGGAACATCTGCTTGCGATCCCGCACGTAAAAGGAGACCATTGCTGCGCAATGGTAAACCTGATGGACGCCCTGGAGTGCATCGCATAGGTAGGCTGCATCCAGAAGATCGTATTCCAACCATTCAATTTGATGGGCAACTGGACGAACCAGGTCCATCGGACTATCTCTGCGTTTCAGTGCACGAATCTTTGTATGACCTTTTTGGATCAGTGATCGAAGTAAATAGGATCCGAGAAAGCCCGTTCCACCAGTCACGAGAATGTTTTTATCCCTTTCCATATGCTACTATATCGTCTAAATTGATATTCTATGGCCAATGGATAATGCCACCTACTACATTTCTTGAAGCTCCGGTGACACTAGCCAGACAGTTAGGTTGTTTCTCTATTCGCAGGGCCCCCATCAATGCCATTAAGGCTGCTTCCTTATAAGCTATGATCTCCGGTTCCGGAATGTTCATTTTTACATCAATGATCTTGTTACACTCCCTTTGAATATTGTCTATTAAAAAGTGGTTGAAAGCGCCTCCACCAGTCACTAGCACTTCTAAAGGTTGGTTTTCAATCTGCTCATGCGCCAGGATTTTTTCAAGGGCTTTTGCCGTTTGAATAGCAATCAACTTGCAGGCAGTGTATAATCGATCGGGAATCGAGCTGTCAGCGTTCGCAAATAAGCGAACCTGATTGTTCAATACCCAATCATTGCCCAGGGATTTGGGATAGGGACGTGTGAAGTATTCGGATCTCATGGCTTGATCAAACAGTTGTTGGTCCAATTTTCCGGTGGCGGCCAATTTGCCACCGTCGTCGTATTCCAATCCCACGACATTCGACAGCGCATTCAGGATTTGGTTGGCACCACCGATGTCAAAAGCAACGTACCGATCTCTTGTACGTGCAGAAATATTAATAATACCACCAATGTTAAGGCAGAGGTCTGCTTGCGCGAAAAGCAATTGGTCTGCAATCGGAGCTAACGGAGCTCCCTGTCCACCATAAGCCATATCTAATAAACGAAATTGATCAATTACCGGAATCTGGCAAATAGTAGCAATGGCTGTTCCACTACCAATTTGCAAAGTAACTGCATCATCGGGGAAGTGGAAGATCGTGTGTCCATGAGATGCGATGTACTGCGGTGAGATGCAATTTTTCTGGACAAAATTAAGCACCGACATTCCCAGATAATCGCCGAACTCCACATTAGCTTTTGTTAGTTCGAGACCGGAAGCATTGGGGAGGCTTCGGAGTCTTTCTTTCCATTCATCAGAGAAAACAACATTGCCAGCAACTTGTATTTGCCAATTCTCTAGATTGGATGATCCGGAGAAGGTGAAGTCACAGAGCGCCATGTCCAGACCATCCAGCGAACTCCCCGACATCAAGCCAAGAATTGAGTATGATCGGGGGGCTTGCATCAATCTGCCTTCAGCTTGAGTGTATATTCTGCTACTGCCTTAATCTTCTCTTCATCAAGTAAGGCACTAAATGCCGTCATCGTATTTCGGCCATTGGCAATGACGGTCATGCGTTCTTCAACGGTTAGCTCGGAAGTAGTCAGGTTGAATGCGCCGCTCGCTCCCATGTCTCCGGCGATACCGTGACAAACGACGCAATATTGTTTGTAAATTTTCTCCCCATCCGGACCTTCAGATGCAACCTCACTATCGGCAGCAGTGGTAGAAGAAGTACTTTCTGCTTTTTTCTCAGGAGTCCCTCCACATGCCCACAAAAAGGCAATACAAGCACCAAAGAGGATTGTTTTTTTCATGTGTTAAGTTGTTTATTAGATCGCTTCCCAATATCAAAGCGTTCGAAATTAAGGTATATCATTTGGATTAAACTGGCAGGATCAAATTGGGTTTAAACCAGGTAGTCAAATCTAGTCGGAATCCCCGAATAAACAAAATTAGTACTCGATTTAAGGTATTCTTATCGAAAAAATTACCAATTTGCAGAATAGCGACTTAACTTTATTAGAGGTTTGTTGTTATAGATTTCAAAAATAAACGATAAAAAATGAGTCAAGCTAATAATCGGCCCAATCAGGGCAAGATGGTCACAACAGGGATTTTTGTTTTTGTTGTTTTCCTGGTGATACTGGTATTTTCCAATGCAACTTTTCTGACCATTGATCCGGGTAATAAAGGGGTGCTGTTCCGCAGATTCGGAGGTGGACTCGATAAAGACAAGATCTACAATCAGGGTTTTCACGTTGTCGCCCCATGGAATAATATGATCGTTTACGATGTCCGTACACAAGAAGCCTTCGAGAAGATGTCTGTACTTTCTAAAAATGGTCTGACCATCGAGGTGGAATTATCTTATCGTTTTCAACCCAAACCGGATAAAATAGGATATCTCCACGATCAAATCGGTACACAATACCTCGAACGGATTATCAAGCCAGAGATCAGATCCGCTACCAGAGAGGTTATCGGTAAATACTTGCCAGAAGAATTATACTCTACGAAAAGAGAAGCTATTCAGGATGAGATCTTCCAAAGTACATCCTCTTCGATTGATGCTAAATACATACTCCTTGATGCCGTCCTGATTCGTGAGGTCGCCTTGCCGGACAAATTAAAAGCAGCGATCGAACAGAAATTGGAAGAAGAACAATTGGCGCTTCAGTTTGAATTTAAACTGGATCGCGAACGAAAAGAGGCCGAACGGAAAATCATTGAAGCCCAGGCAAAAGCGGATGCTAACCGCATTCTGAATGCGAGTTTGACGGATAAAATCCTTCAGGACAAAGGTATCGAAGCTACTTTGGAGTTAGCCAATTCTACCAACTCCAAAGTGATCGTTGTCGGTGGTGGGGATAGTGGCGGATTGCCACTTATTCTAGGTAATAATTGATCCATCGATTTTCCAGACCGGTGAATTTGGCCGGTAGGGATGTATGGGCCATTTCGTTTTTTTACCTCAATAAGGGGGCAATCAACGAAATGGCCCATTTTTCTTTTAGCTTACCAATCTTCAAAGGGGACTTTACCCCCTTATTCTAATTCTTGTTTAATATTTTTTCTTAAACAGTTAAACAAAAATTGAATTTGCTCGTTTCCTCTCCATTAATCAAATAAAACCTGTTTTAAATGATCCGACTGTTAATTTTTGTCCCTGCCTTTTTATTGATGGCAGCTTCTAATTTATCGGCCAGTATCAATACCAACGGTGGCCCGGAACCTGGCACAATTGCTGAAATAGCTGCGGGAGATGCACAATTCAGCACTTTGGTAAGTGCACTCGAGACGACTGGGTTGACCTCAGTTCTAAACGGAAACGGCGCTTATACAGTTTTTGCACCGACCAACGCTGCGTTTGAAGCGCTGGGTATTGACCTCAGTGCACTGACCAAGGACCAGCTCTCTCAAATTCTTCTCTACCATGTTATCGGTGCTACTGTGAATGCTGCTGACATTGCAGAGGGTAGGTCTTATGCACCTACTGCCGCCACTGGTGGACCAGGCGGAAAAGCACTGAGTGTAATGATTGAAAAGAATGAGGAAGGGGTTACATTGAATGGCAAAATTAAGGTTACTGCCGCTGATGTAAAAGCTTCCAATGGAGTTATTCATGTTGTGGATGCTGTGGTTTTGCCGATGAGCGTAGTTGATCATGCTGTGGCAAATCCGGAATTTAGCCAATTGGTTGGTGCGCTCGGAGCCGCAAAAGGTGATTTGGTGTCCGTACTATCTGGCGAAGGACCTTTTACCGTATTTGCCCCGGTAAATGCTGCATTTGAAGCTATTTCGGAAGTTGCTGCTACCTTGACTCCCGAACAGTTGGCTGGTGTCCTAACCTATCACGTAGTTGGTGGCGCTAACGTACGTTCAGAAGACCTGACCGACAAGCAAGAAGTTGTAACTGTCAATGGCAGTAAGTTTACGGTACATTTGGGAGATAAAGTGACGATCAAAGATGCACAAGGTGATGCTGCTACTGTTGTAATGACCGATGTGCAAGCAACGAATGGAGTGATTCACGTTATCGACAAAGTGATTCTTCCTAAAATGTAAACGACTTTTCAATCTCTCAAATTATCATTAGTAAGGTGCATTTGAGCTAGAAGAATAGGTTGTGCGGAGTAAAGAAATTGCACCATATGGAGTAGAGCAGTATGGCCTGAAGCCATACCGCTCTATTTTTTTTTACAACACCATGTACTTCTAAAGAAAATCTAACAACAAGGCGTAGACAGAATTCCCTCTGCTTTATCGGAACTTTAATGCGAGTTTATCGGTATATCTGAAAAAGATTCGAGAGCCATTTTTGGGCATTATTAATAATCTGACTAAATTCGCAAACCTTTTTTCATCGCATAATAAATTTTTACATCCATGGATTCGGAAACGCTGGTGCAATCACAGAGCACGGAAATCAGGAGGTCGGAAATAGGACCATTGCTGGAATCGGCAAAAATAGGATCAACGGTATTGATTAAAGGATGGGTTCGGGCATTCCGCGCCAATCGATTTATTGCGTTGAATGACGGTTCGTCGATCAATAACATCCAGGTTGTAGTGGATTTTGAGAATTTTGAAGAAGATTTGCTGAAGCAAATAAATTTCCACGCTTGCATCAGTGTGAAAGGTAAGGTAGTGGAATCAAAAGGTGCCGGTCAAAAATTCGAAATTTTGGCGGAGGAAATCACGATTCTTGGTGGTTCTGACCCCAATTTGTATCCACTTCAGCCGAAGAAACAAACGATGGAATTTCTTCGGGAGAAGGCTCATTTTAGAATGCGAACCAATACTTTTAGTGCGGTTTTTCGGATTCGTCATGCGGTGGCCTTTGCTGTTCATAAGTTTTTCAATGACAATGGATATTATTATTTACATACACCAATCATTACCGGTAGTGACGCAGAAGGAGCTGGGGAGATGTTTCATGTGACAACGCTAGAACCAGGAAACGCACCCAAAACGAAAGACGGAGTAGTGGATTGGAAACAGGACTTCTTTGGCAAAGCGACAAATCTAACTGTTTCCGGGCAGCTACAAGCTGAAATTGGTGCGCTAGCACTCGGCAAGGTCTACACCTTTGGGCCTACATTTCGGGCAGAGAATTCCAATACTTCCCGGCACCTAGCTGAATTTTGGATGATCGAACCGGAGGTAGCCTTCTTCGATATCTTCGACGATATGGACTTGGCAGAATCATTTGTTAAATATTTAGTCAACTATGTCTTGGAACATTATCCTGAAGACTTGAAATTCCTGGATCAACGCATTGCTGATTTGGAAAAAAATATGAAAAAAGAGGAACGTCGGCCGATGGGCCTAGTGGATACTCTGCGGTTCGTTGTTGACAATGACTTTGAGCGGATTACCTATACGGAAGCCGTCAACCTCTTGAGAAACTCAAAACCTTACAAGAAAGGAAAGTTTGAATATCCGGTAGAGTGGGGAAGTGATCTCCAGGCTGAACACGAACGGTGGTTGGTAGAAAAAAAGTTCCAGAAACCAGTTATCGTACGTGACTATCCAAAAGACATCAAGGCCTTCTATATGAGGCTGAATGAGGATAATAAGACCGTGGCAGCAATGGATGTTCTTTTCCCGGGTATCGGAGAAGTCATCGGTGGCTCACAAAGGGAAGAGCGGTATGATGTGTTGATGGACCGAATTAAAGAAATGGATATTCCAGAAGAGGAACTGTGGTGGTACTTGGAATTGAGAAAGTTTGGTGGAGCACCCCATGCAGGATTTGGTTTGGGGTTTGAGCGGATGGTTCTTTTCATTACCGGGATGGCAAATATTCGTGATGTGATTGCCTTTCCGCGAACTCCGGGAAGTGCCGAATTTTAATATTTAAAGTAAACGGATAAATGGGAGATGATCTATTAGAGGCCATCTCCCATTTCTGTTAATACAATAAAACCTATCTTTGTGTAATATGAACCTCCTGACACGCTTGGATTAACCTGCATTTGATAGGCCTATAATGAGAAACTACACTACCGTTAAAAAAACGGAAGCTCGAGTGCATCACATCGATTCATTACGCGCTTACGCCATTCTAATGATGCTGCAGGGACATTTTATTTATAGTCTCTTAGCGCCTGTATACCACCAACCCGAAAATCCTATTTTTCGCTTTTGGATGTATTGCAAAGGATTTACTGCTCCTATCTTTTTTACCATCACCGGACTGGTATTGGTTTACCTCTTATTGAAGAACCCGGATCCCTCTTACCGTGTGCGGCGCATCAAAAAGGCACTGCGACGCGGCATTTATCTATTATTCTGGGGGTATCTGCTTCGGATTAACCTTTGGGGGCTATTTTCCGGGATTCTATATCCCAATTTTTGGTGCGTTGACGTTCTGCATTGTATCGGTTTGGCCCTTATTATTTTGGCCTTTGGCTTTTGGATAACGGCGAACCGGTCTTTCAGAGCTTTCCAATGGCTTTTAATTACTTTTGGTGTCGCTATCTTTCTCTTGGAGCCCATTTATACTGATTTGCAGTTAAGTAACTGGCCACCGGCCCTCAGGAACTATCTGAATACTGATCAAGGCTCCGTTTTTACACCATTTCCTTGGATTGGCTACACTTTGCTCGGCGGCTTTCTCGGTACATTATATCATCAATCTAATGCAGGGAGGTTATTTGGTCTTCCCATCCTGGGGCTTGGATTGGCGATTTTTGGTTACTTGCTGGCTACTTTCTCTTCTCAGGTTTTCATGGATATTCATTACACCTTCGGAATTGAATTATTGAAGGAGGTGGCTTATAATAATTATTTGTTCATTCGCTTTGGGCACATCCTGATCTTTATCGCGACCTTTTTGTTATTGGAACCCTTCCTGGCTAAACTCAAGACATTTAACCGAATTGGTCAGCAAACACTCAATATCTATATTATTCATTTCATAGTATTGTATGGAAGCTGGTTCGGGTGGGGGCTAACTCGTTGGTTTGAAGGCGTTTTGTCGCCACTACCTGCCATTTTTGGAGCACTGTTATTTGTTTTGTCCATTTCTTATCTGTCTTTGCGTGTCCATGCAATCAGAGGTTTTTTCAAAGAAATACATTGGAGAAATAGTCTACAATCCGCATTTGCCGTTGGGAAGAGTTGCTGGTCAATCGCATTGCTCCACATGAGAAAAGCCAAGGCCTGGTTCCTCGAAGGGCGAGCCTATCTACTATTGTTGCCGGTATTATTACAGGGTTGCTCGTTGGTTGAACCGGTTTCACTGCGAGTCCAGTGGTTGAAGGGGATCAAACTTACAACTCGAATTAGCAGTAATTCTTATTCTGATTTCGTAGTGGATGAGCAAGGGAATGCCTACATAGCTTGTTTCTATACGAATATTGATCGACAGGATTACATCTACCTTGTCAAAACAAGTCCTGATGGAACGAAACTATGGGAAAAGGATACAAATACTGGTCGTGCAACCGGCATTACCCTTGCACCTACCGGAGAAGTATGGGTGACAGGTCATTTTCAAGGGCAGATCGTCTTGGATGAACATAGAGCTGTAGCTGCTTCGAGTCCATCCCCTTTTTTAGCAAAGTTTCATCCTTCGGGTAAATGCCTCGGCCTGTTTACGGGTAAAGGCGTTGGGACGGGCTATCATTGTCATGCTACGAACCATGGTACGGTGTTGTTGACCGGTAGCTCCGGCAAGCAACTAGAATGGGATCAACAAGAATTAAATCGGACAGAAAAAACTGAAGAAACATTCATCGCTACATTTGATTCATTGGGTAATTGCCAATGGCTTCGTTCGATGCCTGGCCATATCAACAAGGTGTCAAGTAATGCAAACGGTGAACTCTACTTGACGGGAGGTTTTCAATCGACATTTAGCTATGATTCGATCTCCCTACAAACTACGGGAGATTTTGATCAAGATGCTTACCTATTGAAAATTGATCCGAATGGAAAAGGGCTTTGGGGCCGCCAATATGGTCAGGAAGGCATCACCCGCAATGGCTACAGGACGACGGAAGTAGGTGGTGACCTCAATGTTCTGCCGTCAGGTGAGATCCTTTTAGCCATACGTACAGAAGGTTTCGAAATGGTGAACCCAAAACATTTGGGGCATGAACCAAAATCATGGATAAAAGCTCTATTAATTGACCCCAATGGAAAAATTAATCAATCAATAACGCTATTGGAAAGCGAACTTTCGGCCGCAATTTTAACACTTCGCACTACCACTAATTACCATTACCTGACAACTATCTTTCCCAGAAATTGTAAAATTAGAAATGTGAAATTCGATTTTGAATATCCAAAAATTGGTGTCGTTCGATTTGATCATCAATGGAATATACGGGACACCCTATTTAGTCAGAACGAGCATGCCGGTCAAGATGTACTGCTTCGAGTCAGCAACAAATATGGTGATCGACTTTATTGTTCTGGACATTTCAGGAACTTCTTTTCAATCGACCATTATGAATTATCGAATGCTGGCAATCATGAGCTATTTTTGATGGGATTGAGCAATTAAGAATCTTTCAAATCACAAAATTTCAAAGTAACAATGATGAGAATACCATTTCTATTTTGTCTTGCATTCATTGTGATGCAATCTTGTTCTAGTTCTAGCAATAGCGAAAGCCAAGATCCTGAATGGCAAGCTGCTGAACAATTGAGAGAAGGCATGATCACTATTCATGATGAGGTAATGCCGCTCATGGGAAAAATGAATAAGGTGAGCCGAGGGCTAGAAAAACAGCTTAAAAACATCGAAGATGAAACTGTTAAGGCCAATGCCGCTGCGGCAATCGATATGCTGGAAAAAGGCCACGAGGGGATGATGGATTGGATGAATAAGAATGGTCCACACTTCCGGTCTCTAAAGAAACTAAAGGGAACAATGAATCGTGAAGAGGTGATAGCCTATCTCAAAAAAGAAACGGAAGAAATGAAAGCAATCGATGTAATGAGTCGGGAAGGAATTGAAAAAGGACAGGCTATCCTAGACCAATTAAGTAAGTAAAAAGATCGTATTATGCGCCTATTAATACCGACTATACTGGGACTTCTAATCCTATCATTTTCCTGTCAACTTCAAAAAGTAGAAGAAATCGAAGCGTTGCCAATTTTGGGCAACCACTTGATCGACGGTGAGGATACGACGTATCATGTGATTCCCGACTTCACTTTTGTCAATCAGGACAGCACTTTGATTACGAATCAGGACTTCAAAGACAAAGCCTATATCAGCGATTTCTTCTTTACTTCATGTCCAACCATCTGCCCAAAAGTCAAAACACAAATGTTGAGAATCTATGACCGTTATAAGGCTGACGAACGTTTGTTACTTCTTTCCCATAGTATTGATACCAAGTATGATACAGTAGGAAGACTTAATGAATATGCACGTAACCTAGAGGTTTCGTCAGATAAGTGGCATTTCGTAACTGGTGATAAGGAAGCTATCTACAACATCGCCGAAGATTATATGAGTTTGGCCATAGAAGATCCGGAGGCACCTGGAGGTTTCGATCATACTGGTTGGTTGTTGTTGATCGACTCCGAGCGTCACATTAGGGCCTACTGCAATGGAACAGATGAGGCAGAAGTAGACGACTTTATGAAAAAGATTGATCAACTGTTGGCCCAAATGTAACAATCGAAAAGCCGGCACCTGGATACCAGTGTGCCGGCAGCGAATTATGTGTTGGTTGGAATTATGAACATTGATTAGATGCCGCTGATTGGGATCAGGAAACCGGCATTGATACCGAACCCCCTATTCCTTAATTTTTCATTTACTAGAGGGATGTCATATAATTGAGTGAAACCAAGGTTGTATCTAGCATCTACAAAAAATTGCCCCATACTTGTATTGACGGCCAAGCCAGCTCCTGCAGTACCTCCAATCTCCAATCTCTGAAAATTGATAGCATCAAGATCTACTGGTACTCTAGCAATACTAAAATCAACTAGAATATTGGCTTTGGTATTGATTTGGCCCTTAGTGGCATATCCAATAGTTGGTCCAGCTGTGATATAAGCGCTAATCCCTTCTGTGCCAAATTTGTATTTTGCTAATAAGGGTACTTCGACGTAATCTATTTGGGTTTCGGCAGTAACACCCAATGGTACTGGAACACCTAATAGATCAAGATCCAGTCCTTCTCTCAATCCAAATCCCTTACGGGTATATACTAATTCGGGTTGGAATGCAAATTGTTCGGAAATACCAATTTCTGCGACGGCACCAATACTAAAGGTAGTGATGTCGCTAAAGTTGGGCAGAACTTGATCCAGGGCTTGCGTTGCTTGAATATTGGAAAAATTTACTCCCCCTTTTAATCCAATGGATACCTGAGCATGCAAACTAAAAGAGAAAGCTAAGAATAGGGCTGCGGCAAAGATTGTTTTCAATTTCATGATTAGTTAATTTAAAGTGTGTTTTATTGTTTGATGGTGGCAAGATGTAGGCTTTTCCTGTTAAGCACAGTTAAGTGGAGGTTATTGTCGTCTTAAAGAATTGGGAAGTTGGGAAGGAAATAGTGAAGAAGCCTTAAGAAAATGTCTTATATGTTAAAATTCGTAACGGCATTAGTTGTCAATTCCAAGGGCAATGCCCAATCTCCACTGGCGGAATGTCCACCACAAAAGACTGAAAACGATAGAAATACTGATGGCTAACCCTATTCCGATTGTAAACTTGTTCCAGTTCAGCAACGTACCGGAGATCATTACAAATAGGCCGGAGAAGAAAACTCCCGAATCCAGTAGACTGCGTTGTTTTATCTTTTTCATTTCTTTTTCTAGCTGTTCAGACCAGCTTTCCGAATCTTCGGGGAAGGAAAGAATGGATTGATAAATTCGAAACTCGATCGCTGCCGTGATTAGGTGTAAAATACCCAGTAGAAGGAGCGTATAGGCAATGCCTTGGAAAAAAAGATTGTCCGTAAGCAGTAATAGAAAGCCCGCAATGATGGTGGCTATGCCCCACAATGCTAAATATTGTGACCATTTACGTTCTTCCTTGCAATGCCGGATTACCTTTTCTTTCATAACATGAATTTAGCAGTTTTATGCTATTTAACATTTTTCCAGTTATTTTAGACCGAACAGTTTTAAATTTATAGCCGAGTAGCTTTTAAATCTATGTAGCATGAGTGGCAAGAAAAAATGTATGGAATGCGGTGATTCGTTCCTGGGGCGATCTGATAAGAAGTTTTGTTCGAGCCAATGCCGGAGTCAATACAACAACCGCCTCAATAGTGATGCTTCCAATTTTATGCGTAATATCAATAACATTCTACGCAAGAATCGTCGCATCTTGGCTGATCTTAACCCAAGGGGTAAGGCTCAAGTTCACCGCAATGATTTGATCGAACGTGGGTTCAAGTTTAGTTACTTTACCAATCAATACGTCACTAAGTCCGGTAACGTATACTGTTTTTGTTACGACCATGGTTACCTCGAACGTGACAATGACTACTTTACGCTGGTCATCAGAAAGGAATATGTAGAGTAGGCATAATCAATTATTGTTCCGGTCAATGTGTTCTGGTATCGACAATGGTTCAATCGGTTGGATTTGAATGGGCCGAATCGTAGGGAATAATACATTACTTTTTACCGGTCGAACCGATATGCCTCCCGATCTTTCACTTTGTAAGTGTATGTCAAAAGCCATATTGTAATTGATCATGTTGGAGTCATCGATTCTTTCCAGTGGATAAGAATCAAGGGTTTCCAGGGTGAGTAACATCCTGCGACGTTGGCGATCCAGCTCAATACCGCTAATGCGGACATTTAAGTTTTTATCGCTTTTTCTAACCGACAGGTTACTGATATAAGGTTCATTTCTAAAATCAACCGGGTTATAATGATCCTCTATTTCAATCTCAAATTTCCACTGCAGAGCAAATCGCCGATTTTCTTTCTTATTTAGATCAAATTCGCCATCGGTTATGGCGGCTATGGGATGCGAGCTGGTTTGTATTTCTTCATTAACAATGAAGCGAATGTACTCACCATTGACCGGATACCTGCTGCGGATAACATAGGAAAGATCTAGTTTACTGGGACGACTAGAAAGCGGGCCTATAAAGTTTGAGGGATCTGGTCTGCCGGTAATGGTAAACTGACAGCCCCAGGTTCCTTTATTCCCATTTTGGAAGTAATTGGCATCCAAGCGGGGTGTACCGCGATAAACACCAGAACCAATGTTCTCAATCTCCCAGAAATTAGTAGTCATGTTTTCCGGTACTCCTTCTACAATGAGATAGTGTGTATGCTCAAATCCTTCGGTCATTAAAGGAAAGTCTTTAGTCTTTTGATAAACTGGTTTGATCTTTTCAAAATACTGGATGATGTCGTTGGTATTGGGAAGGGGCTCGAACAATTGATTACGGTCGTATTCATCACTATAATCCGAAAATATGATGGTTTCCCAGTCAGTTCCAGAAAAAGTGCTTTCTGATGCGCTGGCTAATCCAAGATCCGTTTTGAGGCGAATCCCCAATGGGCCGTTAAGATTCAGACCTCCCGCTCTTTCCAGTTTGAGGTTTTCTTCTGCCGACGCAATATGTTTGATCTGTACGCCTTCGAACTCGCTTAAGTAATATGCATGGCCATCAAAGTCAGGATTGTCTTCATAGAATTTCCACAGTTGCATCATGAATTCAATGGTACGGAAATCATTGGCATCCAATACCACTTTCAAAGGAGAAACAAAGGATCCGGTCAGTGCAAAGACCGTGGATTCGCGTCTACTGTCAGTGTCAAAGCCTGCTTTGAAGGCTGCATAAGGGGGTTCTATTCCAGCATCAAGGGCCGCTTTCAAATATCCGCCACAGGTCTTCGTAAGAACGAATGAATCGAAGTTGTCGGCCGGGTTTACGACAAATTGGTTGGCAATACTATTCAGTTGGAGAATTCGAGAAGGAGAGTACTTTATATCGTTAAAGGAGTATTGTATTTCGCCATCGCCAAAAATGTAGTATAGTAGCCCCCCTCCACTGATGTCCGCGGTTTCGACCTTGGTCCTCATGGTTCTACGGCCGAGGAATTTACTAATGTCCTTGGGCACATAATCTCGGTTTTTACCGACGCCTTTAAAGCCACAGAACTGTGCATGTTGTTCGAATACGCGTTGTAGTGCATATCCCAACGAAACTCTCGAATAAGCTTTTTCGGGAGGCCAGTTTTCGTTGCGATATTTCGCGACTTTGTTTTTAAATTTTTCAATATTCTGACCGATTCCATTTGATGGAATAAGAAAAATGCAGAGGATGGGTATTAGAAATCGCATCATTTTTGTGAATGATTAATAGTTTCAATGATTGTAAAGGTTTTTTCCAGCCTTTTCGTATTTGTCGCCACTGATCCAAAAAGGCCTTTTGTCCATATCCGCCAATAATCTTGCCGTGTGTGCGAAGGATTGACAAAACTTAAGTAAATAGTCAAAATCAACGGTATCTGCTTCGTCGGAAACTTGGTGATAATGTTTGGCAATTTCAGCATCGAAACTTTTAAAGCCAGGGCTAAAACTTAAGCATGGAACTCCTTTGGCGGCAAAATTGACATTGTCGGATCGGTCGAAGAGGTTTTGCTCTGGTGCAGGGTCGGCAAAAACTTCCAATCCAACTGATTCTACGCCCTTCTTTATTTGGGCGTCGGTACCGGTTCTTCCAAATCCGATGACGGATATGATGCCCTTATCGGAATAGCCCGCACCGTCGGTATTTAAATTGAATACGGTTTTATCCAGTGGAATCAAGGGGTGCTCAGCGTAATATCTGCTTCCCAATAGACCGATTTCCTCAGCCGTAACGGCGAGGAGTACAACCGAACGTCGCGGTGGATGAGCAGCCAATGATTTAGCAGCACTCAACAATGCTACTGTTCCCATGGCATTATCGCGAGCGCCATTAAAGATGCTGTCTTTTGCTGAAAAGGCCCCATTGCCATTTTTTCCCGTTCCGACATGGTCGTAATGTGCGGTAAGTACTATGTACTCGTTGCTCAGTTCCGGATCTGAACCTTCAATAACACCAATCACATTTTGGGAAGGTAGGTTGTTTTCGCGAAATCCGGTGTTGCTAAGGGTAGCCTTAAAACTCTTAGGGCTTTGGAGCCTAGCCATTTCAGCCTTAGTACCTTCTTTGAGCCAACCGTATACAATGCTGGGTTTTTGGACAGCAGATTTTTTAGGATCCATTAACTTGAGCGTCTCCTTACCAAAGTAGCTCTTGAAAAAATCCCAGGGGAAAGAGGCGAGCCGATACAGCTCTATAATGGCAACAGCCCCTTTTTCTGCAGCTAATTCCCGTTTCTTGTCCATCGATCTAAATACTGTTTGGTTGTCATCACCCTTCGGTGTGCCGGGCAAGACTAGTACTATTTTCCCTCTGACATCGAGATTTTCATAATCGTCATGACTATCATCGACCCAACCATGTCCGGCAAAAACAGTTTTTGTCTTGTTGATACTCGTCGGATCCCCAGTTAAGATCAAGAGGTTGTCCCCTTGTTCATAGGCGGTTTTACCAATCGTTAATCGCGCACTTTGAGGTGGATGAGTAGCTACAAAATTTAAAGTTTGGAAGTAGTTCTCCGTATTTGGGGCCTGGTCAACTCCGTATGCTTTAAAATACTCCGATAAGTATTGCGCAGCAAGATTATTACCCGGTTCACCCGTACGTCTTCCCTGGAGCGCATCAGAAGACAAGAAGCGCAAATGCCCTTCAACCTCCGATTTTTCGATTTGAAACTCGGGGAGATCCATTTGAGCGGAGGCATTTTGAAAAAAAGAGAAAAGAGCAATGATTGCCAGAACTTTCTTCATAATCGAATGACTGTTTTGAATTTGTGGTGAATTTTAGGGGCTATATCCCAAGCAGTAGTAAGTGTCCAATCTCCGGATCCTCCATGATCTTGTCCATTTGTTTCTTATTGGTCTTGACCAATTCCTGCACAAAAGAAAACTTGAGGTCTTCGGGAATCCAGGGGATTTTTAGGTAGGATCTAAGATTATCCATTTCTAGAATGGATAATTTTTTCTCCCGATTTACCAAGCAATTTGCCAGGCGTATTTGGAGACCCGCCAGGATATCGACTCTTAAACCTTCCTGCTTCACTAAACGTTCCAAAATCACCGCAACATCTGTTTGAAACGATTTTGTTTCCAAAATCTTTTCCGGAGTAGGTAATTCATGCAGATTTTGATCGAAAAAACCAATGAAGGCCTCGGTTGCTTCTGGCCCTATTGTAGCATACCCTACCATTCGCAACAGGTCTGTCTTTTGCTTCGGTTGTGTCAGCGGTGCAATGCCTTCGTAAAACTGTATCAGCGTTCTCGCCGTACATCTTTTACCATCAATGAGGTCGGGGAAACTTAATACGAATTGGATAAACTCTCCTTCGATCTTTTGGCTAAATGCCCAATTGGCCCAGGCCTTACTTTCAAAGTTGAGGGTAATGTGCATCATTCGTGAAAGCAATGCAGGATCCATTGGTGTGACACTGTAATCCCCATAATCTGGATTGGCAGTTAAAACGATGTGCCATTGGGCCGGAAGTTGCCAACTGACCATACGGTATTGCTGTAGTAGCTGCATAAGGCCACGCAATATTCTTTCATCTGCACGGTTGACGTCGTCAATCAGTAGAATGCCTGGGCCTTGAACGTTGGGAACCCAGGAGGGAGGATTGAACATAGTTTGGCCATTTCGGATCTCTGGCATTCCAATCAAATCTCCCATTTCCTCAAACTGTGCAGGGGCTAGATATCGATAATGATACCCGCGATTTTGGGCATACGATTCAACGATTTCAGTTTTTCCAATGCCGTGATCCCCCCAAATGCATAAGGGAGTTTTTTTCCTGCCTTCCCTTTCAGCTCTGCCATTTAGATGAACGGCGTGATCTAGAAATCGAATCAAATCTTCGGCATCCACTTTTGCTCCATATGTCATCGCTACATGATCCATGTCAACCAGTCATTTTGATTTTTGTGCCAGGTAATTGATTCCAAACGCCCGTGTGTTGGTCGATGCCGCCGGGAGAAATCAGCCAAAGGATTGGATAGAGCGGCCGGATTATTGGAGCTCCTGCAAAGCCGTCCGTAAAATAGATCATAGCATCTGGGTGATAATGTTTATTGGCCCATTCGATGGCTTTATTGTAACTAGTGCTGCCTCTGCCTTTTACCGCACTGGGCTGGTGTCCTCGGTAAATATAGCGTTGCCGGATTTTGTAATCGGTTTCTAAAATATAAACTTCAGCACCATTTTTCCAAATCTTCTGGATTTCATGGAAAAATAATGCCAATGCCGATCTTGGGATACTTCCAGAGGTATCGAGACAGACCAATATCTTTTGATTGTTTCGAACGGTGATGCCGGGCACCGTTTTATAACGCTTAGAAGGTCGTTTAAAAGTCTGCTGGATAAAAGTAGCTCGTGACCTGGAAAGAAATCGCCGTAATAGGTGTTTCCAGTCTATCCACTCCGGAAATTCCTTCTTTATCAAAGCCAGTTCGAGTTGCTGCCTTAAAGACATGTTGGAAAGCATACCATCGGAAGGTGGATAATGAACATAGATTCTTCGAATCAGGGATTGACATCGGTGATGGAAGGATTGTTGTTTCTGGGTATCCAATTGCTGTACTGATCTCCAGTAGGTATGTCTTTGCCGGGATTCCGACGTTTGAGAAAAAAGACGTTCTCGTTCGTTGCGTTCCAGATTGCTCAGTAACTCATAGTAAAAAGCTGCGGACCGGTAGGGGGGCAAATCTGGAACGAGATCTTGTTTGATATTTAGGAAAGATTGGACGCAAAGGTCAGCTGCTATATCGAAAAGGTCAGCATTAGAAAACCGAAGGGCACGCACCGGGTGAGCAAAAATAAGATGCAGCAGTTCGTGCTTTATCATGGTCACCTTTTGGTCTCTAGTATAAGATCCATTCAGCCAAATTGCTTCATTGAGTAAGAGGTCCGGTCCGGTTGATGAGACCAAATCAAGTGCAATAGGTAAATGATTGGTCAGTTTTCTTTTAACCATTGCGACCAGCAGTTGACCAAAGAATGGTTCTTCCAACAAAAGGTCGATGGCGAGTTTGGAGATTTGTCCTTGTAGCTTGGAAGAAATCATAT
Source organism: Saprospiraceae bacterium (assembly GCA_028284395.1). GTDB lineage: Bacteria > Bacteroidota > Bacteroidia > Chitinophagales > Saprospiraceae > JANQRV01. The sequence goes on from JANQRV010000415.1 coordinate 32,845, forward strand.
ATTATTGATCATTGCTCCAGTATTTTTTTCAGGTCGGCTGGAGAGTAGTTGATCGATTTCAGCGTTTTGTTATCTGATTTACGGTAGACCAGGTACTTTCCGTCTTCTTCAACCACATAACTATCAAAGCCTCGGTTATCCTGATAATGCTTCATCGTCGCTTCTGCTTCTTCTTTGGTTTTGCATACTTTGCTCATATTGGAACGTTGGACTTCTTCAAATAATGTCTTGAACTTGCCACCCAATCCAAACTCCAACACGGCACCTGATAAGACATATTGAATATCACACAAGGCATCTGCTACCTCGACCAGATCTTTTTGTGCAATGGCATCCTGCAGCTCTTTCAGCTCTTCGACAATGAGATTTACACGCAAGTTGCAGCGTTCTTCAGAAGGAATGATGGGCTTTTCTTCAATCGGGTGCTTAAAGGTTCGATGGAATTCGGCCACCATGTTCAAAGGATCTATCTTTTCCATAGTTGGATCTGTGTTTCTTATTAAAAAATCGAAATCATTGCCTTTATCTTCGGGTCCTAAAATTAAATAATAATTTCTCTTCTAGCAGGTAGGTTTTGCTGCGAAACACCAAAATTCAGCAGGTCTGCATCTTCTTTTTGAAATCCGAATGTATTTTAATGCCGGCCTATTATTAATTCGGAATTACCGCTTATTTGATTTACAAAAAAAATTGACATGAACCGTAGTTCCAAACGTCGCGATGTAGCGAGCGTAAACGCTGGCAGTATGGCCGACATCGCTTTTCTTCTTTTGATCTTTTTTTTGGTAACTGCCGTAATTTTAGAAGATAAGGGAATCCTCGTCAAGTTGCCCATTTGGGTAGATGAACCGGTTGCCGATCAATTGAACGATAATAATGTCTTATCCATTAAGGTAAATGGAAGTAATCAACTGCTCATTGAAGGAGTCTCAGCGCAGATTAGTAGTGTCAAAGAAAGAACTAAAGTTTTCATTACTAATCCCAATCAATCGGACGACCTTCCTTCGAGCCCGAAAAATGCAATAATTTCATTGCAACATGATCGGGGAACGAATTATGACACTTACCTCCGGGTTTACAACGAGCTGAAGGCAGCTTACAATGAGTTGCGAAATGAATTGTCAGAGCGATTGTACGGCATGGATTATGAATCCCTAACCAGCCCACACCAAAGAGAGGTTCGGGACCGGATTCCAATGACGATTTCAGAGGCAGAACCAACACAATTCTTTGAAGCCGGACCGGACATTTAGATTCCGAAGACTCAATCATTGATTTTTCATTAACTTTAGTGGCTTTCTTTTGGCCACTAAAGTTAGTCCAAGTGAATTTCTGTTTTTTATTTGACTATGATGGCGTTCTCGTCAAAAAGTTGGATTTTGCCGGTTCCTTGTCTAATCGATATGGGACGGATAGTGCCGCCTTGGCGTCTTTCTTTCGCAATCATCTAAAGAAATGCCTGGAAGGAAAGGCGGATATGATCGAATTGTTAACCAATTACCTTGAAGCAATTCGATGGGACGGTAGTTCAATGGCACTTTTCAAAGCAATTTATCTGGAGGTGGAGGAATACGATGCTGAATTGATGAGTTGGATAGTGGAAGAGCTGAGCGGACGGCTTCCCTGTTACATTGCAACTAATCAAGACTGGCATCGCTTTCGTGCTATCTCGTCAAATGAAAAGATCAAACCTGTCTTTGATCAGGTTTTCTGTTCTTGTCAACTCGGTGTTGCCAAACCTCAGATATCTTATTTCAAGAGGATATACGAAAAGTTGATCGCAAAGCACCCCAACTTACCAATAGAAAACGTCATTTTTGTAGATGATCTTCAAGAAAATGTGGAATCTGCAGCGGAATTTGGTTTTCGATCCCATCGGTATTCCAACTTTCTTTCCTTTAAAAGTTTTGTTGATGAAACTCTTCCTGGGTTTCAATAATTTCTAAAAACACGACTGTCATTCATATGGTACCATTTTTTCGTTTCCATCGCTGACTTTTTTAAAGTTCATCAAAAAAATTGTCTCTGGGTCATGCCAGAGTGTAAAACGCGCAAAAGAAAAAATCATACAGAAGATTTAATAAATTTGTTTAAACCTATCGAAAATAATTTTGACTGCATTATCGGTTTTGAAAACATCGTTTTCGTCTGGCGGTCAGTTGAAGCCCACTAAAAAATATTTCATGCGTGTCATCTTAACCATTTTAACACTTACAAGTCTTTTAGCAGATTCTTTTGGCCAGAAGTACTATGCCTATGTTGCCGCTGAGTCGGAGGATGAAGTAGCAGTCGTTAGCTTTGTTGGAATTTCCGCCACTGTTGAAGAAAAGATTACAGTGGGATACATTCCCAAAGAGATCGAAGGCCCCCACGGTCTGGCTGTTGACCCTTCCGGAGCGTATTGGTATGTTTCTATGGCGCATGGCAATCCCTATGGTTTTTTGTACAAATATTCTACCGACACCAATGAATTGTTGGGAAGAACAACTTTGGGACTTTTTCCAGCAACGATGGAAGTTTCGAAGATGTCAGGATTTTTATACATTGTCAATTTTAACCTCCATGGTACCATGGAGCCCAGCACGGTATCAATTGTAGATCCGGAAAGCATGGTAGAATTGAAAAAAGTAAAAACGGGTACCATGCCCCATGGATCCCGAATCACACCGGATGGACGGTGGCATTACTCTTTGGCAATGATGAGCGGTGAACTTTTTGAGATCGATGCTCTTTCATTGGAACTATCCCGTACGCTTAACCTTGATCGAGCTGTGGCTGATTATTATCAAAAACATCCGGAAGAAAACAAATTGCGTGAGCAAAAAATGCCATCGGATATGGCGAAAATGGGTAGCGAACAAATGAGTGGTATGGGAAAAATGAATGGGGCCAATCACTCCAAAGTGAAACCTACTTGGGTGATCCCGCATCCGAATGATCGAAAGGTCTATGTAGCAGCTAATGGGGCTGATTTTATTTTGGAGATCGATCTGGAGAAGTGGGCGATTAGTCGAAAGTTCAATACGGGAAAGGGACCTTACAATGTGGAAGTATCACCCGATGGGAAAAAGTTACTGTCGACCTATAAGTCAGAGGCCAAGCTGGGGATTTGGGACTTGGAGACTGGAAAAGAGTTAGCCCGTGTCGAAAACACGCGTAAAATCTGTCATGGGATCGCCATTACGCCAGATAGCAAGTATGCCTTTGTAACGGTAGAAGGCATTGGTGGAGAACCCGGAACGGTGGATATCATAGATTTGGAGAAGTTGGCAAAGGTAGCACACGTGGAGATCGGAAAGCAAGCGGGAGGAATTGCCTTTTGGAAAATGATCGACTAACTTGAAAGCCTATCTGCATTCGTGCGGGCAAGCTTTCAAGTAATGGTCAATTAGCAGAAGCGATCAAAAGCCATTTTTAAATTTTCTGCAATGATTTCAGCCGAACGGCCTTCGATGTGATGTCTTTCCAGAAAATGAACCAACTTACCATCTTTGAACAAAGCAATCGATGGAGAAGAAGGAGGATATGGCAGCAAGAAATTTCTTGCGGTGGCAGTTGCTTCCATGTCTACCCCTGCAAAAACGGTTGTTAATTTATCTGGTTTGGAACTGTGTTGAATCGCCATTTTGGCACCTGGTCTGGCGTTGGCTGCCGCACAGCCACAAACTGAATTCACAACCAGCAATAAAGTGCCTTCACTATTTTCTATGGTTTGAGTGACTTGTTCTGATGTCGTAAGCGATTCAAATCCGTAATCCGTTAGATCTTTCGCCATTGGGGCGGTCAGTTGCGGTGGATACATTGTTTCCTTTTTTTAGTATAAAAATACTGTTGTGTTAGTTCATTATACAACTTTTGTGCGAAAAAGTTCTATCACGGTTTTTCTTAGAAAGGTTTTTCGAAGGCATGAACCAGTGATAGAACTCTTGCGCCACTTAAACATTAGTAGAATCTGGAAATTTAATTCTTAATGAATTTCTGAACGAGATTCAATTGCTGTGAAGTGATTTTTACTAAGTAAATACCTTCGGGCCAACGACTCGTATCCAGGACATGGTCCAATTGTGCACTACTAACACCGTCCAACTGATTGTTGGAAATCATTCGACCATCCATGGTGAATACCCCAAGGTTGAATCTTTCATTGGGCATTCCGGATAAACGAACATTGATATGATCCTGAGTTGGATTTGGATAAAGGTCCATCTTTGGTTGTGCCACCAAGTTGTCCTCAACATCCGTGGTCATCAATGAAGATGGATCTACAATAGTACCACGTCCTTCGGCAAAAGTACAAGCCATTGCAGCGGCATTTCCAGAAACACAGGCTTCGGTGTTGTAATTTTGCATGTCGAATATCAAGAAATCATCAATATTCCATCCCCGACCCGGGTCCACGTTTTCATCGGTTTCCGTGTCGGTGCCAAAACGAAACCGGACTTGTATCTCCTCACCGATGTAGTCGCTTAGATCGGCATAGGTATCTTCAAATCCATTGGTCTGGCCCCAATAAGCCCGGAGAAATGGAATGGAAAATGCACTATAGTTCAGTCTTCCGGTATAACCATTCCGGAATATTTTCTCATTGGACAAGTAGACCCAGTCGAAACCGCCATCCGTCGAAATCTCTACGATGCCACCATCGTTACCCGCCTCGATACGGTAACTTTGCTTGAAGTGCAAAGTTGGTTGATTTCCAGTGACCCGAAATGGGGCAAGCATAACCAGAGCTTGGTCATTGTCTCGGGTGGTGCTGGGTACAAACCAAGAACGTTGCCCGCTGGCTCCAACTGAATCGACTAGCTCCCAAATGTCGATGCCTTCATCCAGGACAGCAGGGATGAAATTGTCGCCGGAAGTCTCAAAATCATCAAAGAATTGTTCGGTGGATACTAAATCTGGTGATGTTTGAAGAGTATAACTAATTTTTCTGGTCTGTCCGCTGCTCAGAGCGCCTAGGTCAACTCTGATTTCATTCCCGGAAACTTCAAATTCGAGATCTTGGCCATCAGAAAGCCCAACAAACTGTGTCCCTGCGGGTATTTCATCGATCACGACTGTGTTTTCAACTGTTTCATCTTTGTGGTTAATAACGGTCAGGAGAACTCCAATATCTTCGCCTGGACGGATGTTGGGTGTAACCGTCTTTGCAATTTTCAACTCCTTAACGCACTCAGGCATGGTTTCGAAACCCTGGATGGCATCATCCCGATTGCGATTGCTGTTTTGATCCGCATCCCATCCAAGCCCGCGAGCGGCAAAAACTTCCCAGATCAAGCATTGATTCTGACCATCATTGTTGATCACATCGGCAGCCAATAGAGAGTTTCGTCCATCCAGGAAGCCGGGCTGACAATCCTGTAGTTTCATCCCGTCCATAACCAATTGTACAGCTATGTTATTACCACCGGTTCCACCGTATATGTCGTCATCCCAGCCGTATACTTCCACAAATTTCCAGTATAAATCCCAGAGTACAGAAGTCCAAACTTCTCCCAGCGAATGAGGAGTGCCAGTACCCATGATGTCTTCATAGGTCTGGTTATTTACATTCTTGTCGGTAGAATATGGGAATCGGCGTATTCCAACGCCATCTACATCGTCTCGGACCAAGTAGTTTCCAATTCCATGAGGATTTCTACCTGCATCTTCGGGACTCGCCGACATAACCAGTGTGAAAAAATCACTCCACCCTTCTCCCATTTGCTCATCATTGCCCAGACACCCTGATTGCGACGGACCACCGGTTAACCTCAGGGAAATACCATGGCCAAACTCATGAGCAACTACCCCATTATCGAAGGCAGCGTCTAAAAATTCCGGACCAGTAGTTGATGGGATCTGCAATCTAATTTTAACGCCTTCGCGGAGCGCTAAGCGGATGGTAGCGCAGTCGGAACTTCTAAGGCTGACCGTAGGAATTTGAGGGTTTGTGATGTTGTCTACTCCGGCCATGCCAATGGTATTGTCTTCAAAATTACAAATGATTAATCCGATCGCGCCAGCGGCTTCGACGTTGGCTGTCTTCTGTTCGAAGAAACACAAACCTCGATTCACCATCGCAATTTTGCCGGCAACTTCATCCTCGTTAACGATTTCGTCACACCCTTTGTCGGCGTCTCGACTACCGTCAAAAGCTTCTGCGACAAAACCCTCAAAAGCTTCCTCTTCGGTAATGGCAGGACCGTAGTCAGCCGTGCCTGCCTCAAATTTACCTTGTATTGCAGCGGGTTCGAGAACTTCCAGGATTTTGCTCTGGCCCGCATCCCATAAATAGATCTGCATTCTACCATTCGTACCATCCGGAGGAGTTGAGAAGGAGGCATTGTTGGTGTCCGATCCATCTCTGACTTCTACCAGGACGTGGTCGCCAGCTCTACCACCTTTGCCGCGATTATTGGCTTGGAAGTTCCCTGCTGCTTCGTCAAAACCATATCGGTACGCAAAATCATGCATGACGTTTACCATGTAAAAGGCCTGTACCAATGCTGCATCTGTACTCGAATCCGGCGCAGCATCTTCAATAAATGGGAAATCGAAGGCTAAGGATTCACCGCCATCTGGCAATGAGGTGGTATCAACTATGTTATTTCCATCTTCATCCAGGTAGGCAAATGCATTATTACCTCGAGTTACCGTGTAATCGGCCACTTCATCACCATCTATGTCATGCCACCCCGTTGGGGAGGCAATGGGGTCTGCCGGGCTCGCCACTTTTTGACGCTCACCGTGGATGGGGCTTTCAACCGGAATAGGAAATACATTGTAAAAGGATTCCTCACCCTGACTTGGCAATGCTGCGGTAGCAATGCTCGATCTTTTGGATTTTGATGGCAACGTAGTATGGTAGCATGAAGCATCATGAGCATGGAGACCCTTTGCAGGAAAATGACAACTAATCTTCAAATTATTCTTGTCGATGACGCGGGCATCAATGGCATCAACTCGAAGCTTCCAATGGTCACTGGTGTTGTTAGGAGCAATCGTGACTTCCCATACCAACTTGATATCTTGTTGCCCGACTATCGGGTAATATTTCAAAGAGGCGGTGATTTCCTGTTTAGATACCTTATCGCAGGCATATTTCCAGGAGTGGTTTCCTTGTTTTTCGACCAATTCAAGAGTAGCACTTGATTCAATTCCCAAGTTTTTCATGGCCATATTTATGGCGAATTCCGCATCAATAGCTGGTTCAGTATCCCTAATTCTGTTGACCAAATTGGCTTCAAAACCATTGGTGGCGTAGAAGACCTTACCCTCGGAAGTAACATGAACGCCGCTAACAGCGTTTATAACATCGATGTCACTAAAAGTCTGATTGTAATAGAGGTGCGTGACACCATTGTGTTTAGTTTTGTATTGATCACTAAGCCGAAGACTTGCTATGTCACTTTCCTGTAGGTCCCACTTTTCAACTTGGGATTTGAGGTGTTCTTCTCCCAATCGCTGAAAAGCTTTTTGCCCAAGGGCATATTGGAAAAGTAAGCATAAAGGAACGGTTACTAAAAACCTTTTAACGTGTAATAATTGTACCATTAGTGAAATTTGATTTTGGTCTGTCAAATGGCCACCAAGCTCTGGGTGGAAGATTTTAAGCATCAACTACTGGTTCGATAAAAAATAAAGCAAGGAATGCTAATAGGGCCAATTGGTAAAATAATTTAATGCCGCGTGTTTTAACAAAAAATTACAATAATCAACATAAATTTGACCAAATGATGATTTTGTAAATGGTCTGGAACAGCAAATATAACGATACTTTTTTCAAACATTAGTATTTCCCATATATCGAATTGTGTCGTTAAACATGCGATTTAATGAATAGTTGAAGCCACCAGTTAAAAAAATTTAAATCTGCAAATTGTGATCCTTAAAAAAATGATAAGGCGCTTACGTGCTTACAGGGTTTATCATAGGCTTTTGGGGGTGAGCCTATCTGTGATTCTTTTGATAAGTGCAGTAACGGGGGTGGCCCTGGCCTTAAAGAAGAATATTGATGTTTTGCAGCCCCCGACCCAGAAAGGAAGTAGTAAGGACCTTGCTGACTGGCTGCCGGTTGAACAGTTGGCCCTGATAGCAACCCAAGCCTTTCAACAACAATTTCCGGACAAACTGGAGAATGAAATTGACCGGATGGATATAAGGCCTTCCAAGGGCATCGTCAAAGTTCTTTTAAAAAAGGGATGGTGGGAAGTTCAGGTCGATGGGACTTCCGGCGAAGTGTTATCGATTGCCAGAAGGCATTCCGATTGGATTGAAGCGCTACACGATGGATCCATCGTCAGCGATTGGTTCAAGCTCGGGATAATGAATATTTTAGGAATTGGGCTTATCGCCATGATTATCTCCGGATTGTGGTTATGGTATGGCCCCAAGAAAATTCGAAGAATGAAAAGAAGATGAATCGGTTGACCGGCAGTAATAGCTTAACTGCCGGTCAAGGTGGTTTGTTCTATTTGTCCTGTTTGGAGAATACTTTTTGTAAAAGATCCGAAGTTCTTGCCGCTGGGTTCTCACGAATATCCTTCTCTTTTTCTTCCACTAGGCTGAACATTCCTGCCAATGCTCTTTGTGTAACGTAATCATCCAACTCCGTATTCACTTTTTTGGCAAAGGGGATTTTATTGTATTGAGTCGTCGCTTCCTTCCAATAGGTTCTGGCGTTTACTTTATCCAGTGATGTCACAATGACTGGCTTGAATTCGTCGTACAATTGCTGAAAGGTTGTTTTTTCCAAGTACCTTGTAGCTGCATCCTTTTCGCCTAGCAGTAAGTTCATGGCATCTTTGAAGGTCATTTGTTTGATTGCACTGACAAAAATTGGTTTGGCTTTTTCGGCCGCATCCTCCGCCGCACGATTCAGGCGTTCTACAAGATCTTCCTCAACATTGGCAAACCCTGGGACTACCTTCAATTTGTTCGTTACTTTTTGTGCTTCCTCGGGCAACAGAATTTTATAAGCACTTTTAAAATAACCATCTTCCACCGATAGAAAATCAACTGCCTCTCCGACTCCCTTGTTCAGGGCCTCTTTTAATCCCAATCCCACTTCATCTTCCGAAGGGCCGAGGACCGTGGATTTAGCTTTGTTTAAAAGTCCTTTTAAGCCTTGCGCCTGATTGGAATTAAGCACCAATAGCGAAAAGAGAAACAGAGAAAATATTCGTTTGATCATATCATTTTTTTTAGTTCGTGATTATAAACGTCCAACCTAATATAATGATGATGAAATAGCAAACATTTAACGAAAGACTAACATTCTATCAGGGGACCGAGCAAGCATCTGAAGTGCTGCTGACTTTAGATTCAATATCTAAATAAATATTTATGTTTATCTTTATTTTTCAGCGAAATAGCAAGAATCGATGTTACAAAATTTGTTTTTTTTGTTTGGCGGAGAATTTTAGAAAACTTACATTTACGTCCAGAATTCGGTCACTCCCCATCTGAATTCAATAAAACGACTTTCCCGCTGTTTTCACGTCAACTATTTTCGGACTGCAGCAAATTGGAGGTTTCCAATACCAATCTTTCATCGATCAAATTTTCCAGATACCTACGGAGCATTAGCATTCATTGGACACAGGCATTATTGTAACTACACTAAGGGGATAAGATTTACCTGGACCAAAATAATGCATCTCATGAAAACCCTAGTTACAATACTAGTATCAGTATTCATTTTACAAGTAAGCTACGCACAACAAAAACTAAAAGAAGATATTTATTTTGAAAATGACAATATTCTGTTGTCGGGCACACTCTATCTTCCCAACAAAAAGACTGGCCCATTTCCTACTTTCATCCTGGTTCACGGGCCCGGTGCATATCCTCGATCGTTTTACGAGTACTACGCAAGAACCTTCAATAAAAAAGGTTATGCCGTCATGATTTATGACAAACGTGGGACCGGACGTTCGCAGGGAAATTATCGATACATTAGCCGACGGACGAGCGAGAAAAGATTCAGCGAGCTATCTGGTGATGTACAGTCCGCGTACAACCATTTATTGAAGAACCCCAAAGTAGATGGCGACCGGATTGGCCTGTTAGGCTTTAGCCAGGGGGGATGGATCGTTCCGATTGTTGCGGGTAAAAATGAAGATCTTTATTGCTCTATCATTGTTTCTGGACCAGTGGTATCAGTAGGGGAGGAAATATTCTACAGCAGATTAACTGGTGATGGTTTTCCTAGAAAATACGACAAGATTAATTTTGATAAAATCTATGAAAGAGTTTTTAACTACAAGGGAAAGAGTGGTTTTACACCAGTACCTCACATTTCCAGAATTAATTCTCCGACACTTTGGATCTACGGAGAAAAAGACCGCTGCGTCCCATCCAAAGTGTCGATCGATAAACTGAATTACATCGCATCTGCTTACGCAAAAGAGAATTTCTCAACGCGCATTTATCCAAACGGGGACCATAAACTTAGAGATATCAAGACTCGCCAATATATCGACTACTTCGATGATGTATTTAATTGGCTGACCAAATTGGAAAACAAACCCGGAAGTGTTAGGACAGACTAAGTAATAGAGGCATCCACGGGATGAATTCAAAAACTATGAAAATCTTGTAGTCGGGAAAGCGCGAAAATTATTTTAATTTTCGTGTCTTTCTCTGCTGTTAATTGCTCATACAAACCTACCAACTGCTCAAGTACTTTTGTCAGATCCGTATTCCTTCTTTATTTTTGGATTAAATCCTTCAAGCTGAACGTATGGGGAGTACAAAGATCAAGGCAGTAATCATTGATGACGAAAAGCATGCTGTAGCAACCTTAGCGTGGAAATTAGAGCGGTTTTGCCCGGAAGTTGAAGTGGTCAATCAATTTACAGATCCCATACATGCCCTGGAGTATTTGCGCAGCAATCCGGTCCAGTTACTATTCTTGGATATTGAAATGCCACGTCTAAATGGATTTGAAATTCTCGAAGAATTGGGAGACCAAGTACTTTTCGATGTTGTTTTTACGACAGCTTATGACGAATTCGGTATTAGAGCAATCAAAGTAAGTGCTTTGGATTATTTGCTAAAGCCGATCCAAGTTCAGGAATTGAAAAATGCTATTGAAAAATTCAAGCGAAGAAGTATTCCCGAATCTACTAAAAAGGAACAGTTCAGAATCCTTTTTTCCAATGTAAAAGAAACACCATCTGTATCTACTGGCAAGATTGCCCTGGCCACTAAAGAGGACATTGAATTTGTCGCTCCCGAGCATATCCTATTTTGCTCTTCCGAAAGTAACTATACTTTCGTCTATTTACAAGATGGTCGCAAAAAGCTAATTTCCAGGACACTGAAGGATTTTGAAGAGTTGCTGAAATCACATAATTTTTTCCGGGTCCATCATTCTCACCTGGTCAACTTAAATCACATTAAAAAATTCATCCGTTCCGGAGGTGGCTACCTGCTGATGAGCAATGATGCAAAGTTATCTGTCAGCAGAAGTAAAAAAGAAGAATTACTCCAGCTATTCTAAAAGCACCTTTTTGTCCCTTACGGAAGCAATAACCACATTTCAAATTGAAAACAGACTATTATGAAAAAACTAAGCTTCTTTTTAGTTTTTGCGGTACTCTTTGCCTGCCAACCAAAAAAACAGTTGACGGAAGAGCCCACCAATACCACTAATGCTGCAAGTGTACTCTGTGTCCCGTCTCCCCCAGACCTGAATACTCCCCCGGGCAAAGATGGCCGGCTAACGACCCTGTTTGACGGGTTGGATGTTTATCACTACCCGGTTTCGACCGAATCCGAACTTGCGCAGAAATATTTTGACCAAGGCTTTATTTTGAACTATGGTTTCAATCATGCGGAGGCTGCGAGATCTTTTCAGGAAGCCATCCGCCAAGATCCTGAATGTGCCATGTGTTATTGGGGATTGGCTTATGTATTGGGGCCGAACTATAATGCTGGTATGGAGGAAGATGTTTTGACGCCGGCCAACGCAGCGCTGAACCAGGCTCAAATTTGGGCTAACAAAGCAACTTTAAGAGAGCGAGCTTTGATCGATGCGCTATCAGCAAGGTATCCAAAGCAAAAAGGTATCGATCCCAATCCCTATTATCAGCGTTATGCCGAAAAAATGAAAGAAGTGATGACAAAATTCCCGGAAGATGTCGACATCGCGGTGATGACAGCAGAAGCTCTCATGGATTTACACCCCTGGGATCTTTTTTTGAAAGATGGAGAAGCTCAACCCTGGACGGGTGAGATTTTGGAGATTTTGGAGAAAGCACTTCAGACGGATCCTGATCATCCACAGGCCATGCACCTCTATATTCACGCTCAAGAAGCTGGCGGGCAACCCGAAAAAGCGCTGGCGGCAGCCGATAACCTCAGAGATCGAGTTCCCGGAGCCGGCCACCTTCTACACATGCCATCACATTTGTACATTCACGTGGGACAATATCACAAAGGGGTATTGGCCAACGAAAAAGCAGTTGTTGTAGATAGTGCCTACGTCGAAATGTGTCATGCCGCCGGGTTATATCCCCTGGCCCTTTATCCTCATAACTGGCATTTCTTGGCAGCATGCGCTGCCTTGGAAGGAAGTGGCGATCGCGCACTCGAAGCCAGTCGCTACATGGCTGATTACGTAGTTGACAAGGAACTGATGTACGATCCTGAAATGGGTACGTTACAACACTATTACAGTATTCCCTGGTATATTATGGTAAAATTTGCAAAATGGGAGGAGATTTTGAGCGAACCAAAACCAGATGAGAGCCTTGCCTATCCAATGGCCATTTGGAGTTATGCTCGTGGAATGGCTTTTGCTGCTCAAGGGAGGTTAAGTCAAGCAATGGACATGTTGGCTGATTTGGAAAAATTCGAAAGGGATGAGACCTTAAAAAAGTTGACAATTTGGGAAATTAATAAAATGGAAGATCTGGTCTTTATTGCGAAACACGTTCTTAAAGGAGAAATTGCTCAACGTAAGGGTAATTTTGAAGAATCCATTCGGCTGTTGAATGTGGCCATTGCCAAGGAAGACCAATTGAATTACAATGAACCGCCCGATTGGTTCTTTTCGGTTCGTCATCTACTTGGATATGTACTGATGCAGGCTGGCAAATACGAAGCCGCAACTGGTGTTTTCGAAACAGATCTCAAAGAATTTAAAGAGAATGGCTGGGCATTAATGGGGTTGTATCAAAGCTTAAAGAAACTAGGCAAAAACGTTGAGGCCCATAATGTAAAAGAACGTTTTGACCGTGCTTGGCAGTGGGCCGATGTAGAATTAAAGTCTTCGGTAATTTTTTGATTGACTTGAGTTGTGATGAAGGTTTTTCTTAAGCTTTGGTAATACTGCGCCACAACTGGAGAAAAACCTGTCTCACAACTTGAATTATTGATCTACTCCGTTAACTTCTGGGATTCTTATTGCTATTGCTTTGACAATGATTGTGTTTACTCAAGCGACCCCTGTAATAGAAATAACATCTGTAACGGAATCTCAGCAACCTGTCAGGTAGCATTCTCAAATAGGATTAAAAGTTTAAATTAGTTTATTCTATCTCAAAGACGATGTTCAGAAATAGAACATTTGCTGCTTGAAATTTTTGCACAAATCAATGAAGACCATTCACGGAAAGGCATTATTGATCATTTATTATTTGACGCCATTTTGGGTATTGGGGCAGTATCATTTTGAAAAACCACTGGTCATCGATTACAAATCGGGGTTACCGAGTAATCACGTGACGGATATTGTAGAGGACCAGATCGGCTTTATTTGGATCGGAACCGATCGAGGGGTAATGAGATACGATGGCACCACAATACATAGCTTACAGTCTCTGACTTTGGATTCGCTTCCTTATCCACGAGCTCGAGTAAATGACCTGATGGTAGAGCGTGAAAGTGGCCACATTTGGATCTCTACGAATTTTGGCCTTTACGTTTATGAACCCGTTACCAAGAAATGTCGGACTTACTTAGCTAAAGCCGATGATCCATATTCTCTTCCTCACCCGCACATAAGTTATGCTTTCCAGGATAACAATGGTACAATTTGGCTTGCTGCCTTCGATCAAGGATTGGCTGCATACCAGCCGGATTTAGACAATTTCCACCGCTTCTCTCCCCGCAACTATTTCCGAGAGCATACAGAGGATAAAGCTGAAGCGCTTAACCAAGTACAAGGGTTTCTGCAGGATGTGCATAATGATGATATTTATTGGTTATCAACACCTTATGGTCTTGTTAGATGGGACCGTGAGCAAGACCTCATGCGTAGATATGCCTTCGCAGGTGAGAACCTTGACAAAGCAAACGGGGCCAGATGCATTTATCAACATAGCAATGGTTGGGTACTGCAAGGGCTTTGGTCGGGTGGGTTCTCCGTTTTTGACCCCTATCAAGAGCGCTTCCACCATTCTTCGGAGTGGAGTGGTGAGCAATATCAGGTTTCCGTTTACAGTATAATTCAAAAATCAGATTCGGAATTGTGGATTTCTTATTCGGATCAAAGCCTCTCCACGGTGGATCTATTTCAGAGGCGATTTCTGCGAAGATGGGCAGGAGATCGAATGAACAATACCTTTTTTGGAGTGCGTTACCGAGATCGCCAGGGACGGATATGGGGCGGGTTTGGACAGGGAGTCCATTGTTACGATCCACTCGCCCAACAACTCGATCATTTTTTACTTCCGATTGAAGGCCAACCGAGTAACTATGAACCAACGCAGGCACTGCAATTAGAAGATGGAAACTATTTGTTTTGTTTATATGGAGTACCTGGCTTGTATTTGTTCGATAGCAATACTGGTGAGCACCGTATTCTATCCAATTATAACCGGTGGAGTAACCCATCATTTGGCCTCCGCGGGACAGATATGATCCAGATGAAGGATGGTAATATCCTGGTATCTGATCTCACACAAGTACTAAAAGTTGATAAGGCGAAAAGACGGCTTGAACCCTTTTTTAACGACCCTCCTTGGTCTAAACCTATATTGACGGATATGTTGCAGGATGAAAAAGGTCGATTGTGGTTTGCGACAAAAAATGAAGGACTGTTTAGATATACTCCGGCTGCCAAACTTTGGGAGGTATTTAAGGATGCATTGGAGCCAGAAGGGTTTCCCCAGCATAGTGGTTGGCTCAATGCGCTTTATGAAGGCCCAAAGGGAAACATATGGCTAAGGGCGAGCCAAGGATACAGTGTTTATCGGTCGGAATATGATACCATTTTGAATTTTCCGTATCAATTGGGCCAACTCAATAATTTTGTCAATGTCACTGATTTTGAAGCCGATGATCGGGGTTTATTATGGGTGGGTGGGGGAGAACAGGGAGTCGGGCTCATCGATCCCGAACACCCTGAACGCGGCATCTTTAAGATCATTGGTCCCAAGCAGGGGTTGCACGTAAATCCAGTACGTGATCTTCAAAAAGACAAGGCAGGTTATATTTGGATGTTGGATTCTGAAAATATCGCTCGGATGGATCCGGAAACCTTTGAAGTATATCAACTGGATCAAAACTATGGGATTCCCGAATACGACGAAATCTTGCGGGTAAAAGCCTTAGAAGGCAGCCGATTAGTTGGGTTTAGCGATGGACAACTGGGGTTACTATATCGACGCGGATTTGCGGTGTTTGATCCCATTAATTTTAAAAAAAATGACCAGCTACCCAAGCCATTTATCTCCAATTTCCGGGTTTTTGACCGCGAATTACAATTGGACACTACTTTATTCCACAAAAAGGCAATCCAATTAGCACACCGGGAAAACTTTTTCTCTTTTGAGCTTGCGGCCTTAAATTATTTTGCTCCTGAAAAGACCAGATTCCACTACAAATTAGAGGGAGTTGATGAAGATTGGGTAGATGCGGGCACCAGGAGATATGTTGCCTACACCAATGTGCCGGGAGGCCATCATGTTCTCAAAGTAATTGCTGAAAATAATGAAGGAGTGCAGAATTTGAATCCCTATACACTTTCGATATTTGTTGCTACCCCTTGGTGGGAAACCTCCTGGTTCTACGGGATGGTAGGACTGCTGGCAGTCTCAGCTTTGTACGTTGTTTATCGGGCCCGAATCAGACAGTTTCGCATCAAGGAGAAGCTTAAAATGGAGTTTGAGCGAAAACTGGCATCGGTAGAAATGCGAGCCTTGAGAGCCCAGATGAACCCTCATTTTATTTTCAATTGCCTCAACTCGATCGACTACTTCATCATCCAAAATGAAACGGAAAATGCCTCCGATTACCTCAATCGCTTTTCCCGACTTATCCGATTGATTTTGCAGAACAGTCGATCCCCGAAAATCAATTTAAGAGATGAATTAGAAGCGCTGAAATTGTACATTGAAATGGAAAGCCTACGTTTCGAACAACGTTTTGACTATATTGTAAAAGTAGAAGGGGAAATGGATTTAAATCAGTTGGAGGTTCCACCCATGTTATTACAACCCTATGTAGAAAATGCCATTTGGCACGGTTTGTTGCACAAGGAGGGTAAAGGACGCTTAGAGTTGATACTCCGCCAGGATCGAGAGAGTATTAACTGCATCATTCAAGACAATGGCATTGGTCGATCGGCTGCCGCAAAGCTCCGGTCAAAGACAGCAACCCGTAGAAAGTCTTTTGGAATGCAGATTTCCAAAGACCGGCTTCATGTACTCAATCAATTGAATGAAGGAAAAGCCAGCGTCACCGTAAAGGACCTCCATGATCATAGGGGGATAGCGTCAGGTACGCTAGTGGAGTTGACGATACCAACCTAATATTTATCGATAGATTAAAGTTTTACTACAACACCATACTTTGATAGTTCTGTCGCTAACTGTTCTGGTGAGAGAAATTGAAAGGCGTTCATCCCATATTCCTTCGCTGCAATTATATTCTTCAAACTATCATCGAAAAATAGGCATTTCTCCTTTTCAAGCCCGAATCGTTGGCAGGTAAGATCATAGATACGCTGATCTGGTTTTTTCATACCTTCCTGGCCGGATACGAGCACACCATCGAACGATAGAAAAAAAGGAAATAATTCACAAGCAGTAGACCACTTTTCAGCAGACCAATTGGTTAAGGCATATACTCCGTATTTAGGGTCATCGATCAGTTGTCCTAAAATTTTGACAGAACCTTCAAAAGTACCGGCAAACATTTCGATCCATCGGTCGTAATACATTTTGATTTTATCTTCGTAATCAGGATATTGATTAACCAGAAGTTCTGTCGCCTCGGCAATTGTCCGGCCGGCATCCTGTTCCGCATTCCATTCCATCGTGCAGATTTCAGTCAAAAAGGCTTCCATTTCTTCTTCTCGAGCGAAGATTTTCCGGTAGAGGTTGCGGGGATTCCAGTCTACCAGCACACCTCCCAGGTCAAAGATGATCGTATCAATTTTTTGCATGTCAATTGTAAAGTGAAGATTGCTTAATGTAAAACCTAAGATACGTGAAGGCTAGGCGAAAGTTATGGCCGTATTACCGAATAACCTTGTAGGTCCAGGTGATTTCAGCGGCCTTTTGCAGCATCAGGGCTACGGAACAGTACTTTTCCATTGAAAGTCGAACTGCCTTTTCAGCTTTGGATTCCTCCAGATCACCGTAAAGGTCATAATGCACATGAATAGCGGTAAAAAGAGAAGGTACTTGATCGGGAACGCGATCTCCCTTTACGGTAATCTGAATATCGCTCAAAGGTTGCCGTTGTTTTTTGAGCAAACTAATGATGTCAATGGAGCTACAACTGCCAATGGCCACCAGCAAAAGCTGCATGGGACGCATGGCGCTTTCACTGCCGCCAATCTTTTTAGAACCATCAGTCAGTGTTGTCTGACCAGATTCATTAACTGCTTCCATTTTATAAGCGTCGTCAATTCTTCTAAGTTTGATTTCCATTTCTTTAGATTGTGATCAGGAGACTTCATTTTCGGTTCGCAAAGGTAAACTCTTAATTCAATTTTATCTAATCATCAAATAGGGATAACCACTCAAAATATCGGCTGCAAACTAGGTTGACCAATATTTATTTGATTTTTATACAATTACATTTTACATTTGCTTCACAATCACATCTTCAAGAAGATTTGATTTTATATCGAAGGGTGAAGAGAACGGGCTCAATGAAACCCTGGCAACCATACTTCGAAGTTGTAACTTCCGTATAAGGTGCCAAATCCCGCCAAATTGCCTCCAGTGGCAATCTTTTTGGAAATATAAAATCGCGCTATTAATGACAATTGATACACTACCTAGCACTTTAATTTCAGATTCTTCACTTTTTATTAAATCCATTCATCTGGTTTTTAAGGCCAGACCCAGCAATTCTTGTTGCTGCTCTTGTTGTTGATATTGCACTAAAGCAAAGTCGAATTTCGCGTATATCGGATCAGGTCCGAATTATACTTTCGTTGTCCTATACCAATTTATGACCTAAGATCTTAACATCATTTTTAAATTTATTTAAACAATTACAGCAATGTCCAACTTAAAATTTGAAACCTTACAGCTGCACGCAGGGCAAGAAGAAGTAGATGGTACGACGCGATCCAGAGCAGTCCCCATTTATCAGACAACCTCCTTTACTTTCAAAGATTCAGAACACGGCGCCAACCTTTTTGCATTGAAGGAATTCGGCAATATTTATACCAGGATCATGAATCCTACTACCGACGTCTTTGAGAAAAGAGTGGCCGCCCTGGAAGGAGGTGTGGCAGCGCTTGGGGTTGGGTCCGGTCAGTCTGCCCAATTGGTAGCCTTGACCAATATTATGGGAAGTGGTGACAACTTTGTGACCAGTTCGGACCTCTATGGTGGAACTTACAATCAATTTAAAGTAACCTTCAAACGATTGGGCATCGACGCCCGCTTTGCGCAAGGAACAACAGCAGCGGATTTTGCTGCGCACATTGATGACAACACCAAAGCTATTTACCTCGAAACCATTGGAAACCCCAGCTTCAATGTTCCTGATTTCGAAGGCATTGTCGCATTGGCCAAGAGTCACGACATTCCGGTGGTGGTCGACAACACTTTCGGGGCGTGCGGTTATCTTTGCCGTCCTTTAGCTCATGGCGCCAACGTCGTTGTTGCCTCTGCCACCAAGTGGATTGGCGGTCATGGTACCTCGATTGGGGGCGTCATCGTCGATGGTGGTAACTTCAATTGGGGAAATGGAAAGTTCCCTCAATTCTCAGAGCCGTCCGAAGGTTATCACGGCATGGTATTCTGGGACATCTTTGGTACGGATGGCCCTTTCGGAAACATTGCTTTTATCATCCGAGCCCGAGTAGAAGGACTACGGGATCTGGGACCTGCGATGAGTCCATTTAACGCCTTCCTATTTTTGCAAGGGTTAGAAACTTTGTCGCTTCGGGTACAGCGTACAGTCGATAATGCATTGGCTGTTGCACAATGGCTTGAGGCTCATTCGCTAGTCGAGAGTGTCAACTATGCCGGTTTGGAATCCCATCCCGCTCATGCCCGCGCCAAAAAATACTTGACCAACGGATTTGGTGGTGTACTTTCATTTACCATTAAAGGTAGCAAGGAGAATGCTACCAAATTTGTAGACAGCCTCCAATTGGTGAGCCACCTGGCAAATGTGGGTGATGCCAAGACTTTGATTATTCAACCATCTGCGACGACGCATCAGCAATTGTCGGCAGAAGAACAATTGGCAGCAGGCGTCCAGCCGAACCAATTGAGACTGTCGGTTGGTTTTGAACACATCGATGATATTAAAGCTGATTTGCAACAAGCTTTCGATGCCATCAGCTAATAGCTTGTAAGAAATCCAAATAAATACGGGTAAAAGTTTAATTGTGGAGTATTTAAGAACTGATGAACCCTTCCTTTTAGAAAGTGGCGTGACATTAAAAGAAATTACCATTGCCTACGAGACTTATGGGAAACTGTCGTCGCAAAAGGACAATGTGATCTGGATTTGTCACGCCCTTACTGCCAATTCCGATGCTTCGGATTGGTGGAGCGGACTGGTCGGGTCGGGGCGATTGATCGACCCTGAAAAGTACTATATTGTTTGTGCTAACATGTTGGGGTCTTGTTATGGGTCTACTGGTCCGTCTAGTATCAATCCTCAAAATGGTAAAGTTTACGGTCAAGAATTTCCGTTAATTACTGTCCGGGATATGGTTCGGGCGCATCGGATTTTGCAGAATCATTTGGACATCGACAAGATTTTGTTGGCGATGGGTGGATCTATGGGAGGGCAACAAGTCCTCGAATGGTCAATAACCGATCCTGAATTATTCGAATGTGTTTGCCTGATCGCCACAAACGCTCAACATTCTCCTTGGGGAATTGCCTTCAACGAAGCACAACGGATGGCCATGGAGGCCGATCAATCATTTCGCAGCGGAGATCCAAATGGCGGCCAAGCAGGTCTGGAAGCCGCTCGGGCGATTGGAATGCTGTCTTATCGCAGTTATGCCACATATCAGAATACCCAAAGTGAAGATACCGATGAAAAGTTGGATGATTTCAGAGCCAGTTCCTATCAGCGTTATCAGGGGTTGAAACTTCGCAAGCGTTTCCATCCCTATTCTTATTACGTGCTGAGCAAGGCGATGGACAGTCATAATGTTGGTCGTGGTCGATTGAGTGTCGAAAAAGCTTTGAAACAAATCAAGGCAAAAACGGCCATCATCGGCATCGAAACCGATATTCTTTTCCCGGTTCAGGAACAGCGTTTTTTGGCTCAAAATATTGAGGATGCTTTCCTAGAAATCATCGAGAGCCCATTTGGTCATGATGGTTTTTTGGTGGAGTATGAGAAAATTTCTAAAGTCATTAAAACTTTTCTGGAAGGGGGAGCATTAAAAAAGGTGAAAGACTATCCAACAAACAATCTTCCCTTCGACGAAGATAGTTTGCCGGGAAGTGAGTCGTTTTAATCCATATTTATTCAATAATTATAGCCAAAATTATGCCTTTAAGACTAGGAGATGTAGCTCCAAATTTCGCAGCAAAAACCACTGAAGGAAATATTGATTTTTATGAGTGGGCCGCAGACGGTTGGGTCGTATTGTATTCCCATCCGGCTGATTTTACACCAGTATGTACCACTGAACTCGGACGCACTGCCGCTTTAAAACAGGAGTTTGCCAAGCGAGGTGCTAAGGTGATTGCTTTAAGTGTTGACCCACTCGATAGTCATCACGCCTGGATCAAGGACATTGAGAGTACACAGAATGTAACCATGAATTTTCCGATCATCGCCGATGAAGACCGGAAGATTGCGGAAGCCTATGATATGATTCATCCCAATGCAACGGAAAAATTTACCGTTCGCTCGGTCTTTATCATTGATCCCAATAAGAAAGTGAGACTGACGCTTACTTATCCACCAGCTACTGGCCGGAATTTCTCGGAGATCCTACGTGTTCTTGACTCTCTGCAATTAACGGATAATTATAGCGTAGCTACCCCCGTTGATTGGGAGCACGGTCAGGATGTAGTGGTTTCACCCAAGATCAGTACGGCAGATGCGAAGGATCGATTCACCAAAGGAGTGACAGAGATCAAGCCATATTTGCGTATGACACCGCAACCAAATGTTGATTGAGCATCTTCATAGATGGTCGAATGAACGATCGTTTCTTTCAAATTGCCGGGCATTAGCGAATGTCGGGCAATTTGTATTTTGAACAATTATTCAACCCAGATATGCTACAAAAAGGCAAGGTATTATTTATTGATGAATCCCATCCAATTTTGCCGAATCGTCTTTTGGAATTGGGGTTCGAATGTGATTTTCGAACCGACGCTTCCCGATTAGAACTCATGGATATTGTCGACGAATACGATGGTATTGTGGTGCGAAGCCGCATCCAATTAGATCGTTCCTTTCTTGAAAAGGCAATAAAGCTGAAGTTTATCGCCCGTTATGGTGTCGGACTGGAGCATATTGATACTCAATATGCTGCTGAACGGCAGATACCTGTCTTTAATTCGCCGGAAGGAAGCAAAGACACGGTGGCAGAACATGCAATTGGAATGTTGCTTAGTTTGATGCACCACATCAGTAGAGCTGATCGGGAGATCAGGTCGGGAAAATGGAGGCGAGAAATGAATCGCGGAACCGAACTGATGGGAAAGACCGTTGGAATTCTCGGTTACGGTAATCTTGGGCAGGCATTTGCTAAGAGATTGACGGGTTTTGGTGTCCATGTCATTACTTATGACAAATACCGGCAGCATTATGGTGATTCCTTCGCCAAGGAGGTTTCACTAGCCCAATTTTTTGCATCCACTGATATTCTCAGTATTCATATTCCTTACGAAGCAGCTAATCATTATTTTATAGACCGGGCTTTTATTCGCTCTTTCCACAAGTCGATTTATTTGATTAATACGGCACGTGGTCTAGTGCTAAACACCGTCGAGCTACTTGAAAGTCTACGAGAAGGGGAGGTAGTCGGAGCGGCCTTGGATGTCCTAGAATACGAAGAAGGATCCTTTGCGAAATTGTCGATCGAAGAGTTACCAGGAACATTTCAAGAATTGCGCAGAGCCGATAATGTCTTGTTAACTCCCCACATTGCTGGTTGGTCTCATATGTCCAAACGTAGGCATGCGGAAGTCCTGGCTGGAAAAGTTCAGCAATTGGTTCAGAGCGGTGGCGTTTCTCTAGTTTATTGATTAAAAAGATAATAATGCAAAAGTGGTTTATTTTACTGACGGCACTCCTTTCCGTATTGACCCTGTCTTCAATTGGCCAGACAACAGAACGGCCAAGGGATCTCGGGATCCGAATAGGAGTCCTGCAACCAGGCAGTTACAACGCCATTACCGATGTCGAAGGTATTGTAGTTGGCCAGACGACAATCCAGCGTGGGGATTCGGTCAATACCGGTGTCACAGCCATCTTACCCCACCGTCACAATATTTTCCAAAACAAAGTTCCCGCTGCCATGTACATTGGTAATGGATTCGGAAAAATGACCGGATACAGCCAAGTCGAGGAACTAGGAAATATCGAAACGCCAATTGTTCTGACCAATACTTTAAGTGTACCTACTGCAGCTAACGCAGTGATTACCTATACGCTATCTCTTGAAGAAAATAAAGAGGTACGGTCGGTTAATCCAATTATCGGAGAGACCAACGACGGATATTTGAATGATATTCGAGGACGACATGTGCTAGAAAAAGATGTGATTGCTGCAATTAAGGCGGCCAAGTCCGGACCGGTGGAAGAAGGCAATGTCGGTGCTGGAACCGGTACCATTTGTTTTGGTTTTAAGGGGGGCATCGGGACCGCTTCCAGAGTATTGCCGAAGGAAATAGGGGGATATACGATTGGCGTATTGGTCCAAACAAACTTTGGTGGCGTACTACAGATTGATGGCGTGCCGGTGGGAGAGGAATTGGAACAGTTTTATCTGAGAAGACAGTTGGATGCTTCACCCGACGGCTCTTGCATGATCGTGATTGCTACCGATGCGCCTTGTAATGCCAGGAATTTAAAACGAATGGCAAAGAGAGCTTTTTTAGGTTTGGGGAAGACTGGAGGAATTGCTTCCAACGGTAGTGGAGACTACGTCATTGCTTTTAGTACAGCCTCGAATTTGCGAATTCCTTATCAATCCGACGGAGCGATGCTGGAAAACAAGGTGCTTAGAAACGAAAAGATGTCCCCGATCTTTATGGCAGCGATCGAGGCGACGGAAGAAGCCATTATAAATTCACTATTTGCAGCCGAAAGTATCACAGCGGGCAATCGTAGGATCAATGCGTTGCCCGTTGATAAGGTCCTTGAGATTATGTCGAAGTTCGGAAGAAAAACTAACTAACCAATGAATATTTTTCCATCACTAGGTATCGTTATTCTAGCCGCCGGGGCGTCTCGGCGTATGGGGCGTCCGAAGCAAACACTGGTTGTAAATGGTACTACACTTCTTAATCGCAGCATTGCGGTTGCCAAATCCATTGGTTCAAACCCCTTAGTAGTAGTATTGGGAGCTAATTACAAGAAAATTCGCCCAACAATAGTTGATCCAGGAGCACTCACCGTGGAGAACAAAGATTGGGATACTGGCATGGGCAGTACTATTCGGGAAGGAGTACAAACGATGTTGAAAGACCATCCGGATCTAGACGCAGTGCTACTTCTGCTGGTTGATCAACCTTTCGTTACGACGGATCTACTCCAGCAAATGGTTCGGAAATACGTAGCCGATCGCCCGCCCATTGTAGCGGCCAAATATGCGGAGACCTTTGGTGTGCCAGCTTTATTTGATCGAACTATGTTTGGGGATTTATTGAATTTGGAAGGACCGACAGGAGCTCGATTTATAATTCGCAATTTTGTTGAAAAAGTAGCAGGTATTCCTTTCCCAGAAGGAGCCATCGATTTGGATACTCCTGAAGACTGGCTTTGCTACCAATCCAGCATTGCAAATAAAACGGCAAAAAAGTGACAAATACTTGCCCCCAAAACGAAAATATGCCAGATGAGATGATGCCACACCCATTTTTCCCGCACATAAAAGAAAACACCGACGGTATACAAAATGCCCCCGGCTACAATTAGAGACCAGGTATAGGTCGGTAGACTGGTGAAAAAGGACCTGGGCAATACAACCAATGACCACCCCATGGCAATGTAAATGATCAAGGAGAGATATCGAAATCTGCCGATGTAAAATATTTTAAAGAAAATTCCGAGAAAGGCTAAAGACCACAACGTTGCAAGCAACAATAATCCACGCTGATCCAAAGCAAAAAAAATGATGAATGGGGTATAACTTCCGGCAATTAGAAAGTATATGCTAATGTGATCTAAAATCTGTGCTACTCGCTTGATAGACGGCTCTATCAGACTGTGATATAGGGTAGAAGTAACAAATACAGTTAAGAAAGAGAAACCGTAGATAGAGACACCAATGGTTGCACTCCAACCATTTTGATCCATTGCTACGACTACCAAAATCGGAATGGCAACGATTCCAAAGAGAATCCCCAGACCGTGAGAAATGCTATTGGCCAGTTCCTGCTTCAGGGCTGTTTCCATATTACTAAGTCAGTTGTATAGTCCAGTAAATTACTTGCCCGCTTTCATGAATTCAGCCCCTATCTTATAGGCCAGATTATCCATTTTAGCGCTGCTCAAGTTAACCAAGGTAATCACAATGAGACCTTCCTCTGGGTAAATCAGCATCATACTGGTACCGCCGACCGAACCTCCACTGTGTCCATACCACATTTTACCCAATTCGTCTTTGCCTGACCTCCATCCAATACCGTAGTTCGTCAGCTTTCCATCTGTGGTGCGTTGCGATGAAGTCCATTTCTCAAGCGTGGAAGCCGTTAAAAAACCAGGTTTTGAAAAGGCATGGGCAAATTTTACCACATCTCCTGCGGAGGATAGAAAGCCTCCTCCAGCCCATTTATAGCTATTGTCTACATTTGGGCAAGCAATAATCTTTTGTTCTTCGTCCAATTGATAATAACTTACTTTATTGGAGATGTTCTTGTTAGAGTGTTCAGCAACGGTATTTTTCATTTTTAACGGACCGAAAACGGCTTTATCCATATAGGTCAAGAATTCCTGTCCGGAAGCTCCTTCGATGGCGGCACTAATTAAGTTCCATCCATAACTGCTGTAGGCGTATTTGCTTCCTGGCTTGAAAATCAAGGGATCATTCTTGAAGATTTCCAGGCCTTCGCTAACAGTTGCATAGTATTCGTTACTAAGGAATTCACTGCCCTTGTAGTGTCGGATACCCGAGGTGTGTCCGGCCAAGAATTTGAGGGTGATTGGGTACTTTTTGACCGGAAAATCAGGCACGTATCTTTGTACCGGAACATTCAGGTCGATTTTTTGCAAATCATAAAGTTTGCCCAGTGCTGCAGAAGTAAAAGATTTTGATATGCTTCCGATGCGGAATTTTGTGCTTAAAGGATCAATCTTACTCTCATTTTCAAGATCGGAGAAGCCAAAGCCTTCCGACCAGACGATCTTACCCTTTACTGCGACAGCTACGGCAAGACCGGGGAAGTGGTTTTCGGTGAAGGTTTTTTGAGCAATGGTTCGGGACTGATTAGTAGCTTCCAGGTACAGCGGATTATCAATAACTCGGGCCTGGTTGCAACTTGATAGAATCAACAAGTAAATGAGAGGTAGAATAGCAATCTTCTTCATGGTTTTTCGTACTTGGACTGGTTGAGAGTAGTGAAATGGGTTTATTCGCTAAATAACAAATATATACACGATCCCCGATAAATTTCGGAATCTACTTGTAAATTGTCCCGTAACGACTCATTGCAGGCGGTAGAAAGGTCTTTTTTCTCCCAAAGGCGAGAAATTTTTCAATCCTTTAATAAACTACCGTTGTTTAATAACATCCAGTTGCCGTCTACGTCCAAATAAGTAGCTTCTGAAAAAACATGCTGAAACGTAAGTTCAAAAAAAGATTGCGTCTGGATTTTATCGGCTTCTTGCCGATAGAGTTTGTTGAACAACAGAACACCTTTCGGATGTAGGATCTCTTGAAGTTGGTAGAGGAATTGAATGTTTTCAAATTGTTCCGGAACCTGATCATCCAGGTAAACATCCATACAGATCATAGCGTATTGTCTGGTAGTTTGACGGACAAATGAGGCTGCGTCCGTACAGATCATTTCAATGCTAGATTTAATTTCTGGCAATGTGTATTTGTTGGCCAAATGAATGACCGTTTCATCCTTTTCGATACCTGTAAATTGATATCTGCGATCAAAAACCTTCTCTAAAATCAGAGGTATACTGCCCAAACCGAAACCCAGTATGAGTATTTCCTGAGAAGGAAGTCGATCTAGGTCGAGTTGACGAAAGCTTTTGGTGTAATTATCGTATAAGTCACCGAAGGAATAAATAGCATTTTCGGTACAAAGCTGGTATCTTCCCCGGCTCAAATGAATGTGCATCTCCTCATTGATTTCGCTGTAAACGGTTTCGATGGGAAAATCAATGAAGTAGCTGGCGATCATTTTCCAAATTGGCTGCTTCATAGAAAATTTTAAAACTTGAATTTATGAAATCCATACTGGTTTTTTGTGGATCCAAAATGGGGAATGATTCAATGTACAAAGAAACTGCTTATTTGGCAGGTAAGATCATTGCCGAAAAGGGCGCAGAGTTGGTTTATGGTGGCGGTGGAGTGGGACTGATGGGAGTTACTGCTCGTGCTGCCCTTGAACACAATGGTGAGGTAGTTGGCATAATTCCCGATTTTCTAAAGGACATTGAAGGCATCAACCTGGAAATTAAAGCGCTCCATTTAGTAAAAAGTATGCATGAGCGTAAACAGAAAATGGCTCAAATGTCAAATGCTGTGCTGGTCCTGCCAGGAGGTTTTGGGACACTCGACGAACTGTTTGAAATACTGACACTCATTCAACTGAAACAGGGCAGTTGGCCAATTGGTATCCTCAATGTTGGCGGGTATTACGATCACCTGATAGCTCATATGCAGCAGATGCGCGAAGCGGGTTTTTTATTCATTCAACCAGATAAACTCTTACACATCAGCGAAGATGTGGAGCAACTAATCTCATTTTTAATGGAGCAACCCGATTTCGTAAAACGGAACCTCGAGCGATTGTAACCGGTGGCCTTAATGATACAAAAAATTTTATTCTGTTTTTTTTGAAATTTATATTGGTGGATTCAATTAAAAACCTTAGTTTGCCTCTCTTGTTTTGTTAGAAAATGTAGAGGATTCAAAAATTTCTAAGTAAATCCATGGCGAAGAAAAAAGAAGCTGCAGTTCTGGAATTGGAAGAAAAAGAGCGCTTCAGAAATTCGATTCAAATCAAAGGCGCAAAGTCTAACAATCTAAACAACATTAGTCTTGTTATTCCTAAGAATCAATTGGTTGTCGTGACGGGAGTTTCTGGTTCCGGAAAATCCTCTTTAACAATGGACACTTTGTTCGCAGAAGGTCAAAGACGATATGTCGAGAGTCTTTCCTCTTATGCCCGTCAATTCTTGATGCGGATGAAAAAACCGGAGGTTGATTTCATCAAGGGAATTTGTCCCGCTATTGCCATCGAGCAAAAGGTTAGTACGAGAAATGCACGCTCCACAGTGGGAACCTTAACTGAAGTATACGATTTTTTGAGGTTGCTATTTTCCCGAATTGGAAAGACAATTTCGCCTATTTCCGGAGAAATTGTGCGCCGGCACACAGTTACCGATGTTACTGATTTCATCCATGCTTTGCCCGAAGGGACTAAAGTGCAGTTATTTATTCCCCTTCCGCAAAAATACAAGGACCGAGTGCTGGAGCAGGAGTTTCAGTTGCTGCTCCAGAAGGGGTATACGCGGTTCGTGATGAACAAAGAAGTAACTGATATTGAAGATTTTCTCGGCAGCGGAAATCCTCTCTTGAAAAAGACGATTAAGGAAGCTGAGAAACAATCCTTACGAATTCTCATCGACCGATTCCTGGTAAAGTATTCGGATGAAGAGAACATCAAAAGAATCTCCGATTCGGTTCAGACAGCCTTTTTTGAAAGCTGGGGCGAATGTATTGTCAAAGCTGAAGGTGTGGAGCAGGCTAGTTTCAACAATCGATTCGAACTCGATGGAATGGCCTTTTTAGATCCAACTCCTCAGTTGTTTAACTTCAATAACCCTTATGGTGCCTGCCCGAATTGTGAGGGGTTTAGTAAAGTAATGGGAATTGACGAAAAAAAAGTGATTCCTAATCCATCTAAGTCCGTATATGAAGAAGCAATCGCCTGTTGGAAAGGTGAGAAGTATGGACAATGGTTGAAGGATTTTCTACAAGTAGCTCATCGGTTCAATTTCCCGGTTCATGAGCCCTATCAAAATCTAAGTGACGAGCATAAAAAACTACTGTGGCGGGGCAATGATGAATTCTACGGTATTCAGGCTTTTTTTGAGGAACTAGAAGAAAAAACCTATAAAATCCAAAACCGAGTGATGCTGGCTCGTTACCGGGGCAAAACAGATTGTCCTGAATGTGAAGGCGGCCGCCTTCGGAAAGAAGCTACCTACGTCAAGGTTGGCGGTAAGAGCCTCCCTGAATTGGTTAAAATGCCGATTGATGAGTTACTCAGTTTTTTTCAGGGCATTGAATTAACTGAATTTGATCAAAAGGTAGGTAAGCGTTTGCTATTAGAAATTGTCAATCGCCTGGAATTCATGTGCGATGTCGGGTTGAGCTATTTGTCTCTTGGGAGGATCTCGGCCACGCTGAGCGGAGGAGAGACCCAACGAATTAACCTAACCCGTACCTTGGGAAGCAATTTGACAAACTCCATGTACATTCTCGACGAACCGAGTATTGGACTCCATCCCAGA
The DNA here is from genome assembly GCA_028284395.1 of Saprospiraceae bacterium. Lineage (GTDB taxonomy): Bacteria > Bacteroidota > Bacteroidia > Chitinophagales > Saprospiraceae > JANQRV01. Next base: position 62,152 of record JANQRV010000415.1, read on the forward strand.
GATACTAGCCGTCTCGTTAGAGTACTTAAATCTTTGCGCGATCTTGGTAATACGGTTATCGTTGTAGAACACGAAGAAGATGTAATCAGCAATGCAGACTTTCTGGTGGATGTAGGACCTCATGCCGGTGTCCATGGTGGAAATATAGTATATGCAGGCCCGTATGAAGATATTGATAAAGATGCCGGTGACAGTCTGACCGCTCAATACATGAATGGTGGAATGTCGATCCCAATACCGGCCAAGCGCAGACCTGCTCGCAAATTCATAGAGGTTATTGGTGCTAAACAGAATAATCTCAAGAACATTGATGTAAGGATTCCGTTGCGAGCACTGACGGTAGTGACCGGTGTATCGGGCTCGGGTAAGACTACATTGGTAAAACAGATACTTTACCCCGCATTGCTCAAGCATTTAGGAGAGAGTTCCACCCGGAGCCTAGGGCTGCATCTGAAATTAGATGGTGCTTTGGATGGTGTTACTCAGGTTGAGATGGTAAATCAAAATCCGATCGGGCGATCCTCTCGCTCCAACCCCGTGACCTACGTCAAGGCCTATGACCATATTCGCAACTTGATGACCAAGCAGCAACTGGCAAAGATCCGGGGATTTAAACCGAAGCACTTTTCCTTTAATGTCGACGGCGGGCGTTGCGATACGTGTAAAGGAGAAGGGGAGCAGGTAATCGAAATGCAGTTTTTAGCAGATGTACGCTTGGAATGTGAAGAATGTAAAGGGCAGCGTTTCAAACAAGAAGTGCTCGATGTGTTGTATAAGGGGTTAAATATCCATCAAATTCTAAACCTTAGTATTGATGAGGCTTTAGAGTTCTTTTCCGATGCGAAAGAAGTGGTTGCAAAACTGAAACCGCTTGCCGATGTAGGTTTAGGTTATGTCAAATTGGGGCAATCATCCAGTACTCTTTCCGGAGGAGAAGCTCAAAGAGTCAAATTAGCTTCTTTTTTGAATAAAGAACAAAAAGGCGAATCTATCCTTTTTATTTTTGATGAGCCGACTACCGGTTTGCATTTTCACGATATCCTCAAACTATTGGCAGCGCTGAATGCCCTGGTGGATAAAGGACACTCGGTTCTTGTAGTTGAACACAATATGGAGATTATTAAGTCTGCAGATTGGATCGTCGATTTAGGTCCCGAAGGAGGAAAACAAGGAGGGCATCTTGTTTTCGAAGGTTTGCCGGAAGATCTAGTGAAAGTCAAGGGGTCTTATACAGGGCAATTCCTTAAAGACAAATTGTGATAGACCCTGATCGACCGATGGCATTGATTGACGGTGCTCATTCAGAACTTGGTTGGAATCCCCTTGCCGGGCTATAAAACACGTACTTCATGCCCATTTTTTGCCAATTTTAACATCGTAGGTCTTGCTTACTTATGAAAAATTGACTGCAGCTGGACTTAGATTCCTGGTTTTTCGCCTTCAGCTGAAAGTCCCAAACAAGTTCTCCGTGATTTGATTTGTCCCCTGACTTAATTACCTTCGCTCCCTAATTGTAAAATAATGGTCGACCCATTGGGACAATCTTAATAAACCAACTCGATATGAAATTGCTGGAAAATAAAACTGCCCTGGTTACTGGAGGCTCCAGAGGAATTGGGGAAGCAATTGTACGCAAATTTGCAGAACATGGTGCCAATGTCGCCTTTACTTATCGTTCTTCCGATGAAAAGGCGAAAAAGATTGTAGCTGATCTCAGTTCAACCGGAGTAGAAATAAGGGCGCTTCAATCCGATGCCAGCTCCTATGAGGCAGCGGAGCAGCTGATCAAAGAGGTGTTAGACGTGTTTGGACGAATTGACATTTTAGTCAACAATGCCGGGATAACCAAAGATACCCTGATGTTGCGGATGGCAGAAGAACAATGGGATCAAGTAATTGATGTAAATCTCAAATCTGTTTTCAACGTTACGAAACATGCGATCCGATCCATGATGAAGAATCGAGGAGGGTCCATTATTAATATGAGCTCGATCGTAGGGATGACGGGTAATGCGGGTCAGGCTAATTACGCCGCCTCAAAAGCTGGAATCATAGGTTTTTCCAAAAGTATCGCTAAGGAAATGGGATCCCGGAATATCAGGTGCAATGTTATAGCTCCCGGATTTATTGAGACGGATATGACTCATGATCTCGACGAGAAAACCAAAGAGGCATATCTCAAGAACATCCCGCTGAAGCGACTCGGAAAAAGCGAAGAAATAGCAGATGCCTGTGTCTTTCTCGGATCTGATATGTCAAGCTACCTTTCCGGACAAACGATTAGTGTTTGTGGTGCACTGAATTGTTAAGGGGACAACCATGTCGAGACTAAATCGAAAGGTGTAAAACCTACAAACATTTCGTGATGTTCTATATTTATTTTCACAACAAAATTTACCTTCATTATGAGAAAAGTTCTCACTACTTCCTTCTTGTTTGTCATGGCAATGGCCATTAGTTTTTCGGCCGATGCACAGGAGTTTCCTGATTTGGATAAGAGTCCGCTCGATATGGCCTATTATCCGGCACGTGCTGCCTTCCGCAATTTTGCCAAAACCGAAGAGGAAAAAATAGCTGGTCAACCCATCATCCGAGTATTGTACTCCAGGCCACAAAAAAAAGGAAGAGTAGTATTTGGCGAGCTCATAAAATTTGGTGAGCCAGATCGCATTGGTGCAAATGAATCTTCCGAGATTATGTTCATGAAGCCCGTGACTATTAACGGAAATAGAGTACCCGCTGGTCGATATACTTTCTATGCAACTCCGACGGCCAATAATTGGGAGGTGACCTTTAGTACTGACGTAGATGGCTGGGGAGCATATGCTTACAACGGTTCTCACAATGTAGCAAGCGTTACCGTGCCCACCGAAAAATCTGAGGAAGTGATCGAAGCATTATCCATCGTTTTTGAAAAAGCTGATGATGGTGCACATATGATCATTGGTTGGGATCAAACGATTGTACGCGTACCAATCCAGTTTTAGTTTTGCTTTCTTTCATAAAAAACTTATCTTTGCCCTCCATTAAGAAAAGTTGGTTAAAATGAAGAAAGATATTCATCCTAAAAATTATAGACTGGTTGTTTTCAAAGACATTTCGAACGACAAAGCAATTCTTACGAAGTCTTGTGCGCCATCCAGAGAGACGACTACCTGGGAAGACGGCAAAGAGTATCCGTTGGTGAAGATGGAAATTTCCAGTTTCTCGCATCCGTTCTTTACGGGGAAAATGAAATTTGTTGATACGGCAGGACGGATTGATAAGTTTAACAAGAAATTTGCAAAATTCGGTAAGAAGTAATCGAATCATCTTAAACTAGGTTGCTCAATAAGCGACGATGGTTTTAATGTTTGGGAAACCAGACTACTTTTGACCAAAACTTTGTAAGTTAAGATAAAAAGTTCCGATCAATTTTTGGTTGGAACTTTTTTTTAGTTTCCAAAGGTTAATTTTATGAACATAATCCTTTTCGACAACGAAGTCCGCGACCAACTCTTACCATTAACCTTTACCCGTCCAGTTTGCGAATTGAGAGTCGGTATCTTGACCATCAAGGAAAAATGGCAACGCTGGTTTGAGATGGGTAAGGTGGCATACATTACACAAGATTATTTGGCAGAAAAATACCGGATTGATTACGGTGAGGAGAACTACGTGATCAACGGGTCTGTAATGCCATCTCCTCAATTGTTTGCATTAATCAGGCAAATGGAATTCAATCAGGCATTCTTGCGTGGTGATGAATTGATCGTAGCAAAACTAGATGAAAATCAGTTCGAGAAATTAATACACGATGAGGATATAGCAGAAATCGAAGGTCTCGATATTGAAGACACTGAATTTCTAAAGATTAATTATCCGTGGGATGTCTTTCAATTAAACGATGCGGCGATCAGGGCGGATTTTGAATTGCTTACCAAAGGGCGTCGTTCCGCACCTTTAAGTAATACCAATCTCGTTTTAGGACCTTCCGACCAAATTTTTATGGAGGCAGGAGCTCAAGTTGAAGGCACAACTTTGAATGCAAGTTCCGGCCCGATTTACATCGGTAAGGAAGCAACCATTATGGAAGGAAGTTTAATTCGAGGGTCACTTGCGATGTGTGACCATTCAGTGGTCAAGATGGGGACAAAGATCTATGGTGCAACTACGCTTGGACCGCACGTTAAAGTGGGAGGTGAAATCAAGAATACGGTCTTTCAAGCCTATTCCAACAAAGGACACGATGGCTTCATCGGTAATTCCGTTATCGGCGAGTGGTGCAACATAGGAGCCGATACCAATAGTTCAAACCTCAAGAACAATTATTCTGAGGTTAAGCTTTGGAGTTATCAAAAGCAGAGCTTTATAAAAACCGGCCTGCAGTTCTGTGGGGTGATTATGGGAGATCATTCCAAATGCGGTATTAATACGATGTTCAATACGGGTACCGTGGTAGGGGTCGGTTGCAGTATATTCGGGAGTGGATACCCCCGCAACTATATTCCTTCCTATGCTTGGGGAGGGGCCAAGGGGTTTAGTACCTTTAAGATGGATCAAGCTTTTGAGTCTTTCGAACGCATGATGCAACGAAGAAATGTGCCTTTTGGCGTAGAAGAACGCTTAATCATGTTGCGTATCTTTGAGGATACGGCACAGTACCGGAGATGGGAGAATAATCCTCCCTCTTGAGATTAAAGTGTTTGAACGAATCTTTCGGCTGCTGCTTGGTTGGTCGCCAAAGGAATGTTGTGAACATCACAGAGTCGCATTAACATGCTGACATCTACTTCATGTGGGTGTTTACCAAGAGGGTCTCTAAAAAAGATTACCATGTCGATCTCACCTTCTACCAAGCGACCGGCGATCTGCGCATCCCCTCCTAATGGCCCACTTTCCATTCTTTGTACTTGCAGTCCTGCTTTTTCAAGATGAGAGCCTGTTGTACCGGTAGCTACCAGCTGGATGTTCTTGCTTTTAAATAAGTTGATGTGATCCTTCACGAACCCCACCATATCGGCTTTTTTGCCGTCATGAGCGATAATGGCAATTGTCATAATCTGTTGTTTGTCGTTTCAAAGAAACTGATTTCTTAAGAAAATGTGAAAAAGACCAGCAGAGCATGGCAAACTTTGGAAAAAGATTAATTTTGGCGCGAATTTATCATTTTAAATTAAAACAAGCTGACATGAAGAGATTTATGCTAAATCTTTCTGCTTTAATGACTTTGTTGTTTTTTTCTACTAGCGCTCTAGCTCAATTTAACACGCCCGCTCCTAGCCCTTCTTCCAAATTGGTTCAGACAGTAGGTCTGACCGAAGTAACAATTGAATATTCACGTCCAAGTGTAAAAGACCGTACAATTTTTGGTGATCTTCGCCCCTACGATGTCGTATGGAGAACCGGTGCCAATGCTGCTACTAAAGTGTCTTTTAATAAAGATGTAAAAGTTGGCAATACGGATCTTAAAGCTGGTTCTTATGCCTTATTCACGCTTCCTAACAAGGGTGAGTGGAAAGTCATGTTCTACAATTATGATACGCCTAATTCCAATGGTTACGGCGATAAAGAGGCCGTTGCAACGTTGTCTGTAAAACCGATGGATGCAGGTCGTTTGGTCGAGTCCATGATCATCGATGTAAACAACTTGCGGAATAATAGTGCCACCATTGACATCCTATGGGAACGTACATTAATCAGCATTCCTTTGGCTGTACACACGGATAATCAGGTCATGGCTGCATTCAAAAAAATGCAGGAGGGCCCTTCTGCTGGACAATACTATGCCATGGGTAATTTCATGTATGAAAGTGGACAAGATTTGGAAACTGCACTGAAATATGTACAGAAAGCGACTAAGACTGATAATCCAAGGTTTTGGCAAGTACATCGTGAAGCTCTGATCCTTGGTAAACTGGGTAAAAAAGCCGAAGCCATTAAGACCGCAAAGCATTCTTTAGAACTGGCTAAAAAGGCAGAGAATATGGACTATGTGAAAATGAATGAGAAGGCAATCAAAGAATGGTCTACAATGTAGTGAATCATCCTCATTAATCATTGCAAACTTCTTAGGAATAGCAGTAGCCTCTGGTTACTGCTATTTTATTTTGGCAACTTTTTTACTACAAGTCCGTAAACTCTTCTTATCCGATCCCCTCAGTGTTTTTCCTGTGTAACCCTGACTTATTTTAAAAATTCCTGCATACCATCGATCAGCCTCTTTAATTGTTTTTAAACCTCTTCTACATGAGAACTCTACTGATCCTTGGTTATACCCTACTGATGATATTACCGGTTTACTCCCAATCGCATCAACAATCATTTAGTTTTTCCAGCGGTAAAATACAACTGGAAGGCACTTTGTACCTTCCGGATTCTTCGGGAACCGGGTACCCCGTATTTATTATAGTGCATAAGGCTGGTAAACAAACTAGAGAAAATTATCATCATTACGTTGAACAGCTAACGGATCAAGGATATGCAGTATTTGTTTACGATAAGAGAGGGAGCGGCAAATCTAAAGGCAAATATCGCCACGTCACCCTTAAGAACAGCACATCTGTTTTTGAAGATTTGGCTAAAGATGTTGTGGCCGCGGGAGCGTTTTTACAATCGAGAAAAGAAGTAGATGGCCGTAAAATAGGTTTGTTGGGGCTAAGTCAAGGTGGGTGGATTGTACCCGCAGCGGCGAATCAAATGGATTACATCTTTGGAGCAGTAGTCGTCTCTGGCTCTGCAGTCTCAGTCGGCACCGATATCTTTTACTGCAGAATGACTGGAAACGCAAGTAGCAAAAAGAAAGCAAAACTCAATTTTGATGAACTCAACCGTATGACTGGACTTTTTGAAGGTAAACATGGGTTTGATCCATTTCCATACATCGACCAGCTCAAAATTCCCGTTCTTTGGATTTTTGGTGAAAAAGACGTAACGATCCCGACAAAGTTGTGCGTCGAAAAATTGGAGGCATTACAAGATCGGCAAAGTCATTTACAATTCGATATTAGGCTTTTTGCCGAAGCCGATCATTATCTTTATAACGTATTGACAAACAGTCCTGTTGATTACTTTAGTGCAGTGAAAGAATGGCTGTTTGGCCTAGAGCAATTGGCATGGCGGAATTAATCTGCATTGAAGCTGTGGTAGTCCGATTATTTTCGAATATTTTCATTTTTTGATAGAAAATAACAGTTTTAACTTTTTTATATTAATAGAAAATCGTATATTTAGCCCATCATTTCAAACTAACCACCCCGTTTATATTCCTCCCCCCATCCCCAGTAGAATTCAGTATTAAATTCCATGACCAGAACACATTGAGTTCTATATCCAATTTATTGTAAAGCTACTAGATAGGATCTCTTGTATAGAGGTCACACGAGTTTTCTATGTCTGATCGAAAGAACGACCATGGTATAGAAACTGAATGAGATTTGTAATTCCAAAAACTGTTTAAATATGATGCTACGTAAGTGTCTGCCTTACGCTAGCCTGTGGTTAGCATTGTCTATATGGATGTCTTCTGGTGTTAGTCTGCATGCTCAAGATCCTTCCTTTTCGCAATTTTACGCGAATCGAATCTATTTGAACCCGGCTTTTGCTGGCCTAGAAAGAGGTATAACGCTCAACGCCGTGGCCCGGATGCAATGGGTCAATATTGATAATGGGTTCAAGACCTATAACGTTACGGTAGAAACTCAATTACCAGCCTTGGGAATTGGAGTGGGGCTCCAGCTTCTCCGGAATGAGGAGGGAATCGGCAATTTGTCGACCAATCAGGCAGGAGTGGTGTTTTCGTACACCATTCCTGGAAAAAAGAGCAACTTTCACTTTGGATTGGAAGGAAAGATCGTTCAAAAGACTATTGACTGGGGTCGCTTTGTTTTTTCCGATCAGATAGATCCCTGGGACGGACTAATGAATCCCAGCTCTTTAAGCCCGGTTCTGGACAATGTGGCATACGGGGATTTGGATTTTGGCTTCGTGTGGCGCCGTCAAGGGACACTCAAACTGGGTAAGAAGAAAATTACCAATGTACGCTCCCACATTGGCGCTAGTTTTCACCACTTACCTTACCTGATTAACAAAGATTTAAGTGGGAATGATTCTTTCCTCAACAAAGACTATAAGGTAGCTCCCCGGACCACGATCCATGGTGGGATGATTATTCCGATCCGTATTTTTTCCGGAACAGGAACAGAAGTGGCTATTTCTCCGAATTTCAAGCTGGATTCGCAAGGCCGGCAGTTTATGAACTTTAAAGAGAATCTGACGGTCGGAACCTTAGGCTTGTACACCCTGGTCAATAACTTTTACCTGGGCTTGCTCTACCAGAATCGGGTCTACGTGCCCAGTCAATTCCATACGGATGCTTACATTCTAACTTTTGGTGCTTACACCAATAACGGTCCCCGTAAACGTGGGAACAGCCCTTCCATTTTTCTGGGATTCAGCATGGATTTAAATACTACCGGACTAGGCCCTACTGCGGGAAATGTATATGAGTTTACCATAAGGTATCGGTTTCTTGAGAATGCGGGTTTTGGTATGAAACTTCGGGGGAATTCCAAATCTAAAAATGTGATGGACTGTAAGAGTTTTTTCTAGCGTAACAAACATCAATCCATGAAAAGCAAGTTGACATTAATGTTCTCTCTGGTCTGCCTGGTGTTTATCCAGATAAATTCTTTTGCTCAATGCAATTTTACCATTAGTGACTCCTCTCCTTGTTTTACAGAGGAAGTCAGATTTGAGGTGGTCAATCCTGCTACTACTGCCAGTTATGCTTGGGATATAGATGAAGATGGCAATACCGACTTTGAAGGAAGTTCTTTTACCTATGACTTTGCCAATTTTCCGGCGGATTCGACAATTCTTGTAACCCTTTATGAAGATGGTGATTCCTGCAGTACCCAATCTTTGGTGTTAAACACCGTACCGGATGTTAGTATTGGAGTAACTCCAGGATTGATCGTTGTTGACGGAGATGAAATGAGGGCATGTAATGGTTCGCCAACGATTGACCTGGTACTTTTCAATCGATCTGAAACGTATGATGATAACATAAAGTACACGATCGATTGGGGAGATGGGAGTGCAGCTGATGAATATAACAATACCACTTTTTCAAACACTCAAACCATTTCCCATACCTATATGCGACTGGGATACTTCACCATTTTCGTGACCGTTGAACACCGAAATGGTTGTGTTTTCACGAAGAATTATACTTTTTACAATGGCGGAAATCCTTCGGTAGGGTTGGTAAACCCGGGAAATACAGTTGGCTTATGTGCGCCAGCAACACTTGATTTTCCGATTACAAATACCGAAAATAATCCACCGGGAACAGAATATATGATTTATGTCAACGGAGAGGTTGTTGATACTTTCACTCAAGAAAATGTACCGGATGTATTCACTTATACCTTTACGGAAAATTCGTGTGGGGCTAATACCACTACAGGCAGTTATACAAATGCCTTTGACTTGAGAATATTAGCTTCAAATCCGTGTAATTCCTCTGCCGCCACGATTGAGCCGATCGAAGTCACTACTCCACCGACGCCAGACTTTGATATCGCTAGCCCTATCAGCATCTGTGCCGGCGAGGAATACACGTTTACGGATTTGTCTAGAGACATCATCGAAATCATAAGTGGCAACCCGTCCAGTTGCATCGATGTGTTAAGTCCGAATTGGAGTATCTCGGGGACCGCAAACGAGGATTGGGTTTTGAACAATGGTAGTTTGTTCGGTTCCGAACAGATTGGAGTGGAATTCCTCAAACCCGGAGTATATACCATTGAATTGACTATTGTTAGTTTTTCATGCGGTCCTTTGTCGATTAGCAGGGACATAACGATTTATGAACCTCCGGAAATTATTCCAACGGATTCCATTCCTTTTCTTGGGCAAGATGGTTCCCAAGCACTTTGTGCACCATTACAGGCAATCATGCCAAAAATTGCAAAAGGTGATTCTTTAAGTTATAACTGGATCATTAGTCCGGATACTGGATGGGAATTTCTGGATAGCACCAACAGTGCCAGTTTGCAACCCAAGATCCAATTTAACGAAGGAGGGGTCTATGATGTTCGAGTTGAGGTAACCAACCCTTGTTCAGTGGTTTCTTGGCAAGCTAGCCTTGAAGTGCCGGGGCCACCGGCTGCGATAATGGACCCCATTCCTGACTTTTGCCAGACCGCTACGCTAAACTTTGATTCGGCCAATATAGACATTCGTGCAAATGGTTCATTAATCAATGAGATTAGTTGGCGCTTTCCTGGAGCTGACCTCGAAAGTACTGATGAACTATATCCGAAAAATATCAATTATGCTAATCCCGGTGTTTATCCGGTAGAATTGCTCCTAAAAAATGCTTGTGGTGAGCAAATTATTACGGATACATTTCGTGTCCAAGAACCAACTTCGCTCAACCTACCTCCGGATACGACGGTGTGCATCAATGAAGGCCCCCTAACATTGATTGCCACTCCGGAAGGTGGGACTTGGTCAGGTACAGGTATTCAAGAAGATGTATTTAATCCTGCGATCGCTCGGTCTGGTAACCACTCTATCACCTATAGTTTTGGGGTTGGTGCTTGCTTTGTCGAAGACCAATTTACTATTTCGGTCCTAGATGCACCGAGCATTGATGCCGGACCCGATCAGTCATTATGTGAAAATGATGCAACCATCGCATTGACTGGTTCACCGGCCGGAGGGCTCTGGACAACCGAAGATAGTATCGATATCAGTGCACTGGAAATAATACCATCGAAAACGCCTCCTGGCATATATACCTTGAGTTATGCATTTGCTGGTGGCCAGGGATGTCAAGGGCGCGATCAACTGGTTGTAGAAATCAAGCCTACACCAATTTTGGAAGTACCAGATACCACTTATTGTAACACCCCGGGCCGAGTTACTCTTCCACAAGCTAATCTGGTGGGGGGAAATTGGTCGGGCATTGGGGTCGTAAATGCAACGGGACAGTTTGATCCCGGTACCGCAGGTGGTCCTGGTACTTACAGGCTGCAATACACTTATCAGGCTGTCAATGGTTGCAGTGCTGCCTACGAAATAAAGGTAGGCGTTATAGATCCAACGAATGTCGATGCAGGGCCGGATCAGTCTCTTTGCTTCGGAGATGAGGTTTATGTACTTAGTGATTTTGCTAATCCGGCTGGTGGGCGTTGGACTGCCAATACGGATGGTCTTGTCGGAGATGCGTTCGATCCGGGAGAAGCAGGTGGTGGCGACTACTTGTTCCGATATCGTGTAGGAACCGGAAACTGCCGTGTGGAAGATACCTTAAGGATCAAAGTAATTGAATTAAATACAGTTGAAGCAGGACCGGACCAAAATATCTGCTTTGATGGAAATCCGCTACAACTACACGGCAATGTCCCGGCGACTGGAACCTGGGAAGGCCCTGGAATTGTGAATGCTACAACCGGAATATTCGACGCTCAGACCGTGGGTGTAGGGTCATACACAATCTCTTTCTCTATTTTTGATGCCGAGACAGGGTGTTCTAACCTGGATCGCAAAAACGTGACCGTTCATCCCGCCCCCGTAGCAGATTTTGAATTGCCTTCCCGGATTTGCACCAATTCCAGTGTTCAATTGCGGACTGCTGCTGAGGAAATCAGTTTTATTGACTGGCAGATTAGTGATGGACGAACTTTTTCTACTCTGGAGCCGGAATTGTCCTTTGCAACACCGGGAACATATCAGATTTCTGTGAATCTGGAAAATCGATTTGGCTGTAGCAACCGTACCGAAAATTCGATTCAAGTAATCGAGGCGCCAAAGGCAAAGTTCACTTTACCCGAACGAGAAGCCTGTAAATCCTTAGCGGTCATCCCTGTTAACGAGGGGGAAGGATTTGAAGTATCCTTTTATTGGGACTTTGGGAATGGTCAGGTGGCAACAGAGTCTCAACCTTCTATCCCTATTGACTACTCGGTCGAACTGGAAGACAGGGTGTTTCACCTACAGTTGGAGGCAGTGAATGAATGTGGTCGGGACTTATACCGCGATTCAGTTCTGGTTAAAGCTACTCCGTTGGTGGACTTTGGGTTTACGGTCGATACGGCCTGTGCTCCTGTAAACGTAGCATTCAATAATGTTTCTGCTGAGAATGTGGACAATTATTATTGGGACTTTGGTAACGGCAGTACCTCGACCGACTCTCTTCCCGCCATGCAATCTTATTACAACGATACCATACCTGTTGATTATCCTATTTTTTTAGTAGGAAGCAACGAATGTGGAAATGATACCATAACCCGGGTGTTGACCGTAGAACCCGAAACGGTCGAGGCTTTCTTTAATATCTCGAAAGTGGAGGGATGTTCTCCCATGACGATTACATTGGAGGATTTTTCTACTCCCGGTACAAATATCAGCTGGGATTTTGGCGATGGTGCCACCTCAGCAGTTCATGATCCTATTCACACGTTTACAGAGGCTGGGCGTTACCTGATCAGGCACTATGCAAGCAATGCATGTGCGATGGACAGTTCGAATATTGAGATCGAGGTTTTGCCCGGACCTGCTGTGGATTTTGAATTTTCAACTAATTTGTGCGTAGCACAACCAGTTCAGTTTACGAATCGGTCACAAAACCACACCAGCAGCATCTGGTATTTCGGAAATGGGGATACGTCGATCGTATCGGATCCAACTTATGAATTCAACCAGACAGGTACTTTTGACGTTCGTTTGCGAGTTACCGATATCCAATCTGGTTGTGTTGCAGAAGCAGTGGAAGAAGTTACGATCTTGTCAGCACCCGAACCAGCATTTGATCTGAACATTGCCGAGGGCTGCACACCACTAACAATTGCATCTATAAATCAAAGTCGACAGGCGGATTTTTACGAATGGGATTTTGGCGATGGGAATTCTTCAGTAGCCATTAGCCCTGAACATACCTATTTTGAAACGGGGCGGTACGACGTGAAATTAACCGTCATGGATAAGCATGGTTGTAAGGCCGATACAGTTTGGACCAATGTACATGCATTTCCGGTTCCAAAGGCCGCATTTAAAGTCGATCGGCCGGTCTATTGTGGATTGCCAGCTACCATCACGGTACAAAATAATACTGAAGGAGCAGATGGGTTCCTGTGGAACTTTGCTGATGGCGGGACCTCTCCGTTGGTCTCGCCACAGCATGAATACCGGGAAAGTGGTGATTACGAAATTGAATTAAACGTGAGTAACCAATATGGTTGCAAAGATGCTACTACTCAAAACCTTCGGCTGATTGATCAACCAATAGCCGATTTTGGCCTGGATGAGTTATCCGGCTGCAGTCCGTTTACTGCTGTTTTTCAAAACTACTCTGACGGGGAAACGTTTCTGTGGGATTTTGGCGATGCCAAAACCTCCACAGAGCGTTTGCCCACTCATCAGTATGTGGAAGCCGGCCGGTATGATGTACAATTGATCGTGGGAAGAGAAAACCTTTGTTTTGATACGCTCCTTCTCAATGGTGCCGTTGACGTTTGGCAAACGCCGACCGCCAGTTTCGAATGGGCGGATCAGATCGATGGTGAGCCAAAGGGGAAGATCCTTTTTAACAACACTTCAAAAAATGCATTGTCCTATATCTGGGATTTTGGAGATGGTACACAATCGTACGAAGTTCATCCCACGCATAGGTACTATGTAAATGGTATAAGAGAGGTTTATTTACAAGCATTGGGTGAACAGGGGTGTACCGCCGATACGTTGGTCATTATTGAACCAACATTTTTCGGGCAGTTGTACATCCCAAACGCCTTTGCCCCAGATTTGGGAAAGGGTGAAGCTCAAATCTTTCTACCCAAAGGACATGGATTGAAAGAATTTCACTTGCAAATCTTTTCCACTTATGGAGAATTACTTTGGGAAACATTTGACCTTGTAGAAGGCCAGCCGTCCACCGGCTGGGATGGCACACATAAAGGATATCCCTTGCCACAGGATGTTTATGTCTGGAAGGCGCGTGCAGTGTTTGAGGATGGAACGACTTGGAAGGGCAATAAAGCAATTAGTGGCAAGTATCAAAAAGCAGGATCCGTTACGCTTTTACGTTGACATAACTTGACGACCGTTCTCATGTTTGTTTCGAGGCCCCTCCCTCGAAACCTTTCATTTCGATACGCACACTCCGACTCACAAAAGGCAAAGAAGGTATTCCACGAGTGTCTACCCCACTCTTTACTTCAAAGAATTCTTAGGTTGGATATGTGATTGCCCCCCGTTTTTTTATTTCTTTCATGGAAGGGTCTTACCCCTTGACAAGCTTTGTCTCAACAATAGCCCCGCGGTTGATCTTGCCATAGATATGGGGATAATAGGTACCTACCGGAGCTTTTTCTACTTTTACTTCAGCTTTTAGTGAAGCGACCATTATCTTTAGGCTCAAGATATTACTGGATTCCTTAAAATAACGATCGATAATGTCATCGATCTGATTTTCGTAACAACAATGTATAAAACCTTCCTTCTCAAACTCATCCGGCCAATACCATTCTGGGTCGTCAAAGGACTGATAATGGCTGGTTGGGGCGAGGTGAAAGATAAATGCCTCCATGCCTTCTAGAGTTTGACTGTTTGTCCGGTTTTGTAGGACTCGTCGGCAGCTAAGACGATACGTAAACTATTGACAGCGTCACTCATGTGTTGGGTAAGATCAAGATTCTGCTGAATGGACTTTAAGAAATAAGCTTGTTCAAGATAGCAAAGGCCATCATGGTCCGGTTCACCAGCGGTGCTGATGTATTCATCCGCTTTTTGAAAATTGCCGTTCTGATCCAAAGAACTATGGTGCAATTTTAGAGCACCTGTTTTTGTGTGGCTGTCAATATCTGAAGAATCATCGGATCGTTCATTTCCCGTGCTATCCACAATGCTAACACAGCCTTTGGGACCAATCACATCTTTTACAAAGAAGGCTGTTTCACTCATCATCGGACCCCATCCCGCCTCATACCATCCAATCGAACCATCGTCGAAAGTAACCTGCAAGTGCCCATAATTGTACATGTCCTTAGCTACCTCATTACTTAGGCGTGCTCCGATTGCGCTGACACTGATTGGGTTTGCTTCCGTCATTTGGCACATCACATCGACATAATGAACACCGCAGTCCACAATTGGAGACATGGTTTTCATCAATTGTTTATGGGTCCCCCACATGTCTCCACTACTCTGTTGGTTAAGATTCATTCGCATGACGAGAGGCTTGCCGAGTGTTTTTGTCACGTCGATGAATTTCGTCCACGCGGGATGTACTCGAAGAATGTACCCAATAACTAATTTCTTACCTTTGGCCACCGCCATATCAACAATTTCCTGAGCTTCTTCCACGGTATTGGCCAGCGGTTTTTCAATGAAGACATGGGCACCAGCTTTTAGACTTTTGACGGCGTATTCCGCATGCGTTTCTGGGTAGGTATTGATGGATACTGCGTCTGGCTGCGTAGCGGCGAGTGCGGTATCAAAATCACCAAAATCTGGGTAGCCTCCTAATTCTTGCGATAATCGAAGCCTGCTGGCAGGAGTTCTACTAACCAAACCGACAATTTCGAAATCTTCCATTTGGTGATAAGCCCGTGCATGGGAAGTGCCCATATTACCACAACCAACTACGAGAACCTTTAGTTTGCTAGACATGAATTATAAGTTTGCGTGCTAAATTATCATTTTTTTTGTGCCGCTGTAAAATTTTTTAATTTTGGGCAAGGTTAGTCCGCTCCAATTCGTTTCTCTTTTACTACTGCTGCCCCAAGCAATTTTATCTATCCTTTTGACTAAATCCAAGTTTTCGAAAACACCCTTATGATTCTTTTCACTGGTAACAGATGATATTGAAACCATAGAAAAGTGTTAATTTCAATTAGAATTACAAATAAGTAATCTCGTACCATCAAATTCAATCATCATGGGAAAAAAGCCGATTTTTACTCTTCTCTTAGTCTGCTCCTTTTTGCTATCTTCTTATGGCCAAGATACATTGAAGAATCCATCTTTTGAGGAAATTCTTTCTCTGAAAAGAGCAGGTAACCCCCAAATTTCGCCAGATGGGAAGCATGTCGCATTTTCTGTTAGCCGAGCTGACTGGCAAAACAACCGATACGATTCTGAAATATGGTTGTCACGAGACGGCGGTCAACCTTTCCAATTGACCCGTACTGCAAAGGGCAATAGTTTTGGTCATCTTTGGTCTCCAGATGGACAATGGCTCGCTTTCCTGGCAGACCGAGGTAAAAAGAACCAGATCCATGTATTGCGATTGGCAGGAGGAGAGGCGTTAGCCGTTACTCATGAGAAGGATGGAATCAGTCGATTTGAGTGGATGCCTGACGGCAAATCTTTCATTTTTACAAAGCAGGAACCGGAAAAAAAGAAAGAAAAGGGTAGGGAAGAAAGGTTTGGTAAATTTGCAGTGGAT
The DNA here is from genome assembly GCA_028284395.1 of Saprospiraceae bacterium. Classification (GTDB taxonomy): domain Bacteria; phylum Bacteroidota; class Bacteroidia; order Chitinophagales; family Saprospiraceae; genus JANQRV01. Next base: position 78,587 of record JANQRV010000415.1, read on the forward strand.
GATCAAGAATTTCGACGTTCTTGGCTCTATCAGATAGATTTTGACCCGGATCGATTACAACCGCAGGACTTTCCTTGTTATGAAAAAATTGACAGCTCCCTGCAGAAGTGGCCTTGTGTACATTGGCCTAAGGCAGTGGCTCTGATCGATAGTGTAGATTTTACGATCCGTCAGTTTGATGTTTCCCCGGATGGCAAAACGATTGCGATAACGCACGCGCCCAACCCATTGATCAACTCCTTTCTGGATGCCGATATTTCTCTTTTTGATATTGCTACAGGCGAGTTGAAGAAGGTCGTTGAAAATAAGAGTATGGATAGTTTTCTAGATTGGTCGCCCGACAGTAAACTCTTTCTTTATAGCACCGCTTTGAACGATCGAATATCCAATTTTTACAAAAATAACAAACTGTACAAGTACGAAATTGCATCGGAACACTCCATGCAGTTGGGAAAGGACTTCGACGAGAATTTTCGGGATGTTACTTGGACACCAACCGGAATCTACGCATTGGCTGCTCAGCAAACGCAGGTTCACCTCTTTAAGATTGATCCTTATAGTTCTGCCGTGACACAGGTGCTTCAAGATCCCCAACAGATTTTTGCCATCGACTTTTCGGCAGATGGTACCCATATGGCCTTAAATGCCACAAAAGGCGATGACTTAGCGGAAATCTACACTTGCGCCATTCAAAAAGAGTTTGAACTTCAACCATTGACTCAAATCACCAGACAGATCAAGGGTTGGAAAGTAGCACAGAGTGAAGTGATCAGTTGGAAAAGCCAGGATGGTACGGCGATCGAAGGGGTTTTACATAAGCCGCTCGATTTTGATGAACGCAAAAAATACCCTTTGTTAGTTGTAATCCATGGTGGCCCCACTGGGGTTGATCGGCAGACTCCCGTGTTATCTTACGTATATCCCGTAAATCAATGGTTGAACAAAGGCGCTTTGGTATTGCGGGTCAACTATCGTGGGTCAGCTGGGTATGGTGAAGATTTCCGGTCGCTAAATGTCCGCAATCTAGGTGTTGGTGATGCCTGGGATGTTCTTTCTGGCGTGGATTATCTAGCCGGACTTGGAATGGTAGACACGACCAGAATGGGAGCCATGGGTTGGAGTCAAGGAGGTTACATTTCTGCCTTTCTTACAACCACTACAGATCGATTTAAGGCCATTTCGGTAGGTGCGGGTATATCCAACTGGATGACCTATTACGTCAATACGGACATTCACCCTTTTACCAGGCAATATTTGAAAGCTACTCCATGGGAAGATGAAAGCATATATCGCATTACTTCTCCCATGAACTATATCAATCAGGCCTCGACGCCAACTCTGATTCAACACGGAGAGTTCGATCGGCGGGTACCTATTCCCAATGCCTATGAACTATTACAAGGTCTTCGAGATCAGGAAGTTGATGCCAAATTAGTAGTCTATAAAGGATTTGGACACGGCATTTCAAAACCCAAAGAAAGACTGGCTGCAATATGGCACAATTGGCAGTGGTTTAACAAATATCTCTGGGGTGATGAAGACGTATTGGTGATGGAAAAATAACCCCATACGGTTTTCATCCTTCAAAATTGACCTTCTTATGCGACCCGTCGCAATAAGGTTTATTGGAAGAAGCTCCGCAGCGGCAAAATGCAGTCATTTTGTCGCTGGCCGTTTCATTCCCGTCTTTATCCTTAATAATAAGTGCACCTCGAACGAGTAGTGGTCCATTTGGAGCCATTTCGACAAGGCAATTTCCTCCTGCGTCAGAAATGTTTTCTTCATTTCCTGCATTTGTTTGATAGGATAAAGCACCAGAAGGACATTGATCAATTTGTGCTTTGATGGTGTCCGTATCTGATCCTTTGGCATTGATCCAAGGACGATTATTTGGGTTGAAAACATTTGGAAGACCATGGAAACATTTTTCGGAGTGTATACACATTCCTGGTTTCCAGACGACGGTGATTTCACCATTTGTATACTCCTTGACGATTTCCTTTTTCATATTGCTCTCATTTTATTTCACTGCTGTTACTGCGTAACCAGCCTTTTTTAATAATTGAACTACGCCTTTTTCTCCTCCTAGGTGGGCAGCTCCGACACCAAAAAAACACTTTTTGTCTTTTGCGAGCTCCCCTATTTTAGGAATCCATTTTTCATTTCTTTCAATGAGCAATAATTGTTCTTCTTGCGGGTCATCGAAGTAATCGGAAGTAAATTTGTAAATTCCCATTAAGTCTTCAGACTTATACAACTCGATCATATCTGAATACATCTTGCGCATTGTATCTTCTTCATTCATCATTTCTACTATATCCTCAGCTTGTTTGGTGTATGGGATCCGGTCGAAAATGGAAAGTTGGTCTTCTACGGATTCTAGACCTAGAATTTCTTTTTTCGATTCTGAAGCCATCTTTACAAACTTTCCTTCAAAGCTAGCAGGGGTGCCTTCGATGTAATTTTGGATTAACATGGAAGAGATCATAAATGGTTTAAAGGTATTAAACATTTGCAATCCAATGCCGATGCTCTGTTTGAGTAATTCATCTAACCTTTTGTAGTCCTCTGGTGTAAACAGCTTGTCTAGCGTCTGTCCATTTTGCATAGCTGCATTTTGCATCATGGCCAATTGCATACCCGGGTCGTCCATATCCAATTCCAGCACGATCTGCTCCGATGCGTAAAAGGCTGTTTTGACTTTTTCCTTCAGATGGAAATCTTTCTGAGGGAGAATATGAAAGGTGCCAAATAGGTAAGAAGTAGCGATGCCATTTCCTTGAACCTTGTAGAGGAGGGAATTTGCATCTTTGGCAGCGGTAGAAGTAGCATCCGGTACTTTCTTTTGTAGAATTTCGGTGACCGGTCTGTCCTGGCCGAAACTGTAATAGGTCCAGAAAAAGAAAAGAAATAAGAATGGTAGAACCGATGCTTTGTTCATCATGATTTCTTATGAGTTTGAGAAGGGGCCGTTCTATTAATCATGGAGCAAGACGATCTATTACCCATTGACCGGCATGGTCCAATTGATAGCGGAATCGGTCGTGCAAACGGCTTGGTCGCCCTTGCCAGAATTCGAATGATCTGGGAATGACTATGTAACCGCCCCAATTAGCTGGTTTGGGTAGTATTTCCTTTTCTTTAAAACGTGCCTCTACGTTAGCGTAGTTATCGAGCAAGACCTGACGGGATTCGATGACCTGACTTTGAGGAGAGGTCCAAGCACCAATTTGACTCTTCCTAGGGCGACTCTGAAAGTACTTAATGGCTTGCGCATCGCTGGTCTTTTGCGCAATGCCGTGGACTCGAACCTGACGGTGAATTTCCTTCCAAAGAAAAGTCAAGGACACTTTCTTATTGAGAGCTATTTCCCTGCCCTTGCCACTTTCGTAATTCGTGTAGAAAACGAATCCGTCTTTACTAAAACCTTTTAACAGAACAACCCGTCCGGTAGGATATCCCTCAAGATCAATTGTGGAAAGGACCATAGCATTGGGTTCATCTACTTGTGCGCTACTTGCCTCTTCAAACCACGTTTCGAATTGTTGGAAAGGGTCGGCTTTTAAGTCCGATCGTTTGAGCTCCATAAGAGCGTATTCTTGGCGGAGGTGTTCAATATTTAGGGCCATCTTGCTTGTATTTTATTGGATTGTAGTATTATGTTATATTGCAAAAATGCGATGTCCGATCGGTATTTGCAATGTTATCAAACAAAAAAACCCTGTCAATTTAACTTGACAGGGACAATACATAAAACAAACACTATGAACAACACTAAGTTCTTTGCGTTCCACAGAGCGTGTACATCTTGCTCTTGAACGTCTGTATATCTTTAATTGATTTTTCTCTCAATGGTATGATTATCGGCCGAATCACTATTACCAATCTGGATCTCCGGTGATGGAGAGGGGGGAGGACATATTGGTAATCAAAGTCAAACTGAGTGAGAAAAAAGCCCCCGACTATGCCGGGGGGGGAAAATAAAAACAAAAACTATGAACAAACACTCACCCAATAAGGTATCTTAAATATAGAATTTACAAAGTATGTGAATGGCAGACTATCCGCAATATATGTTCTTGCAATTTAAAATCTATTTGGCAAATAACAAAAGTTATCGTAGACTTTAATTTGAATTACATCATTTCAAAATAGCCAATGGCGATAAATATGGATATTATCAGAAAACAAGTGATTGGAATTCTCTCTCAAAAGCGTTACATTCTATAAGATGAATGTAATCGGAGACAATAGTGAAATTTTATGTCGTTTTCTTAACGTGACAATACAAATGAACGGATTATTTGATTTATAATTTTTCTTGATCAAGGTAAATTGTGACATTCAAAAACAAGAAGGCCTTCTCCCGATGCCATTGGATGGAATCACTGTCTAACCATTAAATTTGCCGTTTCCTTGATTTTTTAGACCAGATAAGGATGGAAATTCTCCAGATAGTCAATGTGTGGTGAAGAAAAGTCTCTACTAATGCCGGGTCTGAAGACAATTTGTTATCATTTGTGTAACAGAACTCCAAAGCCGTAAATCAAAGATTTCTGCATTACTTTTATTATAACGATAGAAAAAAAATAAAATTTTGTAGCTGGGATCAATAGCCTAAAACGGCCATTCTGAAAAATTCCAGAATGGCCGTTTTGTACAAAAACAGGTTGTTTTTGACAAGGTTGTGCTACGACGTGGTATGGACAGCTGCCTGTTTTGAGAAGGTTTTGGCCAACCAGGCCTTTAAATGATAGGCTAACCAATACATGACCGGTACTACGATCAGCGTGAGGAAGGTGGCAAAGATAAGACCATAAATCACCGTCCATGCCATTGGGCCCCACATAGCTGTGTTATCGCCACCAATGAATATCTGTGGGTCGAGTCTGCTTATCAGAGAGAAGAAATTAAAATTAAATCCAATCGCAAGTGGAATTAATCCCAATACTGTCGTAAGAGCGGTCAGCAAAACGGGTCTTAGACGAGTTGCCCCGCCGGTTACAATACATTCCCTGATGTCTTCTCTACTCAATTGCAACATATTTGATAGACCTAAGCTCTCTCTTTTTCGCTGAACCAATAAATCGATATAATCAATCAGTACAATGGCATTATTGACCACCACTCCCGCTAGTGAAATGATGCCAACTCCCGTAAAAATGACCGAGATTGGCATGCCTGTAAATGAATACCCCAGAAAGACTCCAATGGTACTGAAAAGCACAGACAGAATAATAATGAAAGGGGAGTAGATTGAATTAAATTGGGCTACTATAATGATGAATATCAGGAATATGGATACGAGGAAAGCTGTTTGCAAGAAGCTCATATCCTCCTGTTGTTGTTGCTGCTCTCCCGTAAATTCGTAGGTGACGCCGTCAGGAAAATCATAATTGGCCATGAGGTCCTCTATTTCCAAATTGATTTCGTTAGCGTTGTAGCCTTCAAGTACGTTGCTGTAGACCGTGATGACCCGTTCTAGGTCCTTTCTTTTCACTGCGCCATATGAAGAAGTAAATCGGATATCAGCCACCGAGGAGATGGGTACTTGAGCTAGCTGGCCATTGGCCGGATTTCTGAAAGTGATCTTCTGGTTCAAAAGCTTGTCGACGTCATTGCGGTAGGATTTATCCAGTCTTACCATAATGGGATATTCTTCTTCCCCTTCCTTGAACTTACTGGCCTCCCGTCCATAGACTGCCGTTCGGATCGTATTAGCAATAGAGTACGTAGAAATTTCATACCTCCGAGCAGCTTCTCGATCAATATTGATAATTAGTTCGGGCTTCGCTAGATTGATGTCGGCTTGTAATTCTTCAATTCCAGGAATGTTTTGACTGTTGATGTAAGCTATGACCTCCCCGGAAAGGATGGCCAACTCATCCATGTCTTCCCCCTGGAGCTCCAAATTAATTGGCTTTCCGGTAGGTGGGCCATCCGCGTTCTTGTCTACTGAGATCGTCACCCCAGGAATACCTTGAACGGCGTTTCGGATATCCTCCATTGCATCCCAGGTTGAAATTCCATTGCGTTCATTAGATGGAATAAATGAGACCGTCAGACGAGCCTTATTGGGTGTAATACCCGGTTCGGGAGGTGTATTCGGATCTGATGTGTTTTCGCCGATCTGCGATAGGACCGCCTCGACAATTTCTGAATAAGGTTCGACTGCCTCGATCACTTTGACTTCGAGTTCACGCATTAATTCACTAGTAGCCTCGATGTCCTTTCCAATGGGTAGTTCTACAAAGGCGTTGATGTAAAAGGGTTCGACTGCCGGAAAGAACACGACCTTCGGCATGAAGACGGTAAAAAGGGTAATCGAGAAAAAAAGCAAACCAAAGGTGCCTAGAAAGAATGCTGTCGAATATTTTAATGCAAAACGAATGAACCGATTGTAACCACTTTCCAATACTGGCAGCACTCGGTTTTGAAAGTAAAAAGACGCGGGGCGGAAAAAGAAGTGATTCAGTAGTGATATAATGACCGCAATTCCCAGGAGGTTACGTGCCCACTGAAGGTCGGCATTATAGCCAATGGATTCCTGTACACTCTTTAAATTCAGAATATGAAAGGCAATGGCAGCCAAGAACATTATCAGTACACCGATCAATACGTTTGTCGTCTTTCGTCTTTGCAGACTTTTATCCTCCTCTTTCTTGTCGATTGTCATAAATCGCGAAGTAAATACCGTATTGATTACCAATGCTACAAAAAGGGAAGACGACAATACTATAATCAAAGTAATTGGCAAATACTTCATAAATTCTCCCATGATGCCCGGCCAAAATGCAAGGGCAACAAAAGCCGCTAATGTAGTAGCTGTTGAAGCAATGATGGGAAGGGCTACTTCGCCTGCTCCATATTTGGCAGCATCACGACCCGAGTAATTATTTTGTCTGAAGCGGTATATGTTTTCAACAACTACAATTGCATTGTCTACCAATAGTCCCAAAGCAAGGATTAAGGCAAACAATACTACGATGTTCATGGTTACACCCGAGATCGACAAAAACATGATGCCGGTCAGCATTGAAAGTGGAATGGCAAGACCAACGAAAAGTGCATTTTTGATACCAAGGAAGAACAGTAAGACCAATACAACTAGGATGACCCCGGATATGATGCTGTTTTCCAAGTTACTTACCTCCGCACGGGTGATCACTGACTGGTCGTTGAATAGACTTACCTTGAGATCTTTCGGAAGCGATTCTCGCGCTTCATCCAGGATCACTTTGATCTTGTCCGAAGCATCCAGCAGATTCTCGCCTTTCCTTTTGATGACGTCTAATGAGATTACCGGAAGTGCATCAGCTCTTGCGATACTGGTCTGATCTTTATAACCATAGGTGACTGTTGCAATTTCCTTGAGGTAAATTGGGCGCTGGTTTTCACTCTTGACGATCATATTTTCCAGTTCCTCCATGCTCTCAAATTCCCCTTTAACCCGGATGGCCCTCCTAAAATCATTGTTGATCATTTCCCCAGCTGACATTGTTAAGTTTTCGGAAGAAATGGCGTTGACAACATCGTCGAAACTTACCAATACCGCTTCCATCTTCAGGAGGTCGATGTCAACCTGGATTTCCCGCTCCATAATGCCCTTCAATTCTACTTCCGATATCTCGTCCAGGTTTTCAATCTTTTCTTCCAAGTATTCAGAATAATTGCGTAATTCGTCAATAGAATAATCTCCAGAAACATTGACCGTAACAATGGGGAATTCAGAGAAATTGACTTCGAGAACAGTCGGATCCTGATCCAGGTCATTGGGTAGTTCACTCTTGGCCAGGTCAACGGCATCCTTGACTCGGCGTACTGCGATGTCCAAATCTTCGTTGGCTTCAAATTCTACGGTGATCACAGAGTAATCCTGGATGGAAGTTGAACGTATGTTTTTAACTCCTTCCGCCGATTGAAGCTCCCGTTCGATGGGTCTAGTAACTAAACTTTCGATGTCTTCTGCGGAGTTGCCAAAATAAGGTGTATTGATATAGACCGTAGGCCAATTGGCTTCCGGAAATTGCTCCTTGGGCATGCTTTGATAAGACTGAATGCCAAAGAGAAAAATCATAAATGTGAGGATAAAGACACTGGTTGCATTGTCTACGGCCAGAGTGGATAAACCAAATTGCCTCAGTTTCTTACTATTTTCTATGGACATATTCCTTAATGTTATAAGATCCGAAAATGCCTATTGTCTAGTGCTAATCTCAATTAATTCGTTTTCATTCAATCCTCTTGCTCCTTCCAGTATCAACTCCTGACCCGGTTTGAGACCATTGTTAACCAAGATCTCTCCTTGATAGCTCTCACCAGTCTCGATGAATACTTTTTTAGCAATAAGTTCGTCTGCCTTTTCACTTTTGATAAAGACATAATCATTCCCACTGACCTCCTGCAAAACGGCTTCAACCGGTACGGCAATAGCATTCTCTGCGGAAAAATCATTGATGAGTAATATGGCTAATAAGTTAGGTTTCAGTAAATTAGTGGAACGATTTAGAGCAGCTTCCACTTCAAAAGTTCGGTTGGAAGGATCAATAGTGCGGCCAATTTGACTGATCCTTACCCTTTGTTCTATTCCTAGTGCTGGAAACTGTACGGTGACTAAATCGCCTCTTCGGACCGAGCGGAGTAGGTTTTCTGGAACATCGGCGACCACCTTTAACTTGTTGGTGTTCAGAATCTGTAGAATCGGTGCCCCTGGTGCGGCGACTTCACCACTCTGGAGAATAACCCGTTCTACCGTTCCTGAGATGGGAGCATATACTTCTGCTTTGGTTGTCTGATGCTGTATCGTTTCTAGGCTTTTCTCGAGTCGTTCCTTGTTGTTCTTAGCCTCCAAGTACTGAATTTCGGAGCCAATATTTTGATCCCATAGCCTCTTTTGTCTTTCGTAAACGGTCGTTGCCAATTCTAACGACTTATTTAATTCCGCAATTTGTCGGTCCAATTGTTCCATATCCAGCTTAGCAATCAATTGACCTTTTCGAACAATATCGCCCTCCTTCAACGGCATCAAAATTATTCTTCCAGGAGATTCCGATGTTGCATCGACCAGATCTTCGGCCTGGATTGAACCCTGGATCTCAACAAATTTTTTGAATTCTTTGGTGGATAGAACTTTAGTGGTAACTAACTTCACGTTCTTGACAGCGTTGGACGGTTCCAGTGCTGTGATCTGTTCCTCCAGTGCAGCGATGTAGTTCTTTAATTCTTTTAATTCTGTACGCTTCTGCTTTAATAAGTTCTTTTTTCCAGTGAGGTCCTCCGGGATCTCTGTTGTCGGACCTGAAGAACAGTGGGAAGCGACAATTCCTATGAGAACAATGGTGAAAAACTGTGACCAGTACTTCATTTGAATTAATTGTTTTGTTATTGGATGCGAATTGGAGATGTCTTATTTCCCCAAGGCTTGTTCGAGGTCGGACTTAGCTTTGATAACATCGTATAGTGCAGTCAAATAATTACTTTGGGAAGTGTAAAGACTCTGTTCTGCCTGGGTTACTTCCAGACTGGAGCCTACACCTTCTTTGTATTTGATTTGGGTAGTATTGTAAATTCTTTCGGCCAGGGAAAGGTTTTTCCTTTGACTTTCTAGTTTTTCTCTTGCACTCAGATAGTTTGTCCGGCCAGTTTGGACTTCAAGGGTGATTCCTCGTCTCAAATCTGTTTTCTGATTGGCAGCTTCTTCGAGGTCGATCTTTACTCGTTGGACTTTTGCTTTTTTGTCAAATCCGTCAAAGATGGGAACATTTAGATTTAAACCGACATAGGCGGAAGGAGCCCAGAATCCGTCTTTGAAGGTATTACCTTGAAAGGAATAAGTGTAAGCTCCATTTCCTCGTATGGACGGCAAGTAATATGACTTGTTCAACCTGAGATTGAGTTCGTTTAGTTCGATATTGAGATCAGCCAGGCCCATTTCAGGGCGCCCTGAATAATTGATGTCTGCTACGAGGTCTTCATCACCTACCTCCATTTCCATGTCTTCCAATCGGCCCGCAACGGTTAGTGCCTCGTCAATGGGATGGCCCATAGCGAATTTGAGTGCGGACATAGCATTTTCCTTCTGACGGACGAGATTGTCACGTTCGGTCTTTAAGTTGAGAAGAGAAAGTTCTTGTCGATCGATATCCAATTGCTCGACAAATCCAGCTTTGTACAATTCCTTGGTTTCATTGAGCAACTTCTCCAGGTTTCCAATGTTCTTATCGAGAATTTCAAGGTTGGTGTTGACCAAAACTACGGGAAGAAACGCATTGATAACGTTGTTTTTAACTTCTCTTTTTTGGGAGACCAATTCTTGCTGAACGAAATTCCGATAAGCACGGGCTGCTTTCAAGGCAACAAAATAACTGCCTTCAAAAATCATCGCTTCCAGGTTAATACCCGCATTGAAATTGTTCCTTAAAAAGAACGAGCCTTCGGTCTGAACTTCTCCGTTGGGATTCAATACTCTAATGAATTCCACTAGGGCAGTGGGAAGTGGTTGAACCGGGACCTGAAGATAGCGTTGATAATTGACCGTACCATTGACTTGCGGAATTCCCGTTGCCCTTCTTTCAAAGATTTGTTGCTCCGCGTCTGCAATGTTAAGAAATGCGTTTTTAATGCTAATGTTATTGGTCATCGCGTATTCAATCGTCTCTTCGAGAGTCATAACTTTAGTGGACTCCTGCCCAAAAGCCATACCGGGCAATACCAGAAGCATCATAACAGTCAGGTGATGAGTTATTCTTTTTAGTTCCATCTAGGATAGCGTTTTCTGGATTTAAGATTCTTCCACAATCTTTTGGTAATGCTTTTCCAATAGTTTCAGACCCTTTGGAGAGGCAATGCCATGCATGTGGTAATTGAAAAATTCCTTAAATAAATTAGCCTTGTCATATTTGCTAGTAGGAAACATATCGTTGTCCACTACCTGGTTAATTTTACCGATGTACAACCGAGAGATAATTGCCGGATCCATATCGTTCCGGTAAACACCTTGTTCTATCCCTCGTTCGATGTTATTCCTAATGATTTCATATGCCTCTTTGAGGTGTAAGCTTTCCATCGACATCCACAGATCCTTGTAGTACTTCTTTAAGTCGTAGACTGCGGTAGGGGAGAGCTTTCGAAGCATCTGAATGCTGTATCGCGCCAGCTTTAGCATTTCTTCTACGGCGTCATCCGATTCTTCTTTGATTTGTTGCATCATTCGCTGCTCTAAAGCAACGCGACTGTCCAGAATCTTTCCGATCAGATCTGCTTTGTTGTCAACGTACTCATAGAGCGTTTTTTTGGAAATCCCCAAATGTCGGGCAATATCATCCATTGTGACACTCTTCAGTCCATACCTCATGAAGAGCTCCTCTGATTTGAATAGAACCTGCTGCTGTTTTTGATCCATGGTTGTTTAGGTCTGCCTCCACAAATCATTTGAATTTGTGGGGTCCACTACTTATTTACTTGCTTGGCTATCGGCCGGATTGGATTGGTTTTCTCCGGCAAATGTATACCTAAAAAACCATGGAAACAATTTTTGGTTTAAAAGTTTCCAAAGTTTTTTGAGAAATTATTTTAACGGCTTGAATGCTTCGATCAGCGTGCGATTTTCTACGATGAATGGCAGGTGATTTAATTGACGGTCGAATTATAGTAGTGCATAGAAGCTTTGATTTCATCAGTTTCAGCCTCCTGATTGACGTGTACCTGGCCTATGGGTTGAATCAAGCTGAAATTGATTTTTTTGTCGACGTTTTTCTTATCGTTTTGCATGAGGTGAATTAATTCCTGAAAACTGTCGCGGGGAATGATTGGTTGAGGATAAAGTGTTTTAATGAAGGACAAGATTTGCTCCAATTCTTGATTCGTCAGCCCTTGGCGTTGAAAAGACAAATGAGCTTCGCAGATCATACCTAATGCGATTGCTTCACCGTGCAAAAGCGGCGTCTTCGAAGAAAGAAAGTAACTTTCTATGGCGTGCCCGATTGTATGTCCGAAATTTAGTGCTTTGCGAATGCCCTTTTCAAATGGATCACTCTCGACAATTTGTTTTTTGATCAATACGGAATGAGCGATAAGTGCTGTCCAGTCAACCTGTTCCAAGTTCTTCACAAGTTGTAGACTATTCCATTGATCTCGATCGGCGATCAAACAATGCTTAATGATTTCGGCAAAACCGCTGGTAATCTCCCTTTTCGGAAGCGTTTTCAGGAAAACCGGGTCGATAAAAACTGCACCTGGGTTTTTGAAAAGTCCGATGCTGTTCTTAATGTCTGCGAAATCGATGCCTAGTTTGCCACCGACCGATGCATCCACTTGGGATAAAAGGGTGGTGGGAATTTGAATGAAATCGATTCCTCTCTTAAAGGTGCCGGCGCAGAATCCCCCCATGTCGCCAATGACGCCACCGCCCAGGTTCAGAACCAAGGCACGTCGGTCAGTCTGATTGTGCATCAGTGAAGACCAGATCTTTTCACAGGTTTGAATGTTTTTATGCACCTCACCTGGCGGAATTGTAATGACCTTAAAGGGGATATCTGCAAGATATTCCGCCAAGATTGGCAGACAGTGAGTAGCAGTATTTTCGTCTGCAATAAGCAGGTGCTGAGAATATTGTCGGTCAGTTACAAAATGGCGGAGTGCCCGTTGGATATGGCCAATGTAAATATTGTATTCTGGTAGCTTGATGATATCCATGATGATCGCTAGATTAAGAAGTTGCTGTTATGAGAATTGTTCTTGAACACTCCAGGCTTCAGCCTTGACTGCGAAAAAAGCCTTTGTGGTTTGCCAGGTCTCGCGGAAAAGATCGGAATCTCGGTAGTTGTTAAGATCGTTTTCACTGTCCCAAATGCTAAAAGTAAAGAATACGCAAGGGTCAGAAGTGCACTGCCATAACTCCAGGTGTAAACAGCCTTGGAAATCTCGAATTTTTGTCTTTTTCTGAGTAAAGAGCTGACGAAAAGAAGCGATGTGCTCTTCTTTGAAAGTTAGTTTTACCAGCCGTTTTATCATGCCTTTTGGATTTGCGGTCAAAGGTAACAATCAAAACCTAAAGCCGCTAAGCAAAATCAATCTGCACGGAATCTTCCAGCTTGAGATCTAAAAGACTACTGGCTTTGCCCATGTTAATGGCTATCTCCAGATAGCCGGCGGAATTAAAAAAACTCAAAACTTCGCCGATCGGAACATCTTGATAACGCTCATTGAGTTGTCGGATCGGATCGTGGCGCTTGAACAAAATGGAGAAAGAACGTCCATGTCCAACCCGCTCGAACAAATCTTTTCGAATGTTGACAATAGCGTTCTCATAGTTGTCAATATGAATGACGGTGCCCTGAATACGAGAGGGAGTAATGACTGGTTGGAAACTCAATCTCTTGACGATATTGGTCAATGGACTACCTATATCATGGAAGGGAAGGTTTTGGTGGATGTGTGCTACGGCATTGGCATAGACCTCTTTCAAGGGAAAAGGTGAAACGGCTGTTCTGGGAAAGGGAAGTTGAAAGGTCTCTGCGGGTGCTTCAGGAAAAACAAGTGAAAAAATACCGTTGTCCGGTCCCAGAAAATAGTGCTCGGACTGTTTAATTGCCAGGAATGTTTGTGATGGATTGCCAAAGTCGTTAACACTGATAATGTGAATGGTTCCAGCAGGAAAGCTCTTCCACGTATTTTGTACCACAAAGGCAGCGTGTACGATGTCGTAGTTTTCGATTTCGTGTGTGATATCGACGAGGTTGACTTCGGGGACTTGAGTTAAGATGGCTCCTTTCATGATGGCCAAATAATAATCTTTCCATCCGAAATCTGAAGTAATGGTAACAATCCTGGGCATTTGTGAAACACTTCTATTTGGGTCAATCATTGGTTTGGTCTCAAACGCAGCTGACCGATCATAAAAATATAAAAGCTAAGCAAGTTTTTGGCCTCTTTGCGTTCAATAAATTATGATTGTTGAAAAAATAAAAGGGTTTCTTAGCCAGCTTAAGAGATATATCTTTAAATTTGTCTGGGAGGGTTTGAGCCCGGTTTTCCAGGTTTTTTTCTTGTAGGTTTGAACGCAAATTCAACTATTTTGGTTGAAAATGCAAATTGGAGTAGATAATTAATTGATAACAACCATGCTGCTCAATCGGATTCCAGTTGATTCGCAATGGAACCCTTGGCTAAAGCATAGTTAAAAGGAGAAAATTTATATTGAGCGAAATAATTCTTACCATCAGTGGCGTTGATCCAGTGGAGTTGTACGGCGAAAAGAACGCCAAGTTAAATCTTTTTCGGAATGCCTTTCCGGAAATTAATATCACCTCAAGGGGCAACCACCTCAAATTAACAGGAGAAAAGAAATATACTCAGAAGGCCAAGGCCAAATTTGAATTGATGGTCCGATTGCTCAAGGAGCATAAGGAGTTACCCAATCAAGTGGTAGAAGACATCCTACAGGATGAAAATCCGTATAAGGCTAAATTTGGGAATGGTGATGACACCAAAACGATTGTTCACGGTCGTGGAGGAAAGCAGATTAAAGCTAAAACGCGGAATCAGCAAAAACTGATCGAAGCAGCGGAAAAAAGCGATGTCGTTTTTGCAATTGGTCCGGCGGGAACTGGTAAAACGTACACTGCAGTAGCATTGGCGGTCCGAGCCCTCAAGAATCGTAAAGTCAAAAAAATTATTTTGACCCGGCCGGCCGTTGAAGCGGGGGAGAATCTGGGGTTCTTACCAGGAGACCTAAAAGAAAAAATTGATCCTTATTTGCGCCCCTTATACGATTCTCTGGATGATATGTTCCCCGCAGAGAAATTAGATCATTTTATGCAGACGAGAGTCATCGAGATTGCTCCATTGGCTTTTATGAGGGGACGGACCCTGGATAATGCCTTTATCATTTTGGATGAAGCTCAGAATTGCTCAACGATGCAGATAAAGATGTTTCTTACGCGCCTGGGACCTTCTGCACAATGTATTATTACTGGTGATTTATCACAAATTGATTTGCCTTACCATCAAACCTCTGGATTGCGCAAAGCCATTGAAATACTCGGTAATCTAAAAGGTATAGAAGCCGTTTATCTGTCTGCAGAAGATGTCGTCCGACACCGGCTTGTTAAAGACATTATTTTGGCGTACGAAAAGGCTGGTTCCACCAATTCCAAACGTAAGTCTAAGACAAAGGAAGAAGAAGAATGAAATACAAGGTAAGTAAAAGCAATCGATCGATTAGAGGGACGGTCGACTTGGCAGGCTCGAAAAGTATCAGCAACCGTGCACTGATCATCCAGGCCTTAACGGAACAGCCCTTTGAGATCAAGCGTTTGGCGAATGCGAATGATACTGTTTTGCTGCAAAAGCTATTGCGTGAAGATAGTGAGATCAGAGATGCGGGCCCGGCGGGAACAACCTTTAGGTTTTTAACGGCTTATCTTTCGCTACAACCTGGCACACAGATATTAACTGGGTCAGAGCGTATGAAGAAACGCCCGATTGGAGTATTGGTCGAAGCTTTACGCACTCTGGGGGCCGATATTACCTACCTTGAAGAGCCCGGGTATCCACCTTTGCAAATTGGAGAGCCGAAGGAATTTGGCACCTCCAACCAACTGACCATTTCTGCTGGTACAAGTAGCCAATATATATCCGCTTTGTTAATGATCGCTCCAGTCTTACAAAACGGACTGGAATTAAAATTGGACGGTAAAATCGTTTCACGTCCCTACATTGAGATGACGTTGTCGCTCATGAAATATTTTGGCATCGAACACACCTGGAATGGAAATGTGATTCGGATCGCTCCGCAAGAATATCAACCCAAAACATTTACGGTCGAGGCCGATTGGTCTGCAGCTAGCTATTACTATTCACTAGCAGCCATTGCGGAACAGGCTGATTTAAGGATCGAGGGATTATTTGAAGAAAGTGTTCAGGGGGATGCGATTCTGGCAAAGATGATGGAGCATTTTGGCGTTAAAACGATTTTCAACGACAATGGGGTCCATCTTATTAAAGCCGGAGAACTTACGATATCTGCTTTTTCCTGGGATTTTTTAAAATGTCCTGATTTGGCACAGACCCTAGCCGTGATTTGTGGTGCATTAGGCGTTAAAGGCCGTTTTACTGGATTGGAGACGCTGCGGATAAAAGAGACCGATCGCATTGATGCGCTGCAAAGGGAGTTGAAGAAAGTCGGCGTAACGGTTCAAGTTGATCCTTCAGATGAGTCCTATCAATTGGTTTCTGGAACCGCTGATCTAGACCACTACTATCCATGTTTTGCTACCTACGAAGACCATAGGATGGCTATGGCATTTGCGCCATTAGCAATGATAGGACCTATTGAAGTAGAAGAGCCCCTTGTAGTTGGAAAATCTTATCCCGACTATTGGAGGGACCTTTCTTCGCTCGGTTTTCAGGTGGTAGAAATTTGAGCTGCGGTCATTGCGCTTTGATCAACCAATGCTGAGGATTTTGATCTCAACTCTTTGATTTTTTCTACGACCGAACTCTGTTCGATTGGAGTAAAGAGGTTTTCGCTTTCCATATCCCTTAAATTGAAGCCTTTCGGTGGCAATTCCCTTATTGACCAGGTAATCAGCAACAGCTTTTGCCCTTGCGGTTGACAAACTATCGCAATACCAATCCTCGGTAGGTACACTGTTGGTATGTCCTCCAATTTCAACGACTACATCGCCATTTTCCGAGAGAAATTCATAAAGATTGTTTAATTCTCCAAAAGATTCCTTTTGTATTTCGCTCGCATCAACTTCAAAGAAGAGTTTTTCGATTCGAATCACCTGATCGCGTCGAAGTTCTTCCCGCTTGAAACCACCAATTCTCGTAACTGTTTTGGTGGACGTATCTTTTTCTTTAGGCTCTTCCTTCACGGCGGCGACCGTACTATTTGTTTTTTCGTCGTTGTAGTCATAGGTTTTGGTTCGCTCATCGGGAATCGGAGTTCTTTCCTCGGGAATTTCCGTTTCGGCTTCTGCAATCGGGCCACCATCGGTTTCTATTGGGGTGTCGGTTTCGTCACATGGTATCATATTAATGGTAGAAGCGTTATCCAAAAGGATGTTGCCATTGTAAGGGAAAAGGGTAGGAGTCTTATAAAATGCTTCGAAGAGTAGATGTGTATAGTCGCCGATTGGCTCAAACTTAAAACTATATTCGATCCAACGGGTGTTGATCACTAAAGCTGTTTCTCCCAATAAATATTGCTTGTCGCAGTATCCAAAACCACCATAAATTCTCAGCTTAGCCGGAGTCGTATAGTTGGCTTCTTTGCCAGTGATTTGACTAGGGCTAACGTAGAGTTCGGACCTGGCCAGGAAAATTGAAAACTCATAACACTTTCCTTTTTCCAAGGGCTGAGACAATTGTTGGGATACAGCTTCCCAGGTATCATTGTCTCTAACAACCAATCCCAGGTAGGTCTTGCCATCCACTGCTTTTTTGTTGACACTGAAGCCACTTGGTTGGATGTCAGGTGGTGATTCATCCAGGAAACCGCAGTCTTTCCAGCCTATTGGTGCGTGGCTATGTCTTGGAATATCTTCAAAAGAACCATTGTTTAGAGAGATGGAAACTGCCTGACAAAAGATAGTGTTGCACAAACATCCAATGAAGGCGAATACTAGAAACAACCTCATTTTCAACATATTTACGATTAGTTTTCTCTATTGACAACGCAAATTATGGTCCCAATTGTTGTTAACACAGTATTAAAATTTATTTGTTAACAGTCTAGGTGTTGTGCTAACATTGGATCTGAAAGGGGCTCAAATTATAAAATCGCCAATAATCTGCAATAACTTTAAAAATCCTAAATTATTACTAATAATTCAAGTATTTAGCTGCTTTAGTTTTGGAATTTGGCAGATGCCTTGAACCTTACCAAGGCTCTGCAAATGAGGGGTATCCAGGAAGGGCAAACGATTGCTAAGAAAAAGCGTTCAACCCGGTGATATCCATTCCCGTAATAAGAAGATGAATATCGTGGGTACCTTCGTAAGTGATGACTGTTTCTAGGTTCATCATATGACGCATGATTGGATACTCATTGGTGATTCCCATGCCGCCGTGGATTTGCCGGGCTTCTCTTGCTACATTTAATGCCATTGCTACGTTGTTTCTTTTGGCCATGGAGATTTGAGCTGGTGTCGCAGCATTCTTATTTGCTAATGACCCCAATCTCCATGCCAGCAATTGCGCTTTGGTGATTTCGGTAATCATTTCCGCTAATTTTTTCTGTGTCAATTGAAAATGGGCGATTGGTTTACCAAATTGTATACGTTCTTTGGCATATCTAAGGGCGGCATCATAACAATCGAGTGCGGCACCAATTGCTCCCCAAGCGATGCCATATCGAGCCTTTGATAAACAGGATAAGGGGCCTTTTAATCCTACGACGTTAGGTAAAACATTCTCTTTTGGAACACGAACATCTTCGAATACCAATTCTCCGGTAACGGAGGCTCTCAGCGACCATTTGCCGTGGATTACCGGGGCGGAAAATCCGGGCGAGTCTTTTTCGACAATCAAACCGATAATTTTACCCTGCTCATCTTTAGCCCATACTACTGCCAGATCGGCAATAGGGGCATTGGTGATCCACATTTTCGAGCCATTGAGAATGTAAGCATCTCCATCGTCCCTGATGTTGGTTAACATACCAGCCGGATTTGAACCGTGATTTGGTTCAGTGAGGCCGAAGCAACCAATTAATTCACCATTAGCCAGTTTAGGCAGGAATTTTCTTTTCTGTTCCTCACTACCAAACCTATAGATGGGATACATGACCAAGGATCCTTGAACCGATGCCATAGAGCGAACTCCGGAATCCCCTCGTTCCAATTCCTGCATGATGATACCGTAAGCTATTTCGTCCATGCCACCGCCGCCGTATTCTGCGGGTAAACTTGGGCCAAATGCTCCAATTTCGGCCAAGCCTTGGAAAAGATGAGTGGGACACTCAGCTCTTTCAGCATAATCCTCAATAATAGGCGAAACCTCCTGCTTTACCCATGACCTGACGGCCTCTCTCGCCAATAATTGATCCTCACTGAGTAATTCATCCACAGCATAGTAATCATGGTGTTGAAATAAGTCTTGTTTGGCTCTTTTCTTGACTTTGGGTTCGGCTTTCATCTCCATAACATATTTGGTTTGGTAACGAAGGTAAAACATCTAGGACCACAATGAGTTTCATCTATTGCTCATCAACGATCAATGAATGGACAAAACTAGTCAATTCGACTGATTTAAAAGTATTGAACATCTTATTTATCTTTAGGGCCGCTATTGAGCAATACCTAAATTTTTCATTGGATTTGTACAAACTACGTTTCCGCTTATACCAGCAAATGCACCGGTCATTAACATCTATTTAGGCCATTGGTAGAATAGCGGAGATAACTTAAATCTTCAAAGGTTAGTTCGTCAACTAATCAGAACTAAAGTGCTGCACCATGACCACCATATCACTAGAAGGAATTCGCATTCACGCATTTCACGGCTTTTATGAGGAAGAGCGTATTCTGGGCAACGAATATGTTCTTGATGTCCACATTTCGGCAGATACGACCAAAGCCGCTCAAGGAGACGATCTTTTCTCGACCATCAATTATGAATTGGTCTACCACATTTGCACTTCGGAAATGAAAAAGCCAAAAAAATTAATTGAAACTGTGGCCAAATGCATAATTGACCGTCTAAATGAACAGTTCGAACAGATCCAAGGGGTTAAGGTGCGGGTCAAAAAAATGAACCCACCGCTCGGAGGCCGAGTCGATGCTGCTGCGGTGGAATTGAGTAGTGGTATATTTGATTTGCCTTCAATTGATAACCTAAAAAAGATCCAGGAACTCAAACTTTAGTCTTCTCATTTAAACCACTATTTATGTACAAGAATTTGATGCTTTTATTGATGGCTAGTATCTTGGTATCCTGTACGCCGGCAGAATTACAAAGTGTCCTGGGATCGGTTATGGGGACAAGCGGCGACATTACTTCCGCTGAAGCCGGCTCCGGTCTGAAAGAGGCCTTAGCTCTGGGAATTGGTAAGGGTTCGGAATTGCTTTCACAAAAAGATGGATACTACAAGAGCGTTTATAAGATTCTACTTCCTGAAGAAGCTAGAAAGGTGACCGACAAATTACAAGGTGTACCAGGATTTTCTCAATTGGAGGAAACGGTGCTGGAAAAGATCAACCGGGGAGCTGAGGATGCCGCGAAGAAAGCCAAACCAATTTTTTTGGCTGCAATTAAGGAAATGACTTTTGCCGATGCGATGAATATTCTAATGGGAGAGAAAAATGCGGCAACAATGTATTTGACCGAGAAAACCCGCGAAAAACTTTTTGCTGAATTTTTACCGGTGATCAATGAATCACTAGACAAGTTCAATGCCCGCAAATATTGGTCGGATGCCGTTACCAAATACAATAATTTTCCTTTAACCAATAAGAAGGTGGATCCAAGCATTGAGAATTACGTAACCAACCAAGCCTTAAATGGACTTTTCGGGATGGTTGAAAAAGAAGAGCGAAACATTCGTGCCAATGTCCAAGCGCGTACTTCGGATTTACTGAAGAAGGTATTCGCCAAACAAGATCAATAAACTAGCTAGTTACAACCCAAATCTTGCCTGGAAATGCGGTCGTTGTTGGGAATGCAATTGCCCGACAACACTGCTTGGGGAACATATCGTTCTATATCCGGGTCGTATAATCCTTCTGACAAGAAGCTGACAAGTGCATCTATCTCGATAGTAGAGAGTTCCAATGGGTGAAATTCGGGGGCGATCTGTTGATTCGGCACATTTGGGTTTTCTGGTATCCCCCGATTGAAATATTCTACCACTCCCCACAAATTGTTTTTACTACTACCATGGAAGTAAAACTGGGCATTCCTCAAGTTGTACAGCTGAGGGACCTTAAATTTATACATATCGACCTCCTGGCCGGTAAATCCCCCTCTTCCAAGATTGACTTTGTCCGTCGGCGAAGTATTGAAAGTTTCCGAAATTTGATGCAGATCTCGAACTCCCAAGGCATAGAATTTCACGGCACTCATTGATGCGCCATGATGACAGCGATAACATCCGGCTTTTCCATAAAATAGCATTGCTCCTTTCTTTTGCCTGGATGTGAGTGCACTGTAATCTCCCTTTAACCATTCTTGGAAAGGAGCTTTATTGGTCAGGAGCGTACGAAGATAGGCTGAAAGAGCAAAACTGGCTGTTAGTAGGGAATAACGTTCGTTTTCCGGAACGTTGGTAAATGCCTGATCGAACATGTCTTTATAGCCCAGTTTTTCAACTGTTGCTTGATCGACAACCATTCGGTGCAGCTTGAGCCCCTCTATGTTCTGGCTTTCGAGGCCATCCATTCCCATATGGTTAATTTGGGTAACTTCATCTTCATCCCAAACTGATTCTGTGCCAACATTTACATCGTTGGCACCAAATTTACCACTCCAGGTAGAATTCGTGACGTAAGCCACGTTCAGCATGCTCAACGGTCTCGCACCTTGAACATCCAACTCTTCTTCGCGGTAAACCGAAAATTTACCGCGACCTTCTCCCTGAAGACCGAAACCAAATCCGCCATCGGCAATTCCCTGGGCACGGCCAGGGAGAAATCCGGCACTGGGCACATGACAGGTTCCACAGGAATAGGTGCCTTTGCCTGCTTCATAAATTGATTCCTGCGCTAGTCCGGTCTCGAAGAAAAGCATTTTGCCCAAGGCTACTTTCTCAGGCGTTAGAGGGTTATGTTCACTTTGTGGAATGGCTGCCAGGTCATCACTTTCGGGTAAAATATAGTATCCAAGGTCATTGTTTGGAACAATGGAACGCATGCGCGCTTTTAATTCTTCGTCAATGGTCTCCAATACTGTATATTCTCCACATGCGTAAAGACAACAAAATAGCAGGATGAAGAATGAGATTCTTTTCATGGGATTTAGTTCTTTTCAGATAGTGAAAATACACTAGTAATCTTTATTCGATTCTGAAAATCGAACGTTTGAAGGTGGAGTAGTTGAAAATGAATTTGAGATCAGGAGGTAACGGCTACCTAGGCAAAGGGGAAATCTCTTAAGTGATTTTCAGGAGTAGAAAGGTAGTTCGATTGAGCAAAATTAAAGTTTTATGGATAAACTTCAAAATTTCGTATTTATTTTTGCTACGCGCTGGCAAGATTGTCTGGGTGACCTTGTTGCCCATTAAAAAATTCTCTTATATTTGGCAGCCAAATATGTTAAATCAACGCTTCAATTTGTCAATCTTTCTGAACTATGAATCTTTCTAAGTATTGGACCATTTCACTGTTTTTGATACTTGTTGCCTGGGTTTCTGGCTGTACAGAAGATAAGTTGGCGGCTCCGGCAGCCGGCGATTGTTTCGGAGAGGAACCAACTTATGAAAGTGATGTCAAGGAAATTATTGACCGCACCTGTGCATACAGCGGCTGTCATCTCGATAGTGCTCCTGGCGTATATACATCCTATTCCGGTATTCAGAACGTTTTGAATTCCGGCCTATTTAGACAGCGGGTGATTCTAATCAAAGATGATCCCGTGAGTGGAATGCCACCTAATAATGTCCCTTCGGGCAAAGCACAAAACCTTACTCCTGCAGAGCTGAATACAATTCAATGCTGGCTGGACGCCGGCTTTCCCGAAAACTAAAATTTTGTGTTATCTATGTATAAGAACATACTATCCCTGGTTACTTGTCTGCTTGTTTTCAATATCAGTGCTCTTATGGGCCAAGATCTCGTCTATGGTACCTTCAGAGATACGAGAGTAATCAATATGCATTCGGTTGAAACTTTGCCTGCGCGAAAATTAAATGTCCGTATTACTCATCGTTTTGGGGATTTAGCAGGCGAGAATGGTGGTTACCAAACCTTCTTCGGGCTGGAAAACGCCTCGGATATCTTAATCGGATTGGAATATGGTGTTAGTGATCGTTTAGATCTCGGAGTATTTCGGACCAAAGGAGCAGGAGGGTTCCCGGATGGAACTCCAGGGTTGAGACAACTTCTGAATGGAGTTTTAAAGTATCGCTTATTCTGGCAGAAATCGGATAACAGCGTTCCTTTTTCGGTAACTTTGGTAGGTGTGGCTTCAATGTCTACTGCGAAGAAATTGGATACGGAGAGTCTGCTTATTCAAAGTTTTCCTAAGTTTGCTCACCGGATGGCCTATTTTGGGCAATTAGCCATCTCGCGAAAGTATTCCTTTGGATTGTCCATGCAAATAAATCTTGCCTATACTTATCGCAATCTCGTACTGTTCAATGATACCAATGGTGTCCCAAGTGCGGGTCTAGCGGCCAGAATGCAGGTATCAAAAACTTTGGCCTTGATTGTTGATTCGACCTTTCCCCTTTCGGATATTAGAAATACGGACAATGGGTTTTATCCGGCAGTTGGTTTTGGTTTTGAAATTGATACAGGAGGTCATATATTTCAGGTCAATCTGACGAATTCTACTGGGATTATGGAGACAGATTTCATACCCTATACAACCAGTAACTGGGGAGACGGACAGTTTAGATTGGGCTTTACAATTTCCAGGTTATTCAATCTTTAAATCGGCATTTTCATGACTAGGATTGCCCTATTTTCTTTGGTTATTTCTGTAGTATTCTTGTTTGGAATGACCCATCCGAACCAGCAGCCAATGGTGGATAAGGAGACAGGGTTGGCCAAGGCTTTGGAACTGTTGGGCGATGAGGAAGAATTGGCAAAGCCCGACTACAGCATACTGGGAGTAAGTGTGGAGGCAGGTAGAGATCTGGTCCTATTGGGAAAATCCAAAAGACCCCAAGGTGGCACTACGAAGCAACAAAGCAAACATTTTGTCTGTACTTCTTGTCACAATGTGAAAAGGGAAGATCCAAATTTGCGATTTTCCGAGCCTCAGGCCCGTCTGCTTTACGCCAAAAAAAATGACCTTCCCTTTTTGCCAGGTACAACCTTGTACGGGGCGGTTAATCGGACCAGTTTTTACAACGGCGACTACGAGAAGAAATACGGAGATCTCGTTACGCCAGCAAGAAATAACATTCGGGAAGCCATCCAATTATGTGCAGTAGAATGCTCCCAGGGGAGGGCATTGGAAAAGTGGGAAATGGAGTCGGTTCTGGCTTATCTATGGACCATCGAACTGAAGCTGGCTGATCTCGATATAACCACTTCGGAACTAAAAGAGATCAATCAGGCATTATCCGGAGAAAAAGGACGGGATCGCATCGTGGAAATGTTGAAGGGCCGCTATTTGAAAGGATCGCCAGCCACGTTTGTAGCTCCCCCTAAAGATCGCAAGGCTGGATATGAGATTCCAGCTGGAAATCCGGCCAATGGTAAACTACTCTACGACTTGAGTTGTAAATACTGTCATGAGAAGGGGCGTTATGCTTTCTTCGAATTGGATGATTCCTGGTTCTCCTTTCGATTTTTGGAAAAACACTTCCCTCGATATAGTCGTTATTCTCCTTACCAGGTCATTCGCTATGGCACATCTCCGATCAATGGCAAAAAGGCGTACATGCCAAACTATACACTTGAAAAGATGAGTCATCAGCAGTTGGAGGATTTACGAGCCTATATTGAAGAGAAGGCTGATTAAGAAAACTGAAACAAGCATCGACACATATCATCAGGTATCTTCCTGGCTATTTTAAGAAACCCATAGTTCGTGAAATCTTGGACCAATGCTATAGCTCTATTTTTGATAGCAACATTCATTATTACAAACTGCAAAAACGCAGATTCAACCGCTGCAACGGAATTGACGGAAGAAAGAACTACGAGAGCCGTACAGATCCTGGATAGCATTTCCCTCCCTGTTACCATTGATCTTACTCAGACTCTGTCAGTAGCAGACACTACCATTCGCGTACTCAATGATTTTTTCTTTAAGATGGAAAAGCGATATCAGGCTTATCCTGTTGAGGCTTATCTCAAGCCGGTGATCGATCAATTGGAAGATGCTTCAAATCTTTATCTAACGTTTATTTGTTCTGATGGGTATTCTGCTAGTATGCCCTATGCCGTATTTCAAAAACAAGAGGCCTTTCTGGCATTTAATGATATGGATCACGCTGAGAATTGGCCTGATAGTCTGAAAAAGAGGTTTACGCCTTATTACATGGTTTGGCCGGCAATTGAGTATGCCGACAAAGAGTTCGTTTGGCCATACGGACTGTTCCAGGTCCGGGTCAGTCGATTTGCAGAGGAATTCGGACCAGCTTTTCCGAAGGATAAACATGCAGAGAAAGGATTTGATTTGTTTCGATCCTATTGCCTGAAGTGTCATTCCATCAATCGGATTGGCGGGGCGATGGGACCAGAATTTAACGAACCAAAGAATATAACCGAATATTGGTCAAAAGAAAACATTTGGCAATTTGCTAAAGATCCAACCTCTTTTCGATACAATAGCAAAATGCCGGCTGTGACGGATCTTACCCGTGAGGAATTCGAAGAGATCTATGCCTACCTTTTAGCGATGAAAAAAGAAAGTACACTTTCTCAATCCACTAGTCAATAAAACACGAACTGCGGGCGTTGTTTGTAGTAATTTGGGAAGAGTGAGTAATTAATGACATTGGATCGAACTAACTACCATAATTTTAACATTTTTCCTAAATTTGGTTGATATTCCATTCCCCTGATCAATATCGGCGCCCCAGCCTCCATTGCAATTTCTATTCAATTTTCTGAAAATATCAATTATGAATCCAAAAGCAAAACTTTACATTTTTCTTGGTCTGTCCATTTTTTTGAGCTCTTGTATCAGCAAACAACAATACGAATTATTACAGACGGAATTGGCCACTGCCAACAAAGATCTCGGCAAATGTGGTGAAGACCTGAACGAGTATATGAATGCTTTATCGGCGTGTGAAAGAGAACGCGATAACCTCAAAGCAGATTTGCGTAATTCGCAAAGTAGTCAAGGGCTGCGTGAAGAACAAATCCAGGACCTCAAAGATCAAATTGCTGATATTCGGTCTCAGCGAGACAAACAGCTAAACCAAGTGGAAGATCTAACCGCCCTATCACAATCGGCCAATGCAAATATCAAGGAAACTTTATCGCAATTGGAGCAAAAAGACAAATACGTTCAAATGCTTCAAGCGGCCAAAACTCGAACTGACTCCATTAACCTTGCACTAGCGGTGAATCTTAAAGGGGTGCTAAGTGAAGGCATTGAAGACAATGATGTAGAAGTGAAGGTGGACAAAACTGTTGTTTTCGTTAACCTCTCTGATAAAATGCTGTATCAAAGTGGAAGCGCTAATATTACAGAGCGAGCAGGGGAAGTCCTCGGAAAGATTGCACAGATCATCGAGTCTAGGCCAGAACTGGAAGTGATGGTGGAAGGTTATACCGATAATCAACCAATCAATACCGCTTGTATAACCGACAATTGGGACCTCTCCGTTAAAAGGGCAACTTCGGTGGTTAGAGCGCTCCAGAATAACCACGACATAGACCCCAATCGCCTCATTGCTGCAGGGCGTGGAGAATACAATGCCTTAGCGGAAAACGATACCCCGGAAGGAAGAGCGACCAACCGAAGGACCAGGATCATTATATTGCCTAAACTGGACCAATTTTACGATTTACTAAATCCAAATCTGGCGCCGGAATAAATTGTTTTCAATATCCATAAACTGACTTGGTAGGTCTGTCGGACAAAAAGATTCGGCAGACCTTATTTTTTGGAACTCTTTCAGGAGTGATGTCGTTGTTGGTGAAAAGCATTTTCTGATGCCCGGAAAATCTCTTCTCAAATTATTCATCATTCAGCATTTCTTCTTTGCCCCTTCGGGGCAATGGGCAAACATATAATACCTGTTCAGGTTCTGCATCTGCAGGAAAATTTCCTTTTTCATATTGTGAAGATTGCTTAGACCTG
Organism: Saprospiraceae bacterium; assembly: GCA_028284395.1. Taxonomy (GTDB): domain Bacteria; phylum Bacteroidota; class Bacteroidia; order Chitinophagales; family Saprospiraceae; genus JANQRV01. The sequence continues at coordinate 105,518 of JANQRV010000415.1, forward strand.
TCGCTCTTTACAACGGTAAGGCAGCAGCATCTTCATTATTTGTGATCGTTGGTCGTAGCCAAACTCATTGGTTTATGACTAAAAAGCAACAATGATGAATAACATTTCTCAATCAGTAAATAAAAAACGGACGCTAAAGTTGCACAATTCCGAAAAACATCCGGTTTGCCAACTGAAGAGGCGTATTCAGGACTATTTTGAAGGGTACGCGATCTATGATAATCTATCGGAAGTAGTGACTGTACAACAAAATTTTGATGATCTCTTGTTTCCCAAGGATCATAGTGCCCGTTCTCCAGCCGACACCTACTATATGGACGAAAGTCAAGTGTTGAGAACCCATACTTCTGCTCATCAAAACGATCTATTAAAAATGGGGCACGACCGTTTCCTGGTCACCGGCGATGTATATAGGAAAGATACTATTGACCGGACACATTATCCCGTGTTCCACCAAATGGAAGGTGTAAGGGTGTTACCTAAGGAGACCGATGCCCTGCTCGATCTGATAGAGACTTTGGAGGGGCTTGTAACATACCTCTTTCCCGGGAGACCCTATCGAATACTGGATGACTATTTCCCCTTCACTGACCCCTCCATTCAGATGGAAGTTGCCTATAATGGGGCCTGGGTGGAAGTTTTGGGGGCAGGAGTCATTCATCCTCGGATTCTTAGAAACTGTAATATAGAGGCCACCGGTTGGGCCTTCGGTTTGGGGATTGATCGCTTGTTGCTGACCTACTGCAATATTCCGGATATTCGATATTTGTGGTCGGAAGATACACGGTTTATTGATCAGTTTACCAACGGATTAGTCCAATTTCAATCCTACTCAAAGTATCCATCCATATCAAAAGATATATCTTTTTGGGTAAACCATTATCAGGAGAATGGGGAAGGTCAGTGGGATAGACATAATGATTTTTGTGAGATGGCGCGAGAAGCTGGAGAAGATTTGATTGAGGAGATTCTTTTGATCGATAAGTTCCGACGAGACGACCGGGTTTCACTACTTTACCGGATGGTCTACCGTTCGCCCGATCGCACCCTTCTGCACGAAGAGATCAACGAGGTTCAAAAAGTGCTGAGGGCGGTGTTGAGTGAAAAATTGCACCTAGCTCTTCGTTGATCAGGTCACCCGGATTCCCTCGAGCTTTTCCCACATAGCTAACATGTGAAGATCAGCATCGTATGTCGCACTAAATACGAAAGGCTTTTGGGTTATCAGGTACTGGTAAATCATCCAGTCAGTCGGTGGCGTCGGTAGCGTCAAGACATCTTTAAGATCGACCCAGCAGAGGGTGCCCTCATCACAAGGTGGCGGCGGGATTCGGTTAATTTGTGCGAGGTAGATATAGGATTGCCAATTGTATTTAGTAGGAGAAGATTCGATGAGAATGCCTCCGAATTTAGGGCGTTCTATCTCCAAGCCGGTCTCCTCTCTCGTTTCCCGAATTGCTGCCTGTAATGGTGTTTCGAAAGGTTCTAGTTTTCCTCCGACCGGCACGTACATGTGTTGATTCGGAGGATTTTTTCTTTGGAGCAACAAAAAGGATTGATCGTTTTGTAGCACGACCATTGCTGCTGTCTTTTTGAGTCCGATCTGAATATTCATTCTGTTGTTAGTTTATAGAATCTCGACCCCCGCGTTGCGATAAGGTGCAAGACCTTCGTCATCCGGGTGCTTTTCGGTGATGAGTACATCGATTTCTCCCAGTGTTGCCACTTTGATCTTTTGCACTTTATTGAATTTTTCCGAAATGGTACAAATGGCAACCTTAGACGATGACTGAATCATGGCTTTCTTGACGGCAACTACTTCCCAGTCCGAGTCCGTGATGCCATTTAAGGGATCGATACCGTTGGTGCCCAAAAAGCATAAGTCAGGGCGAATGTTCATCAATTGAGATATGGTATCTCCACCAGCGCTTATTTTTGCTGTTTTTGACAACTGACCGCCAATGAAAATGGTCTCACTTCTTGGATGTTCGGCCAACTGCATTGCAGTAGACAAGCCGATTGTAAAAAAAGTGACGTCTAACTCTAATGGTAGTGTTCTTGCGATTTCTAGATTTGTAGAACCCCCGCCAATCAAAATGATCATGCCATCACGCATCAGCGAGATTGCTTTTTGTGCAATGGTGGTTTTTTCCTGGTAAGAATAAATCTTACTCTCTTCATAAGAATAGACGTGGTAAGACTTGGAAAGTGCTCCTCCTCTTACTTTCACAATTTTATCGTCATTTGCAAGTTCTTGCAGATCTCGGCGAATGGTGTCCTCCGAAACACTAAATTTTTGACTTAAATCGCTCAGAAAGACTTTATTGTGGATGTTGACTTCCTTAATGATGAGCGATTGCCGTTCCTGTTTTAACATGTTAATCGTCGCTTTGGTGCGGTAAATATAGCAACTTGGCAATAATTTGCAAAATATTGCAAATAAATTTGCATTATGTCGCGTTTTTTTATTCTTTTGCAGTGTTTTTATGCAATAAATTGCTGTTTTTTGCTAAATTCCTAACGTCAATCTTTAAAATTTATGCATCAAGAAAGTCATTTAGAAAAAATTCCGGTACGCGTATTTTCTGGTTCAACGCCAGCTTCCAAGCATGTTGCAGGAGAAATTGCAGCTTTAATCAGATCCAAAGCAACCAAGGGAGAATACTGTGTACTTGGTCTGGCTACTGGTTCGACACCTACTACGGTCTACGCTGAATTGGTGAGGATGCACCAAGAAGAAGGATTGAGTTTTCAAAATGTAGTGACTTTTAACCTGGATGAATACTATCCGATGAAACCAGGAGATTTACAGAGTTATGTACGTTTTATGAAAGAACACTTATTTGACCACATCGACATCAAGCCGGAAAACGTTCACATTCCTGATGGACAAGTTGCCCGTGAAGACATTCAGGCTTACACTCGAGAATACGAACAAAAAATCAGATCGTTTGGCGGTCTCGATTTGCAAATCTTGGGGATTGGCCGAACTGGCCACATTGGTTTCAATGAACCCGGCTCAGGAATCGGTTCCCGTACACGTCTTATATCGCTGGATCATATAACGGTTGTGGATGCCGCTAGTGATTTTTTTGGTGAGGAAAATGTTCCACTGAAAGCCATCACCATGGGAGTTGGAACCATTCTGGATGCCAAAAGAGTACTATTGATGGCCTGGGGAGAAACCAAAGCTCCTATTATCAGAGAAGCAGTTGAAGGAGAGGTCAGCGATTCAGTACCTGCTACCTATTTGCAACAACATTCGAACACGGAATTCATCTTGGATCAAGCTTCGGCCGCTGAATTGACCCGATTCAAAACTCCCTGGTTAACTGGTCTGATTGACGATTGGGACGAAGCAACCATCCGAAAGGCAGTTACCTGGTTGAGTTTGGAAGAAAAGAAACCGATCCTGAAACTGACCAACCGGGATTACAGCGAGAATGGTATGGCTGATTTAATTACTAAATACGATTCTGCTTACAATTTGAATATCAAGGTCTTTAATGAAATTCAGCATACCATTACCGGGTGGCCGGGAGGAAAACCCAATGCAGATGATGCCAATCGGCCGGAAAGAGCCAATCCTGCTCGGAAAAGAGTGATCATCTTTAGTCCGCACCCGGATGACGACGTAATTTCCATGGGAGGGACTTTTATTCGTTTGCACGATCAAGGCCATGAAGTCCACGTAGCGTATCAGACATCGGGCAATATTGCGGTCTTTGATGACGATGTAGTCCGCTTCGCCGATTTCGTAAACGATTACAATCGCGAGTTTCAACTACAGGAAGAAGACACGGATCATATGTTTCGTAATATTCGTGAGAAGCTAGCTGCTAAAAAACCCGGAGAAGTAGACGCAACGGAAATCCAGAAAATCAAAGGCTTGATTAGGCGTGGGGAGGCAAAGGCCGGTTGCCGCTATGTAGGAATTTCGGATGATAACATTCACTTTCTAGACATGCCGTTCTACGAAACTGGATTGGTTAAGAAAAAGCCATTGAGTGAACAGGATATTAAAATAATTGTTAACTTGCTACAAGATGTGAAACCACATCAAATTTTTGCTGCAGGAGATTTAAGTGACCCCCACGGGACGCACCGGGTATGCCTTAAAGCAATTTTCGAAGCCATCAAACAACTGGAGGACGAAGAGTGGATGCAAAATTGCTGGGTATGGCTTTACCGGGGTGCATGGCAAGAATGGGGAATTCACGAAATTGATATGGCAGTCCCTCTAAGCCCGGACGAATTGCTACGGAAAAGAAGAGCAATCTTCAAACATCAATCTCAGAAAGACCGGCCACTATTTCCAGGACATGATTCAAGAGAGTTTTGGCAGCGTGCGGAGGCACGTAACCATTCAACAGCAAGGTTGTATGATCAGCTTGGTCTTGCGGAATACGAAGCAATGGAAGCATTTAAAAGGCACATTTTTTAGAGACAGGTTTCTCCAGCACCCATTAGGAGGATTATAACTGCAGGAACTAAGACATTTGTTTGTTTAGAGAACCAAAATTTAGCAAATATTGTCTTACTTTATAAAGAATCTATGTTCCACATTTTATGTGGTGTAGTATTTTGAGCGCATTTTGTCTTCCCGTTATTTAACGGGAAGATTTTTTTTTGCGTGAAACTGTACCAAACCTGGTATGGGGTCCTGATTAAAGCTTTCAATCGTCACGCCTGCCATCCCCGCCGCCGCTTTTAATGCTTCGGAAAAATGGTTGGCAATGGATCCTAGAAAATGAATTGGTAAATCACTGTATCCGGGATAGACCTTTACACTTAAATCGAAAAACTTTGTAAACTGTTCCGACAAAATTTGAGCAATGAAAGGATGTGAGCGATGATCGTGTGCGAAGCGGGCAAAAGTCGCCAGGTATTTGTTGGGGCCGGGATTTTGATAAACGTTTTGGATGATGTTTTCCACTGTAAGTCCAAAGCGTTCTTCCATTTGAGTGCGCAGTTCCTGAGGAAGAAAGTTGTCCAGATACGCTTTAATTAGGGTTTTGCCGATGGCGGCGCCACTCCCTTCGTCGCCAAGGATAAAGCCCAGACCACCTAGGTTCTGTAGGATCTGATTCCCATCATACAAGCAAGAATTGGAGCCGGTACCCAGAATGCAGGCAATACCTGGTTCGGTCCGGCAGAGCGCTCTGGCCGCTGCTAACAAGTCAGTGTCGGCTTCTACTTGTACTTCTTGACCAAATGCCATTGCGAACAACCCGTTGATACGGTCCCGTTGTGAGGCAAGTTTTGATCCTGTACTATAGAAAAAAACCTTCGAAACCGGATGGTGGATCTCTTTTTTCGCTTCCTCAATATAAGCGGAGAACTCTTCATCTTTGGCATGGTGCGGATAAATACCTGCCGTATTAAATCTTTGGACAATTTCGGAGTTGTTGGCCACCACCCAGATGGCTTTTGTTCCTCCATTGTCAATTATCAAGTTCATTCGTGTCTGTGTTTTGATGTGCTTCCATTGCTTTGCGCACACTGCCGTATTTCAGTAATTCTGAATGAGCGGTTTCATAATCAATTTGAAGAGCGTTCATCAAAATTTTGGTACCTCTGTCTACGAGTTTATTATTACTGAGTTGCATGTCAACCATTTTATTGTCTAGGACTCGCCCCAATTTAATCATGACACTGGTACTGATCATATTCAGGACCAATTTTTGGGCAGTTCCAGCCTTCATCCTGGTACTGCCAGTCACAAATTCCGGGCCAACAACAACTTCAATGGGGTGATCTGCATATTGGACAAGTGGTGCACCGGGATTACAAGTAATGCATCCGGTCAATATCTCATTTTGTTGACAATCCTTAAGGCCATGGATGACGTATGGTGTCGTGCCGGATGCAGCGATGCCAATTACAACATCCTGAGGGTTTACAAAGTATTGGGAAAGGTCTTTCCAGGCCTGCTCTTGACTGTCTTCTGCAAACTCGACTGCTTTCCGAATTGCTGAGTCTCCACCGGCAATCAGTCCGATTACCCAGTCGTCGGGAACGCCGAATGTAGGGGGGCACTCAGATGCATCCAGAATTCCGAGCCGGCCACTGGTGCCGGCGCCAATGTAGAAAAGACGGCCACCGCCTGCCTTCATTTTTTCCACGATGGCATCTACTAGCCGTTCGATTCGAGGTATCAAGAGTTGGACGGCCTCGGCAACTTTCTGGTCTTCCCGATTGATGTTGGTCAAAAGTTCATGAGTACTCATCTGCTCTAGGTGTCGATAGTTGGAAGCAGCTTCCGTGATCTTTTCCATGGTAGTTCAATTCTATTAGATATACTGCAATATTAACGGGAGACTCGCTTTTATGTTTGGCCTTTGGAATTGTATCCTTTTATACGAGTGATTTGGGCAATCTTTTTTATCTTGGGACTGCAGATTCAGTCCTGTAAATCATGAACCAGCCTGACACCATGCCCGCAAGAATTCTATTCGTTGATGATGAACCGGATTTTGAGAAATTGATCCGTCTACGCTTCCGAAAATTTATTAGGAACGGGGAATACGAATTTACCTTTGCCTCTAATGGCCAGGAAGCTTTGGAAGAATTGAAGAGAGAACCTTCATTTGATATGGTCGTCACCGACATTCAAATGCCGGTAATGGATGGCCTGGCGTTACTCGAAGAAATCAAAAAAGCAAATTTACTGCTGTATACTGTTGTGCTCTCGGCATATGGCGATATGGATAACATTCGTCAATCTATGAATCAAGGTGCCTTTGATTTTATCCTCAAGCCGATCGACTTTACTGACTTAAAGACGACAATCGATAAGACCCTCCGTGAACGGCAAGTGCTCATGCAAGCCAGTAAAGCAGAGCAACTAGGAGAAGAGAATAGACAGCTTTCAGAATTGGATGAACTGAAGTCCCGTTTGTTTACAAATATTTCCCACGAATTGAGAACTCCACTCACCATCATCACCGGTATTACGGAGCAAATTGAAGAAAGTCCGGACCGGTGGCTGAATAAGGGATTGAAAATGATTAGACGCAATGGGCATAGTCTCTTAAATCTAGTCAATCAGATTCTGGACCTGCGCAAATTGGAAATGGGGAAGTTGCAGCTCCATCTGATTCAATCGGATATCATACAATATTTGAGTTACATCGTTGAGTCTTTTTATTCCCTGGCAGAAAGTAATGACATTCGCCTGGAATTTGAGAGTGAGATTGGATCGCAGATGATGGATTATGATTCGGATAAGATCGTCCGCATCGTGACTAATCTAATATCGAATGCCATTAAGTTTACTCCAGCGGGTGGGGAGGTAGCTGTTCGGGTCAATTCATCAGTTCAAGCTAATACCTTGTCGATCTCGGTGAAGGATACTGGTGTTGGTATTGCTGAGGACAAATTACCACATGTATTTGACCGATTCTACCAGGTTGATGACCCTGAAACTAATGCGGAAAATGGTAGCGAGGCCAGTGGAGAGGAAGGGACTGGCATCGGTTTGGCCATCGTTAGAGAGTTTGTCAAACTGATGGATGGAACGGTGAAGGTGGAGAGCCAGGTCGGTGTCGGAACTACTTTTGAAATTGTATTGCCAATCCGCCAACAAGCAGAAATTGTTAAGGCGGCTTCCGATGGCGGACCAGTTAAGCTTCCAGGCATCGTCGCTTCTGCTTCAAGGCCAGCCGAATTATTGTTGCCTGCAGCCGAATCTTCGGATCAATTGCCGAGCTTACTTCTGGTAGAAGACAACACCGATGTGGTACAATATCTCGTAGCTTGTCTGGAAGACCATTATCAATTGTTGATTGCCCGCGACGGACAGGAGGGAATTGATATGGCGATCGAACGAGTCCCTGATCTCATCATTAGTGATGTGATGATGCCCAGAAAAGGAGGTTACGAACTTTGTGAAGAGTTGAAGACAGATGAACGAACGAGTCATATCCCGATTGTGTTATTGACTGCCCGCGTTGACGATGACTCTAAACTTAGTGGGTTGAAAAAGGGAGCGGATGCCTATTTGCCCAAACCTTTCAATAAAGAAGAATTACATATCCGACTTCGCAAACTGTTAGAACTTCGATTAAAGCTTCAGGAAAAGTATCAATCTCTGGATCACGAAAACGGTGAAGAACCGACGATTGAGGATGAGTTCATTCGCAAAATTCGCCAGGAAATCGAAGGCAATATTGATGATGAGAATTTCGGTATTACTGAGTTAGGGCGTGCCATTGGTATGTCAAGGGCGCAAATTCATCGGAAAGTAAAGGCTTTGACCGGCCGTTCGACCTCTATATTCATTCGCTCCATTCGCTTGCACAAAGCAAAGGCCATTCTGCAAAATACTGATCTCAATATTTCACAGGTCGCATACGAGGTTGGGTTCCGCGATCCCAAGTATTTCAGCAGGACTTTTGCTGAGGAGTTTGGTCAGCTTCCTAAGGCATTTCGCAAATAATTCTCTTCGCGCAACAATATTCCTCTTTTTTGCAACAATAGTGGATTTTTGCCCACTGCAAAGGTTGCATCTTTGTATTGTAATTAATGCAAAGCTAAACGCTTACGGAAAAGACCTAAGATGATAGCTTTTCCCCCTTACTACTTTATTTAACTGAGATAAAACAACAAGAAATTAAGAAAATGTAAAGGAAGTTCTGGCATTTGAAGCTGAAATAGCCGGTACTTCCAAAGAATAATGGTTTTAGGTTTTAGATAGGGGTTTTGGATATAGCGCTCTGTGGAGAATTCCACAGAGCATTTTTTGGATTGTGGTTATCTTTAATTGAAATTTATATGAAATGAAATTTACCTACTGTTTTTTAGTATTTGTTGTTCTTGTAGCTACTGTTTCGGGGCAGCAGGGGGATCGAAATAAAGGGCAAAGCCAAAAAAAAATAGAAGAAGGCAAAAGTGAGGTGACCGCTCTGTTAAAGGATCTTGCTGTATATAAGAGTAAAGGTGCGACAAAAGAGGTTCGGAAAACTCTAAAGAAAATTTACGACAAGAGTCTAAGTATCGGATATAATGAAGGGGTTCTGGCAAGTGCTTTTGATTATGGATACCTTGAGTTCCTGGATGACAATTTCTCAAAAGCTGCGAGGATTACTAGTAATTATGTTGCTGCCGCGAGAAAGTTGAAAAATACGGAGGCACAATTGGATGGGCTAAAGCGGCTCATCGTCTTTTATAACCCTGATTACGGCAATAGGCCTAAAAAGAAGAAAGAAGCTGAAGAGAGCTTCTATGCCCTACATAAGTTGGAGTCAGAGCGTCTTAAATCGGTCAGGAAAGCTAGGTCTCTTCAATTTGAAAATCAAGAGATAAAGATTGATATAATTGAATCGGAGCGTAAAAGCAGTGAAATAGCTGAGCGAGCTTCACGTCTTCAAGATAGTCTTAACATAGAGAGGATCGAGCAACTCGAGAAAGATAAAGCCATCAAAGAACTTGAGATTTCAACTTTGAAATTAAAGAATGAATCTAATGAAATGGCATTGATGGCGGGCAAGAGGAGGTCTACGATCAACCTTTTAAGCATATCACTAATTGCCGCAGTTCTAAGTATTTTTCTTCTTTACCGGACTTTCAGAATCAAGCGTAAACACGCGAAAGAACAACAAAAGTCCCAACACCAGTTAATGGTGCAAGAAAATATGGCCAATCTTGGCCGACTGACAGTTGGCATCGCGCACGAAATCAAAAACCCGCTCAACTTTGTCAATAATTTTGCAGAAGGTTCGTCGGAAATCGTTGAAGAACTGGAGGAGTCTTTCTCGGCTTTGGACCTGGAGGAAGCCGATTTAGAACTGCCTAAAGAATTGATTGCTGACTTGAAAGATAACTCTCTTACAATCAATAAAAATGGGAAAAGAATTGAGCGCATCATTCACAGTATGATGGCTCACGCCCATGGCAATAAGGGGACTATGGTCCCTACTGATATTAATCTCTTACTCAAAGAAAGCCTTAATCTGGCTTACCATGGATATCGTGGTACTACAAATAATTTTAGTATGACGATTAAGGAGGAATACGGCCGATTTGAACCGCTAAAAGTCGTACCTCAAACCCTTAACCGGGCTTTTTTAAACATTTTTGGCAATGCAATATATGCCTTGAATGAAAAAAAAGAACGCGGAGTCGAAGATTTTGACCCAACTCTAGAAGTGACGACTGAGAAACGGGAAAAAGAAGTCGTTATTGCGATCAGGGATAATGGCCCCGGGATACCCGAAGAAGTTCGCAAGAAAATATTTACTCCTTTTTTTTCGACTAAGCCCGTTGAAAACGGAAACATTGGTCTGGGGCTTTATATGAGTTATGACACGGTTGTGAATGGGCATCGTGGACAAATAAATATGGACACGAAGGAAGGAGAATACACAGAATTTACCATCAAGTTGCCTGCTTAAAGGTCACTTATTCGGTAGATGCAACAATGCTCCACCAAATTGCAACAATAGGTGCTTTTCCGGTTGCAGAATCCCTGCATCTTTGTATTGTCCCAATTAGGAAAAACAACTTATTATCCCATGAACTTTTAATCCGAATTTTACTTTTCCCAAACTTAGTGCGTCTCAATGACATGAGGGGTGGCAATGTTTATTTGCCGCCCTTTTCTATTTCTGTTTCCTTCTGCACTAAGAATTGCTGTAATCGATAGGGAACCAGACCATGCAATAGATAGAACAGCCGCATTTTGGCACCAGTGACAACGAAGTCTTTGCCGCCATTAAAATTCTTCCAAACGTCAGACGCCACTTCTTTTGCGGTCGTGAAAGCAAGGCCATTGAAAGTCTTTACCTGTTCCATTTTTCCGGTTACTTTAAAAGCTGTGTCTTGGATCGCGGCGGGACAAATAGTCATTATCCGTACATTCGATCCCTGGAGTTTTAGTTCTTCGCGAAGTCCTCTACTAAAATGCGTGACGAAGGCTTTGGTCGATGCGTAGGTGTTCATGCGCGGAACCGGCTGAAAGGAAGAATTCGAGCTGATGTTGATAATGGTCCCATCGTTACGTTTCATCATATCAGATAGAAACAATCGGGTAAGTTGATAAACGTTTACTATGTTCAGATGAATCATATCCAATTCTTTTTTCGAGTCGATTTCGTTGCAGAAGCCATAGGAGCCGAAGCCCGCGTTGTTGATCAATACGTCTATTTGCCACCCATTCTCTACTGTCCAGTCATAGACTTCTCGTGCTGCCTGCAATAAAGAAAGATCTTTGGATAACGTATCGATTGCCACACTTCTGAACTCTGTTATAAGCCTGGCTTTGGCAGCTGCCAACTCTTCGGGCGGTTTGGATACCCAAATCAGTCGATAGCCGGCGCGAGCAAAGTGGCGTGACATTTCCAGGCCGATCCCGCTGGATCCCCCGGTGATGAGTACGGTCTTCATACTTGTATATTTTATTGGGTAGACCGGATCAATGACTTCCTTGTGTGAAAGAGCGCATCACTCGGATCAAACCCATCTTATCGGAATTCAAATGTTGGGCACCATCGACATAGAGTGTAATGCCACTTATATAAGAGCCAAGTGGACTGGCCAGAAAGCCAACAGCATTGGCAACGTCTTCCACCCTGCCAAAGCGCTTCAGAGGTATGGCTTCCTTTGCATCAGCGAACATGTCTTGAATTGGTTGTGGGTAAGTGTCGAGGCCCGACGACTCGATGGTGCCGGGAGCGATGCTATTGATCCGGATATTGTAGTCACTCCATTCTACGGCCAGCGTTTTCGTCATATTTTCCACTCCGGCTCTTGCTGCACCAGTGTGGATCATTCCCGGAAAACCACGGAATACGTCTGCTATGATGTTGACGATAATGCCTTCTTTCTGTGGAATAAAGAAGGTAGTGGCCATTTCTCTGGTCATAAAAAAGGTGCCATTTAAGTTGTTGTTGATCACTGCATTCCAGCCTTTATCATTGATCATTTCGGAAACGGCTGGAAATTGACCGCCAGCATTGTTGATCAGGATATCGAGACGTCCATAGCGGTCTTCGATTTGCCGGGCAAGGGTTCGAATCTGTTCGGTTTGACGAATGTCACAAGCGCAGTAATCGCATTCGCCAAAGTTGGCAAGCTCCGCAGCGGCTTTTCGTAAGGGGGCTTCTTTGCGGGAGGCAATAATGACTTTACCCCCTAATTGTAGCAGAAGTTTAGCGATGGCAAACCCAATTCCACTTCGGCCTCCTGTGACAAGAGCTATTTTATTTTGGAAGAGATCTTGTTGATACATGGTTGATTTTTTGTTTTTTGTCAAATGGTGTCGGCATCACTCGCCACTCCACTTGGGTTTTCGCTTTTCCCGAAATGCCCTAAGGCCTTCCTGACCATCTTGGGTCATCACGGTTTTCTGCAACATTTCGTGCAAGTATTTGTGTTGTTCAGCTGCAGGTTGGATGTGGTCATATGCCCGCAGACCAAATCGGATAGCAGATGGACTATTGCCTTTCAATTCCCTTATAATAGCACTAACTTGGTCATCGATGTCTTCAATAGTGGCAATAGCAGTGACAAGGCCGTATCGCAGGGCTTCCTGAACTGGCAAATTGTATCCCCTAATACACCAATCCAATACTTTTCGGGATGGCATGACCTTTAGTAAGGCAGCCATTACCTGGAAAGGGTAAAGGCCTCTTTTAACTTCGGGCAGCCCAAACTTGACATCATCAAGGGCCACTACAATATTGCAACCCGCTAAGAAGAAAAAACCACCGGCATACACATCGCCGGTTACCTTTGCAATTGTTGGCTTGAATACCTTGTTAAATAGTTCACCAATAAGAATTTCCGCATTTGGCCGGGGAATGGTTGAGTCATTGGGCTCAATAATTCCGGCCAGTGCTTTGAGGTCTGCTCCGGCGCAAAAAACGTCGCCCTTCGCCTGTATGACAATCATCCAGACGCTTTTTTGAAAATAGGCGTATTGGAGGACAAAAGCGATCTCATTGACCATTTGCGGGTGAAGTGCGTTTTTCTTATTGGCCCGGTTTAGGGTAAGGGTCAGGACGTGATCTTCTTCTTCAATTTGAATGAAGGCAAATTTATGTTCGTGGATGATACTGGTCTGTTCGCTGGTGTATAAGTTCATTATCGATTGAGTTTATCAATTTTCAAAAGTAGGAAACCGGCTTGCACATTTTCTCCTTCGGTGGCATATACTTCTTCTACCACCCCGTCCTCGATCGCTTCAATCGTTGATTCCATTTTCATTGAGCTCAGCACGATTAAACCCTCACCGGATTTGACAGATTGTCCTTTGCTAACCAGTACCTTTACAATCTGGGATGGCATCGGTGATTCATAGCCACCAGCAATTTTTTCTGATTCATTGACGGGAAAGCGTTCTTGTAGGTCGAGTTGAATGGTTCCGCCTTCTGCATGATGAACAAAATAAGCATTTTCTTTTTGAGCAATGTCGAAATGGTGTCGGAAACCGTCAATTTCAATCTGAATATCTCTCTGATTGCCCGAGATAAGTCGGGCATCGTAAGTTTGATCCGCTATAAGAAATTCGAAGCTTTCTTTCTTTGCTCGATAACCAACCGACACAGTTTGATCTTCCGACTTATAGGTTTCCTTTTGAGGGGCATAAAAGTTGTTTCGCCAACCGGATGGCAATGATCTTAACAATGTTCGGCGACCATTTCTCTGTCGCCAACGGAAGAGACATACAGAAATAGCTGCAAAAGCAGTTTGTTGCATTGATTTTTCGCCGAGGGATTTCAGGGACAGCTTATTTTGAATGAAGTGGGTATTGTAGCGCCCCGCTTTGAAATCGGAGTTACCTAAGATGTGCAGCAACAACTCCTGGTTGGTCGTAATGCCAAGACACAGAAGGTGTTGTAATACATAGCTCATCTTTCTGTGAGCGGTAGTTCTCGTTTGGTCCCAGACGATGATCTTGGCAATCATAGGATCGTAAAAAATGGAGATTTCTGATCCGTCACGAATGGCGGATTCGATTCTTAGGCCCTCGATATTGCTCGGAGCTTCAAACCGCTGAATGATTCCAGTTGCCGGAAGGAAGTCGTTGGATGCATCCTCGGCATACAACCTGGCTTCAATGGCGTAACCTTTTCCTTGAACATCGTTTTGTTGCAGGGCAAGCGGAAGCCCCTGTGCGGATTCGATTTGCATCTGTACCAGGTCCAGGCCGGTAATGGCCTCGGTCACAGGGTGTTCGACCTGAAGGCGGGTATTGACTTCCAGGAAGTAAAAATTCCCGGTATTGTCATCGAAAATAAACTCGACGGTTCCTGCATTGTCGTATTGTAAAGCTTTGGCTGCCCGGACAGCTGCAAGCCCCATTTTTTGTCTGAGGTCGTCATCCATTACCGGAGATGGGCTTTCTTCAATGACCTTTTGATACCGACGTTGGATGGAGCATTCCCGCTCCAGGATATGGATTACATTACCGTGTTGATCGCCAAAAATTTGAAATTCGATGTGGCGACCGGAAGCAATGTATTTTTCGATGATCAATTCATTGTTACCGAAGGCACTTTGCGCCTCTCTTTGCGCTGATTTGAGGGCGCTGGCGATTTGACTTTGGTCGTGGACAATTCGCATCCCTTTACCACCACCACCAGCGGTGGCTTTTAGTAGCACGGGGTATCCAATGTCTGCTGCTGCTGCCGTTAAGGTTTCAGCTCTTTGGTCTCTACCTTGGTAACCCGGTACAACTGGAACGCCATTGGATTTCATTAGGTTCTTAGCCTTGGATTTAGATCCCATTGCCTCAATGGCTTCTGGATTTGGGCCGATGAAAAGAATGTTTTCCTGTTGGCACCTTCGAGCAAAATTGGCATTCTCCGATAAGAAACCATAGCCGGGATGAATGGCGTCGGCTCCTGTCTTTTTGACCGCTGCAAAGATTTTGTCTTGATTTAAGTAAGAGGCAGCAGGGCTGCTTTCTCCGATGTATATAGCCTGATCCGCTTCACCGACAAAGGGACTGTAGCGATCGGCTTCTGAGAAGACGGCAATACTCTTGATTCCCATTTTACGGCAAGTCCGAATAACTCTGGAGGCAATTTCACCTCGGTTGGCAATTAGGATGGAAGAAATATCGGTCATTTGTTCTTTCATTGGATCTTACATTCTCCAGACACCATAGCCTTCGGCGCCTTTGATAGGTTGATTGTATAGAATTGCTAGTGCAAAGCCTAAATAATTTCGGGTCTCACGAGGGTCGATGACACCATCATCCCATAGCTCTGAAGTGGAATACCAGGCAGAAGACTTAGCTTCGGCTTCTGCAATCAGCATTTGCTTCAGCATTTCACCTTGTTGTTCGTCGTATTCTTTGCCGAGGGATTTTGCGGATGCTCGCTGGATAATTTCCATAACTCCTGCTAATTGCTCTGAACCCATGACGCCAATCTTTGAGTTCGGATACGCAAAGAGAAACCTGGGTTGATAGGAGCGACCGTTCATACCATAATTACCAGCTCCGTAAGAGGAACCGATCATCAAAGTGATAGAAGGAACCGTGCTGTTGGATACGGCATTGATTAATTTGGCACCATTCTTAATGATGCCGCCTTCTTCGTACTGCTTTCCAACCATGTAGCCAGTTGTATTCTGAAGAAACAAGAGTGGAATATTATACTTGTTAGAAAGTTGAATGAACTGTGCTCCTTTGTTGGCTGATTCAGAAAAGATAACGCCATTATTGGCAATAATACCAATCGGATAGCCATGAATTTTGCCCCAACCGGTAACCATTGTGCTTCCGTATTCAGATTTGAACTCGGAAAAGCGAGAGCCATCTAAAACCCTCATGATCAGCTCTCTGGAATCAAAAGGTGTTTTGACATTAGGGGGGATTACTCCTAATATTTCCTCTAGGTCGAACAGAGGCGCCTCAATTGGCCCCTCTGGCATTAGATGGGGTTGGCCCGTTGGTACTAAGCCCATCAACTCTCGGGCGATCCGGATTCCATCGAGCTCGTCTTCAGCCAGATAATCTGATACTCCTGAAATGCGACTGTGCATTTCCGCTCCTCCGAGCTCTTCATCCGTAGACTCTTCATTGGTGGCCATTTTAACTAAAGGAGGGCCGGCCAGAAAGACTTTGGCCGCCTTCTTCTGGAATATAGCGAAATCGGACATGCCGGGAACGTACGCACCACCAGCTGTGGCGTTGCCAAAAACCACCGAAATTGTTGGCAACCCCATTTTGGATCTGCGGGATATTTCGCGGAAGGACTCGCCACCAAAATTGAAAATTTTTGCTTGATCAGGTAAATTAGCCCCCCCGCTTTCAACGAGATTAATGGAAGGTAGCCTGTTTTCCCTCGCAATTTCTCCCAGTCGAAGACTTTTAAAGGTGGTGGAGTAGTCGACCGAACCGCCTTTTCTGGTTCCTACGTTAGAGCTAATCATGCAGAGTTTTCCGGATACCAGGCCAATTCCCGATACATTGGTGCCTCCTGCACCAAAGCCACCCTTTCTCTCCATGCCGGCCAGTGGCAGTAATTCCAGAAAAGGACTGTCTTGGTCCAGTACCAATTCTAGCCTTTCCCGGGCGAGTAACTTTCCCCGCTTTCGCGCTCGAGCGATGTGCTTGTCTCTCCCCTGAAAGCGACTTTCCTCAAGATGTTTCTCCAGCTTATGGACCAATTCGGTCATGCCTTCGTAATTCATCTTGAATTGTTCACTGTTTCGATTGATCTTTGATTGAAGTATTTTCATGTCATCTTCATTTATCTGGATCTAAAAGAAAGAGGCGTCAATCTCAACTTGGAAAGGTTGACCAATCTTATTGTAAAAATCTTCTCCAAAATAGGACTTAAAGGATTGAATCCCCTTGTCGGTGAAGTGTGGTAGAATTAAACTCCAAATGACTTTGCTGACTTCTTCGGGGTCTTCCACTTTGCGAATTCGCTGTTGTGGTATCCAGAATAAAGCCAATACCCAAATGGATAATGATAAGTTGTGGTAAGCGCCGGGGAATGGTTCCGGCCTCATATTGCCAAGGCGGATAGCAAAAGCAATGGCAGTCTCGTTGTCTCCAATTGTATCTAAGCAAAAGGAACGAAATCTTTCCTCTAGCAATGGGTGCCGTACGACATGGAGGTCGTTGAATATAAATGAATAGCGCTTTTGGAAGGCATAATAAAGCTTAACCTCGTTGTCAAGGTTCTTGAAAGAGGGGAAGTCTCTCCTTCTTGCGCGCTCCTCTTCCAGCTTGGACCACATCTGATCGGCAATGGCCTGCAATAGATCGTCTTTAGTATTAAAATGATATGCAATGTTCCGGCGACCAACTTGTAATTCATTGGCAATATCCTGTAGGGAAACACAGCCGAATCCGTTTTCGTTAAAAATCTCGATGGCTTGTTGGAGGATCTTTTCTTTTGTGCTCATGGATTGTAGATTAGGGAAAATTCTGATAGATTTTGATCTGGATCTTCATTCCTAAAGTGCTGGATAATGGAAAATTTAATGTGAATTTGAGCCGTAAATATAAAAAAATAACGCGTAATTTACCTTGGCAGATAAACAACGGCAAAATTTTTTACCTTTGTAAGTAAATATCAGCCTTTAGAAGATTTTATCAGCGGATTGTCCTAATTTGGGGCTTTTTATAGTTGACTGCTCAGATTTCGTAGAAAAAATAGAACTTTAGAAATGATGGGTAGTTCTATACTTTAAAAAGCAATCTTATGGCATTTTTCACCGATGAGCACCAACTTTTTCGTCAGGGGTTTCGGGATTTTCTAGAGAAAGAAATCGTTCCACATATAGATCAATGGGAAAGACAAGGCAGGGTAGATCGCTCAGCCTGGGAGAAGTTTGGAGAAATGGGATATTTCGGCATTCCCTATCCGGAAGAATACGGAGGCCTTGCACTTGATATTTTTTACACGGTCATTTTCCTGGAAGAGTTGCAGCGAGTCAATTCTGGTGGCTTTGCAGCGGCGATGTGGGCACATACCTACCTAGCCATGCAGCATCTTAGTGCGGAAGGCGATGAGCGGATCAAGCGACATTACCTCACGCCCAGTATTGAAGGAAAAAAGATTGGCTGTTTGTGCATAACCGAGCCTTTTGCTGGATCGGATGTTGCAGGGATGAGAACGACAGCCGTGAGAGATGGAGACGAGTTTGTTCTAAACGGTTCGAAAACCTTTATTACCAATGGTGTTTACAGTGATTATCTGGTCGTTTCAGCCAAAACAGATACGTCATTAGGAAGCAAAGGTATCAGTATATTTTTGGTAGATCGGGAGACGCCTGGTCTTAGTGCCAATAAACTGGATAAATTGGGCTGGAGAGCCTCAGATACCGGTGAAATTGCTTTTGACGATGTCCGGATCCCCGTTGCCAATTTGATGGGGGAAGAGAACCGAGGATTTGCTTATTTGATGCAGCACCTTGCTTTAGAGCGACTCATTATGGCTGTTAATGCAATTGCCCGAGCTGAATATGCCTTGGAGCA
>JANQRV010000424.1 GCA_028284395.1 Saprospiraceae bacterium
CTTTGAATAGATGTTCAATGGCACCGGCGGACT
Organism: Saprospiraceae bacterium; assembly: GCA_028284395.1. Taxonomy (GTDB): domain Bacteria; phylum Bacteroidota; class Bacteroidia; order Chitinophagales; family Saprospiraceae; genus JANQRV01. Next base: position 34 of record JANQRV010000424.1, read on the forward strand.
GAACGACGGAAGCCGCCATAAAATCCTGATTTGGCACTGGAATAGGCCCGTTTACCGGAGTTTCAAAGCCAAAGTCGACGATCTGAGGTGTAAAGGTTTCTACGACCGGTACGATATCCGGATTGAAGTCAATGCCCCATTCAAAAATATAGCCGTTGTCCCATTGCCATAAGTCACATACCTCTAAGGTCCAGATCCCGTTCAGCGGGCATCCGATAAAATTGTCAAATGACTCAAAGGAACTATAGTCGCCAGACGGCAGAGTCTCATTACTAAGCAGAAAATCACCGGCAAATTCGAGGAATGTACCGTTTTCCGCGTCCGGTGTCCAACAGTAATCGTATCCAGCTCCGGGTAACGTATCGAATCTTTCCGGTACGGGTTCACCCAGGAAAATTCCGGTTCCCGTTTGCTCGAAGAATTCGTGGAGTATCACCTTTTTTCCGGTCGGGCAGATCATGGCAATTTCCAAGTCCCGCGCCCAGGAGTGTTCCATATTTACACAGATGCTCATGAGGTCGCTGGCATTGGTTACCACCTGTCCGGGAGAGAACAGATCGATCTCTACGCCGGAACTATAACAAATCCCGGTTCCATCCGGAAGCTGCAATGTATCCCCCTCTCCATTACCAACGGGGAATATCCCCTGGACCGGGGTGAGATCTACCAAACTGGTATTGATGGTATCTTTTGCACAAAGCTGATTGTCGTCGGTGGTGAAGGTAGTTTCCGGCCGGGTGGATACCCGAACGCGCTGACTAATGAAATTGGTATTGGTACAACCTTGTTGATCGGTAATGGTTACTTGAACAATGTATCCGCCGGATTCATCGAATCGATGGGTGACATTTTGACCGGTAGCGGTCCCACCATCCCCAAAATTCCATTCAAAAGTAGAAACGGCATCGTCCTGATCATAGGTTAAACCGTCTTGAGGATAAATACCCGCGGCAGAAAAAGAGACTTCGTCGCCCGGACAGATATCGATGTAGCCGGTATCGGCGGGCACGGCAACCGGATCCGTGCTGATCAAATCGGCAAGAATGGGCTGGCAAGAAGACGTACAACCGATGACCCCAAACCATCCCGCATCGTTGTTGAGCGCGGTTGATTTGAACCTTGCGGTAATACAGCCGCTGGTATTATTGGCCGTTGCCTGAAGTTTGATCGGTTGGTCGTTATCCCGGTGGGTAATACATGCCAGCGGATCGGCATTGATGCTATTTCCATCGTAAAAGCAAAGAGAGTCGAGCACCGGATCCAAGTCTACCTCGTTGTCATTCTTGCCCAGTTTAATTTCAGACATGAGTATCTGAATGTGGGTACTGACCGGATCGTCGGAACAAATGGTTATTGTGAAATCTTCGTTGCTTCCGTGGTCGCCGTCCGCTCCTCCGCTATCTAGGAAAATCCCGGCGCAGGTAGTCACCGTCGTGTCCAAACTTATGGGGAAATTCGGCAGGGGTTGCTGACCAAAAGTATAGGTGGCGAAACTTACCGAACAAGCAATTATAAGCACAATGATCTTGGTACAATACTTCATTAGTTTTCCAATTTGAACGCACGCTGTTGAAGAATAATCCTTCGACTTATCACAAGGTCCAATGACCGCCTATTAACTCCAATGATTTCAGTAAACCAGGGTCAAAATGTAAGTGGGGGATGCAAAAAAAATTATCGTGGAATCTGATCGAAAACAACTTCAGCAAAAATATGAAAAATTGCCAAAAACTGTTATAACAACACCATTTTGCAGCGATTATTGTCTGCCAATGAATACTTGACCCTTTCTGGAGCTTGGTGATGGTGATTATGGTGTATCGGAAGTTCTGGGGCTTTTTCCGGTTCGTAGTAAGTGAGAAAGTAAAAGGATTTTTCGTCTTTTGCTGCAATATTAACTTATTTTTGGCCGAGATATTATATAACTATAAAAAAAATGTGACGGAGAAATTATGACGCAGATTTTAGACGGACGAGCACTTGCCAAACAAATCAGAGCCGAAATTGCGGAAGAGGTGAAAGTCATCGAAGCTGCCGGCAACAGAAAACCCCATCTCGCCACCGTCCTGATTGGAGACGATGCCCCTTCCCAGGCGTATGTTCGCAATAAAATGCGTTCTTGTGAAAAGGTAGGTTTTGATGCGACTTTGATTAAAAAACCGGTTGAAACCACGGAAAGTGAACTTTTGGAAATCGTAAGTGGTTTGAACAATAATGATGCAATCGACGGATTCATTGTACAATTGCCATTGCCCAACCACATCGACGAAGACCGGATCACATTAGCCATTGCACCCGAAAAGGATGTGGATGGATTTCATCCAGTCAACTTCGGCCGGATGGCTCAGGGACTACCGTGCTACAAGCCGGCAACGCCGTTCGGAGTAATGGAAATGCTTCGCAGATACGAGATCCCGACCGAGGGTAAAGAAGTGGTGGTCGTAGGTCGGAGCAATATTGTGGGTACCCCGATGAGCTTACTACTTTCGCGAAAAGGAAATCCGGGAAATGCTACGGTTACGCTCTGCCACAGCAGAACGGCCGATCTTACCGCCCATACCAGGCGAGCGGATATCTTAGTTGCAGCCATTGGACGACCCAGTTTTGTCACCGCGGATATGGTAAAAGAGGGAGTGATTGTCATCGATGTCGGAGTCAATCGGGTAGATGATGCCAGTCGCGAACGTGGGTATCGATTGGAAGGAGATGTAGATTATCAAGGCGTGTTTGAAAAAGCCTCTTACATCACACCAGTCCCGGGAGGAGTCGGGCAATTGACGGTTGTATCACTGCTGTTGAATACACTAAAAGCGTACAAAAAGGAAGTATATTAATCTATGGATGGTAAGGAAGGGAATAGGAGACTAATCCAACAACTCATCGATTTAATCGGACAATTTGATCAGGCACAATTTACCCGCCCGTTAAAGGCCTTTAATGGTGCTTCCGTTGGCCAGCATACGCGTCACATTTACGATTTCTACCAATGCTTTCTGGATGGCATTGCCCGCCACAATATTGATTATGCCGAACGGGAACGAAACCTGCACATCGAGCAAGATCCCGTTTACGCCGTGTCGGTATTCACAGAAATCAACGGGAAGATCGGGACCCTTAAAAGCGGAAAGATAGATGTGCTCAGCGACTTTTCGCCGGAGCACGACTCGGAACGCGTTCGCGTGGGTTCTTCCATCGATCGGGAGCTGATGTTCTTACACGACCACGCCGTCCACCATCTTGCCATTATAAAAATCGGTCTTCGACTGGCCTTTCCGGGACTCATCTTCGAAAATGATTTGGGCGTTGCTCCCTCCACAATCCGGCATCGACAAACTCGTTGAGCGTGATTGCTGAGTGTTAGCATGTTAGAATTTCCGGCGCAAAATTGACTTAGGTCATATTTGGTATAACAATAAACTTTACTAACTTTATAACCTGAATTGAAAAAAGACGGCCTTTCTCAGATTTAAATAGCAATTATCAACATTCAATAATTTTCCGGAAACCATAGTAGGTTCTATCTGCTTATGGACTCTTGGTTTCTCCCGCATACGACATATGGTCAAACTTTCTCCAGTTTTGATTCCTTCAGACAATTTTGTGAAAAAGCTACTAAAAAACTAATCGTTCATGATTTACTTGACACGCTGTTGTATCTTGTTAACAATTGGTGTTTTATTCTTTTGTGCGGAGGCCATATCGCAGGAATTCGAGATGGAGAATGGACGGATCAATACCTGTTCCGGTACGTTTTATGATTCGGGCGGACCCGGAGCATTGATCACCGGAAGATACGGCAATAATGAAAATCTAACCTATACCATTTGCCCGGATGATCCGGGAAAGCGAATTCGTCTGACTTTTACTCAATTCCGGGTCGTTGACGAAGACGTGATTTGTTTTTACGACGGCCAAAGTACCACCGATCCCCTGTTGTCTTGCTGGGATGATAAAGTCAGTCAGGGAGGACTGGACGGTCTTTTTGGTGGCGATTTTGAAAAAACCGTACAAGCAACCCTGGAGAACAATTCGGGCTGTCTGACCGTCAAGTTCGAATCGACCCGAAATGGTCGTGCGTTGGGATGGACGGCCGACATCAGTTGTGAATTCAAGTGTCAGCAAATTGTAGCTGGGATTGAGAGCAGTATGCCCGAAATCGTTCCGGCAGATACCGGCTGGATCGATATCTGCCTCGGCGAGACCATTTCTTTAACGGGCTTTGGCGAGTTTCCAGAGTCTGGAAATCCCAATACTTATCTACAATCCGAAGCTAATTCAACCTTTACTTGGAACTTTGGGGATGGATCCAGTGCTACTGGAAAATCCGTACAACATACCTATCAAAACTCCGGGGGGTACCTGATCCAGTTAACCCTGACGGACCAATTGGGGTGTAAAAACTCCAACGCTGTAGTGCAAAGAGTAAGGGTGGCCCCGGAACCGGCCATCATTATTGGAGATGTGCCCAGTGACTTGTGCATCGGCGATTCCATTTCGCTGACTTCGGCCGTTAATTCGGAAGCGGTGGCCGGGAAAACCATTTCCATTACGCCTAACTCCGGCGGCTTTCAAGCCGAGAATATTCGGGCCGACTCCATCCCATTGCCGGACGGAGAAGGTGTTTTCTATGAGGCGGGCATTCAATTCAATACTTTTTCACCCTCCCAGGTGATAACGGACCCCTCTCAAATTAAACGGATTTGTGTGAATATCGAACACACCTGGGCCCGGGATATGGAAATCGAATTGGAATGTCCGGACGGAACCAAGATCGTATTGCATGACTTCCAGGGACAAGAGGGCAACGAGATCTATTTGGGAATGCCGATCGACGGCGACAACGCTGTGATCACTCCCGGGGCCGGATCTACCTATTGTTGGACGAATGATGGCACCCAGACTTGGCTCGAATTTGCAAATACAAACTTCGGTCCCAACTCCACCCGGAATGTGTTACCCCCCGGTGATTACGCACCGGTCGACCCATTTAGCAACCTGGTCGGGTGTCCCATCAACGGCGATTGGACCATCATCGTCAAAGATCTCTGGTTGTTCGATAACGGCTTTGTATTTTGGTGGAGCATCGAATTTGACGAAACGGTCCAACCGGTAGAGAATGAAGATTTTGTACCGAACATTACTTCATTCGAGTGGAGTGGGCCGGACATTGTCCTGACTGATGCCGATTCCATTGTTGCTGTCATGCAAAACGAAGGAGATCAAATCTATCAGTTTGCATTTACCGACGAATATGGCTGTTCGTACGATACCACCCTAAACGTTACCGTTAGGCCGGCCAACGACCCGGAGTGCAATAAGTGTGAGCGGCTTTTCGTGGATCTTGGTGCGGGGCAAGATGTGTGTGGTCCGGGTGAAACGATTCCGCTTGAAGTTCGTCAGAATCCAAATAATCCCGACCAGTATCAACAGTATTCCTACGAATGGTCGCCCGTGGCCGGATTGTCCTGCACGGATTGTCCCAACCCGGTCGTGACCGCTTCGTCCACTACAACCTACACCGTAAGGATCACCGATGGCATTTTGTGTGATATCACCGATGAAGTTACCATTGGCGTTAGTGAATTAACCGACTTGCAAATTGACTCCCTGACCATCGAACCGCCAGGATGTGCCATGCAGGATTTGGGGGCGGCCTCCGTTTTTGTCTCCGGCGGAACCGGCAATTATACTTATCAATGGACGGACCCGTCCAACCAGACCACTTTTCACGCTAATGATCTGCCGGAAGGAACCTATACCGTTTTTATTTCCGACGACAGCGACTGTACGGAAGACATCAGCACGGAAGTGACCATTCAGGCTACTTCTCCAATGGAAATTGGACTGGCTGTGACCAATATCGAGTGTTTTGGAGCCAATGACGGTGCCATCGATGCCACTGTAAGTGGAGGAACACCTCCCTACAGTTTTCAATGGTCAAACGGTGCCATGACGGAGGATTTGCAGGACTTGCCGGCACAGACCTTTGAACTGGTTGTCACGGACGGCAGTGGTTGCGAAGAAAGAGCAACGACCGAAATTGTTGAACCGGGTTTGATCGAAACGGTTTTGACCATCACCCCTCCTTCCTGCTTTGGTTTTGGAGATGGTATGATCAATGTGGCCGCGAGCGGAGGAACTCCTCCACTCTCCTTTCAGATTAACAATGGAACCCCGTCTTCCAACAACAATATATTGGGATTGGACGCCGGTGATTACTTCTTGAGAATTGAAGATGGAAATGGCTGTTTCACGGAAGAGAATGTTCAGGTGCAGGAACCGGCGGAGTTTTCCATCGATGCCGGTCCGGCCCTACAGGAAATCAACCTGGGAGACCAATTGGAACTCAACGTTGAAGCCATCAATGCTGCCGGAGCCGTCACTTATTCGTGGTCGGGCAATAGTACGGATACCATTAGTTGTTCCAATTGCCAAAATAATGTGGTGGGGCCGATGCGTTCAACGACCTATCGGGTAACCGGTCAGGATGAAAACGGTTGTGAGGCTTCGGATGAAGTCCGCGTGACCGTCAAGGTCGAACGGGTAATCGAAGTGCCGACGGGCTTCAGTCCCAATGAAGACAGTGCCAATGACCGATTGTTGGTACATGGTACCTCAGGAACAAAAGTGATTACTTTCCGGGTTTTCAATCGCTGGGGAGAACTGGTGTATGAAACCGGAGATTTTGAAGTCAACAATAAGACCATGGGATGGGATGGCCGTTTCCGAGGCCAGATGGCGCCGGCCGGCTCTTATATCTGGCATTTGCGGGTGGAGTTTGTAGACGGCTTTGAAAAGAATTACAAAGGCCAGACAAACCTGATCCGGTAGCGATCTAGTCGGTCGGTCGGTCCAACAAAATATCCGGATTTAAAATCCATTGGGGGTCCATCTCTCTCTTCATGACCTTCATGAGTTTGCCGAATGCCGGCGATTGCTGCTGTTGATAGTAGGGGCGGTGGTCCCTACCGACAGCGTGATGATGCGTAATCGTACCTCCTAGTTCTATGATCTTTTGTGAAACGGCCGATTTAATGGCGTCCCATTGCTGGAGTCCATTATCGTGATTGCTTTTGGCAATAATCGTATAGTAGGGCGCGGGGCCGTCGGGATACAAGTGTGTAAAGCGGCAGGTAACGAAGCCTTGCCCGCAATGTTCCTGTACGGCTTCCATGGCCGTTGCCTCTATCGCTTCGTGAAACTTAAAAAAACGATCCCAGGTGATGGCTGTTTCAAAAGTTTCCAGCAGAAACCCAAACTTCATCAATTCATCCCGGATATAGGGTGCTTGGAAAAAGGATTGCTTCCATTGATCCGCGGCACCCGACTTGGAGGACTTATCGGCCGCCGACCACTCTCCTTCGCAATGCTTACAGATGTTGAGGGCATGGTGTAAGTCCTCTCGCACCGGTTTGTAGGAAGATTCGAAGCCCAATATAAGGATAGAGTCCTGACCGTTGCCGATGCCATTGGTGAAGGCCTCCATCGGACTGATCAATCGTGCATTGGTGGGAAATAAGCCCGATTGAGACAGGAGCCGACACGCTTCAACCCCTTGTTCGAAACTTTTGAAACGCACTACCTGGGTTTGCTTGAATTTGGGAAGGTGCTGCAATCGCATCCAGGCGGAAGTGATGATTCCCAGGCTGCCCTCCGAACCACAGATCAAACGTTCTTCGGACGGACCCGCACCAGATCCAGGTAACCGCCGGGTTTCCATTTCACCACTTGGAGAAATGACCCGCACAGCTTGCACAAATTCATCGATATGGGTAAAGAGCGTGGCAAAATGACCGCCGGACCTAGTGGCTATCCATCCACCCAGGGTGGAGTATTCGAAACTTTGGGGGAAATGCCGCAAAGTGAGGCCGTGTGGTTTCAGTCCTTTTTCCAGGGCCGGTCCGTAGATACCAGCTTCAATATGGGCGCATCTGCTTTTGGTGTCGATGGTCAGGATGCGGTCCAGGTATTGCATATTGACCGTAATGGAGCCGGCATAATCCTCCGACTTCGTAGGCTCTACACCTCCCACTACGCTTGACCCACCACCAAAGGGAATAACGGCTATTTGATTTTCGGAGGCAAAGCGAAAAATTTGCTGGATCTGAATTTCATTGCGCGGGTAAGCCACATAGTCCGGTGGATTATCAAACTGCCGATGGAGGCAACGCCAGACGTCCCTGAAAGACCTGCCGTACGAATGGATGGCCCGGTCAAAAGTGGAAGACGAAATGAAGGGCTGTAAGGACTCTGGCAGCTCAAACCTCGGTGATCTAAGCAGGATTTCTTCCAGCTTTGGAGGCTTAATTAAGTCAAACTCCTCCACGCCAAACGAAACTTGAAGCAGGTCCCTGAGATTGCTGATGATTTTGGAGTCGACATTAAAGTTCGAACTTCCCCAACCCCAGAATTTTCGATCTTTCATGATAATCGCATTTTGTCGCTATCCGGTTGCGGCTGATCCGCCCATCTACTCGAAAATCAAAGACACGAATTCCGCAATACAAGCCGGCTTTTCGGATCCTTCCAGTTCAATGATGCAGGCCCATACATTCCGTGCTCCGTTATCTCCGTACGGATCCGTTTTGATCAATTTCAGGTTGTTGAGACGGACTCGTCCGTTTACCGGCACGGGGCTGGTAAATCGCACTTTGTTGAGGCCGTAATTGATGCCCATCTTGGCGCTTTTTACGTGAACGACCGAGCCGATCAAGTGGGACAGCAGAGAAAGCGATAGAAAGCCGTGTGCTATCGGTGTCTTGAAAGGAGAATGGGCCTTCGCTTTTTCTACGTCAATGTGAATCCACTGGTGATCGTGGGTCGCATCTGCGAACGCGTTGATCATTTCTTGAGTAACGGTCATCCATTCGGATGGAGGGAGGTCTTGACCGATTGCCGCTTGAAGGTCAGCTATATTATTGAATTCCATATTATATAATTTGCGTTGATGATTTAGTTTAGGTTATTGCTAATTGAATCGATCGCCCTTTTCTACGCAAAAACATCAGCTTCCGAACGAAGCGTCAAGACCGTTTCGTCCATCAAGACCTGGGCGAGACTGTCGGTTTTTGCCATTTCGTATTTAAAGAAAAATCGCATGGTATTGATCTTATTTTCATAAAACCGCTCATCGAAAGTTAAATGACCGCCCACCAGTGACCTTTTGGCTACGACGGCCATTTTGAGCCATTGCCAGCCGACAATGATGGTGCTGAAGAATTCCATGAAGATGGTAGCATCGGAGAGGAATCGCTCGTGCTCCCCACGTTCGGCAAAGGTGCTGAGAAAACTGATCACTTCCTGTGCCTGCTTCAATTTGGCACCCAGTGTGGCACTGTACGGTTTGAGATCGGTAAAGGTATTGGCGTCGATCAGTGTCTTACCAATTTCCTGGGCAATCAAATGGGCTGCCATGCCATTGTGCATGGTCAATTTACGCCCGCCTCGACCCAGCGACCGGCCTTGCGGTCTTTCTCGTGCGTATTGTAATGACGCCAGATAAGCCGCCATGGTAATGGCCGCCGCTCCCCGCCCGACGTCGATGCGTGCGCCATTCATCATTTGAAACATGTTTTTCAGGCCTTCATGCTCATAACCGACCAGCCAACCCTGACAGTCTTCATGCTCACCGAAAACGAGATGGGTAGTACAGTAGCCTTTCTGACCCATTTTCTGAAAATCACCGGCGGTAATGACATCATTAGATGCCAGTTGGCCGTCAGCCGCAGGCCGCTTTTTCGGAACGGCGAACAGCGAAATTCCCTTGGTGCCGGGAGGCGCGCCA
>JANQRV010000428.1 GCA_028284395.1 Saprospiraceae bacterium
TTCGCCCCTAAGCGGTTGGCGCCATGATCAGAGAAGTTGCACTCTCCCAAGGCATAGAGACCCGGTATGGTGGTCATGAGTTCGTAGTCGACCCAGAGGCCACCCATGGAAAAATGAGCCGCCGGCGAAATTTGCATGGGTTCTTTATACGCGTCGGTGCCCGTAATTTTTCGGTACATGGTAAATAGATTGCCATAGCGGTCTTTGATCACTTCTACGCCAAATTGTTCGATCGCGTGTTTGAAATCCAGGTAGACTGCGTTTTTCAATCGGCCAACACCGTATCCGGCATCGATTCTCTCTTTTGCAGCCCGGGAAGCGATGTCGCGCGGGGCCAGATTACCGAAACTGGGATAGCGTCTTTCCAGATAGTAATCCCGCTCTGATTCCGGAATGTCGTTGGCAGCCCTGGTATCACCTTGACTTTTGGGTACCCAAATTCGACCATCATTACGCAACGATTCGGACATCAAGGTTAATTTGGATTGTGAGGCACTCGACTGAGGCAGTGCCGTAGGATGAATTTGAACGAAGCTGGGCGCGGCAAAGAAGGCCCCTCTTTTATGAGCTTTCCAAATGGCGCTTCCATTGCATCCAATGGCCATGGTCGATAATCTGAAGACCCTCGAATATCCGCCGGTAGCGAGAACGACAGCGTCGGCAGCAAATCTTTTCAGGGTCCCGCTGACCAGGTCTCTAACAATGATGCCCCGGGCTTCCCCACCGACGATGACCAGATCCAACATTTCATGCCGAGGATACATTTTTACTTTTCCGGCACGGATCATCTTGGACAATTGGGCATACGCTGCTAACAGCAATTGTTGACCGGTTTGACCCCGGGCATAAAAAGTTCGCTGTACCTGGACGCCACCAAAACTCCGATTGACCAGAGTTCCGCCGTATTCCCTGGCAAAGGGAACACCCTGCTGGGTAAAGTGGTCGATGAGCGGCCCCGATATTTCCGCCAATCGATACACATTGGCTTCACGGGACCGAAAATCGCCACCTTTTAACGTATCGTAAAACATTCTCCAGACACTGTCGCCGTCGTGCTGGTAGTTTTTGGCGGCGTTAATACCCCCTTGAGCGGCCGTAGAGTGCGCCCGGCGGGGGGTATCCTGATAACAAAAACAAGAGATGTCGTAGCCCAATTCCGCCAGCGTAGCTGCGGCACCGGCGCCGGCCAAGCCGGATCCGACCACAATGATTTCCAATTTCTTTTTGTTGGCCGGATTGATCAATTTGGCCTGCACCTGGTAGTTGCGCCACTTTTCTTCCAGTTTTCCGGACGGAATTTTTGCATCCAATTGCATGGTCAGAATTATTTAAGGTAAACGATCAAAGGAATGATGCCAAATCCAATGGAAATGACGAGGGCATAGATCAAAGAAACACTGGCCAGTAGTTGAAGTCCCCTCGAATGATAAAACCCCAAGGTCTTGAAACCGCTTTTCAAACCGTGGTGCAAATGCAGTCCCAGTGGGGGCATCAATACCGTATAAAAGATGACGTAATAGATGTTCTGGAACAAATCTTTGGTCACTTCATAAATGTCTTTATTCCCATTACTGTCTACCCCCACGTCTTCGCCGATCCCCAACTTAATTCTCGCCCAAAAATTGGCTAAATGAATGAGGATGAAAATCAAAATGAGCACTCCCAGCCACCCCATATTTTGCGAGGTCCAGGTGCTGTTTTTCCGAAACCGGTTGATGGAATTTTTTTGGGATTTGGCCTTTCGGTTCCGCACCGTGACTATGGCGGCATATCCCACATGAAGTAGGATCGAGGCATACAAGACATAAGCCACTACTTTAATGAGTGGACTTTCCCGCAAAAAAGTGGAATAACCGTTGTATAGATCTCTGGCCATGTCTTCGGGGAGCAGTAAAATACAATTGGCCGAGAGGTGCACCACAAGAAATAAGCAGAGAAACAGTCCGGTAAGGGCTACAATTATTTTCCTCCAAAATAATTTCATAGCAGGGGCAAGCTTTTAAACTTGAACAGTTAAGTAATGGTCTTAAGATACAAAGCCTGCGTGGCTAAATGGACTGTCGGTTGTTTTTTTTGTAATTTCTTTTTTGGTTTTACAACCCGTTTTCCTGCCCGGCTCGAGATGGACCCTTGAGTATCATTAGATAGATGGTCATTGCCAAAATTTCCGTAATTTGACAAAAAAACCACTCGCCATGAGATTCTTTGCCAGCCTCACCGTCTTTGCCTTGATCACCCATTCTTTAATGTCTCAAAAGGCGTCCATCGATTCAGCTGATCTGCACGCCTTTCTGGATGGTGTCATCGAAGCTCAAATGCAGGAAAACCACATTGCCGGAGCCACCATGTCGGTCGTGAAAGACGGCAAACTGTGGTTCAGTCGCGGCTATGGATATAGCGACCTGGAACAACGAATTCCCGTCGATCCGGAGCGGACGCTTTTTCGAATCGGATCCGTTTCCAAGCTTTTCGTTTGGACTGCCATTATGCAGTTGTACGAACAGGGTAAAATCGACCTGGATACCGATGTCAATGAATATTTCAAGGATTTCCAGATTCCGGAAGGCTACGACACGCCCGTTACCTTAAAAAACCTGATGACCCATACGCCCGGCTTCGAAGACTACGTTATCGGGCTTTTCGCTAAGGATTCGACCGCCCTACGGCCACTCGGCGATATCCTTGCCGCGGAGATGCCCGCCCGGGTAAGGGCCCCGGGTACCCAGGCCAGTTATTCCAACCACGGGACGGGGATGGCCGCTTACATCGTCGAGCAGGTGTCCGGATTGTCCTTTGACGAATACGTTGAAAAGTACATCTTCGAGCCTTTGAGTATGGATCAGACGACTTTTCGGCAACCGCTTCCTTCCCGATTGACCGCGGACATGTCAGTCGGATACAATTACGAAGGTAATGAGCTTAAGGCCAAGGACTTTGAATATGTGCCACTGGCGCCGGTTGGAGCTGCTTCGGCCACCGCTTCGGACATGGCTAAGTTTATGATCACCCATCTGCAACTGGGGACTTATCAAGGTGTTGAGCTTTTGGATTCGACTACCGCCAAGACGATGCAGGAAACCGTCGTTTTTCAGCATGCTCCCAATACCAACCCCATGCGCTTTGGATTTATGGACCTAAGTATGAACGGCATCCGAGTCATTGGTCACGGCGGTGATACCTTCTGGTTTCACTCATTGTTCGCGCTATTGCCGGAACAGAACCTGGGTTTCTTTTTATCTTTTAACAGCGCCAGTGGAGGAGGCGCCTACCTGGAAGTCTGTCGATCTTTAATGAACCGTTATTTCCCCGTAGAGTCACCGGCCAAGGCCATTGAGTTGTCACAAGACGAACTGGAAGCGTTTACCGGTACTTATCGTTCGAATCGATTTCCGCACCAGCGCCAGGCCCGCATCGCTGCGCTCATGAGTATTGCGGAAGTCACTGCTACGGAAGCCGGACAATTGAAGCTGACCACGTCGGAGAACAAGTATTATGAACCGATCGATCCACTCACCTTCAGGGAAGTGGGAGGCAATGATGTCATCGTTTTCGAAAAGGATCAGCAGGGTGAGGCCACTCATCTATACCTGGGCAATATGTCGATTTTTGCCTTTGAACGCGTACCGGTGTTGGACCGTCCACAGTTGCACACGGTTCTAGCTATTTTTAGCCTTTCCCTAATCGTACTTACCATACTTTGGTGGCCCATAGTATTCCTGGTGCGGCGTGAGTACAAAACACCGGTAGAAGGACATCTTTCCTTTCTTCAAAAATTGGTTCCCTACATTGCCGGACTACTGCTGTTGGCATTTATCGCCGCTTTCGCTGCCGGCAATCCAATGGATGTGGTATTTGGGTTACCGGCCACTATTAAAACTGCTTTGATATTGCCGGTTATAGCCGCCTTTTTTGTGCTCCTGACCTTTGTATTTGCCTTTTGGGTCATTGGTCGACGCCGTTATCACTGGACGGGAAAAATTCACTATTTGCTTTTGACTGTAGCTTTGTTGATCTTTCTGTGGCAATTGTATCACTGGAATATGTTGAGCTTATCCAATCTTGACCTATTCTAAAAGAACAGCAAAGTGCGCATCACCTTATCCTTTTTCGATTTACTAATAATCATGGGCATGGTTACAGGGGTCATCTGTAGCATACTCCTATTGACAAAATCGGATAAGAGAAAATCTAATAAGTTTTTGGCCCTGGGCATTTTGGGTTTCGTCTGGCTCAACACCAAGACACTGCTTCTATCCCTTAATTTATGGGAAATACACGGTTTTGGGTTTTTCCCGAATGGAGTAGAATTGGCCATTCCTCCATTATTTTATTTCTATATTATCTCCCTGCTTAGGTCCGATTTTAAATTTACCAGTAAGGATTGGCTGCATTTCCTGCCTTTTTTCCTTTCTCAGACCTTTGCGGTTGTCGTGTATGTTGCCATCATGCAGACCCCGGTATTATCAGAGAAGGAATTGATCGCCAACTCTTTTTACTTCAATGAAGTCAAACACCTGGAAGACTACTTGATGGTTGTGAGCGGCATCATCTATTTTTACTTTGGATACCGACGCGTACTGGACTACAGCACTTGGTTAGCAAAGCATACTTCGGATTCGCGGTTTTCTGAATTGCGTTTCCTTAAAATCGGAGCGCTCTGGATCTTTTTGAGTTTGTCTTATACCATCATAAATCTAATCCTGAATCCCTTTCTTGTTGGTTCTCATGATTATCGCTGGCAATTTGGTCATCTGATTACGGCTACCTTAGTGTACTACCTGGGACTGGTAGGATACAAAAATTCGGACTTCATACCGGAGGGCTTTTCCCATCAAACTCGCAGAAAAATGGACAAAGCCAATGGCTCCGTTGACCTGGAAACCATTGCCAGACTCGATCGGGCAGTCAAGGTTGATAAAGTTTTTCTGAATCCCCAGTTAAGTTTACAGGAATTGGCGAAGATGCTAGCGGTAAGTGAAGCCACACTTTCGCACGCCATTAATGCACACCACCGAAAGAATTTCCGAAGTTTTATCAAGGAATTGAGAGTGCGGGAAGTGAAGAGGCGCCTACTCAAAGGAGATCTGGACCGCCTTTCCCTGTTGGGACTGGCCAGGGAATGCGGCTTCAATTCCGAAGCCAGTTTTTACCGCATTTTCAAAGCTGAAACCGGTTTGACTCCCCGACAATTTCTCGCAAAGCAACCACAGCAGCAATAGCAACCACAGCAGCCACAGCATCAATAGCAGCCACAGCCATCATTTACTCTCAATACCCGTTTTGAGAGTTCCTCAAGCCGTTACGGACTGGATTCATCCCAATAAAATCTTCTCCTTTGTAGCATCATCAAAAAGCAGAACGCTATGTTTCGGTATAATTTTATCATTGCGCTACGCAGACTTTTTAAGCACAAGACCAATACGGCCATCAATATTTTGGGATTGGCGGTCGGCCTGACCTCAGTGGTACTGATGTTGTTGTACATCAAATATGAAACAACTTATGACCACTTCCATGCAGATTACGATCGGTTGTTTAGGGTTGAAAGAAATTACACCAGTCGAATGCAGCAGGAATTGTGGGAAAGCACACCGTATCCACTCGCAGAGACGTTGGTCCGCGAGTTCCCGGAAATAGAGCAAGCAGCCTGTATTCGAGCCACTTCCAGCTACTTGAAATACGAAGAGGTACTGTTGGAAGAGCAGCATGGCATGTTTGCCGATAATGAACTCTTGCAGCTTTTAACCTTTCGATTCAAGGCGGGAAATCGAGACAATGCGTTGGTCGACCCGATGAGTATCGTGATCTCAGCGTCTTTGGCCAAGAGATTGTCTCCGTTCGACGATTTGTTAGGCAAAACGATTTGGGTCGACCGGAAGCACAATTTTGTGGTGAATGGGATATTTGAAGACCTTCCCGAGAATTCTCATCTGCAAGTCGATTACTTACTGTCATTTCGTTCGCACCGACAAGTAACCGGTTATCCCGAAGATGCGGGATGGGAGGCCAACAACGCCACCGCATATCTTAAAGTCAGTAGGCAGGCGAACGTCGACGTTCTAGCCTCTAAAATAGCAGGTTTTTTAGATCTCCATATCACTGTAGATGCGGGAAGCCAACAAAATCTGGAGCTGAGACCCATCGTAGATATTTACACCAAAACAGCTTCCGTGAGGGGAACGGGAGGTAGAAGGAGCGATTCCATTATCATTTATCTTTTTCTATCGGTGGCCATTTTTACCTCGTTGATCAGTATGTTGAACTACGTAAATGCATCTTCTGCGGATGCCATCAACCGAGAGTTGGAAATTGGAATAAAAAAAGTGCACGGCATTTCGAAAGCGCAGTTGCGATATCAATTCATCTGTGAGTCCTTTTTGGTAGTGGGCATTGCTTCCTTGGCAGCGATCCTGCTGTTGTCTTTTACATTGCCATTGTTCAACAACATGATCGATAAAAAACTGACCATTCTCATCAGCAGGGATTGGCCGTTTCTCCTAAAGATTTTTTTGGGCGTTGTCTTAGTAGGAGCATTGTCTGGTTTATATCCCGCATTCTTCCTGTCATCGTTGAAGGTATCCACCTTTTTACAGGGAAATACATCGGTGAAAAGGCGAGCCAGCTTGAGAAAGGTACTGGTCGTATTTCAATTGGCAGTGGTCATGCCATTGATTTTTACCTCCATACTGATCATCCGGCAGATCAGTTTTATTGAAAACAAGGACATTGGCTTTAGGAAAGAGAACTTGCTGGTGGGCAAAATTGAGACGCCCGATGCCGCGAGTTATGAACGCCTAAAATCCATCAAAGACAGATTGCTCCAAAGTGCCGACTTCAAAGAGGTATCGATTTCCAGCACCGCCCCTTTTCACGGAGCAAATGGCTGGTCGGTCAACTGGGAGGGAAGTTCAGAAAATGATAAGGTCGTATTGAGAGTTCACCAGGTAGATCATGATTTCATCGATGCTTACGGGATGAAAATGGCGGTGGGCAGAGGGTTTTCCGCAGACCATAGTACGGATGTTCAAAGCGCCTGTATCCTTAACGAAACTGCGGTCCACGTATTCGGATGGAAAGAGGCCGTTGGTAAAACCATAGACGACGAGCGTTTGCAAGTAATCGGAGTGGTCAAGGATTTCAATGACTTCACCTTATTCAAGAAGATTCCGCCCCTCGTCATGGTCCTCGATCAGGACTACCATAAATTCAATTACGTCTCGATCCGGGTCGACCCTAAGGATCGGACCACCATCCAAAAATCAGTCAACAACTTATTCAGCGACAACTTTCCCGACAGCCCGGTGGCGTTCAAATTCATGGAAGACGATTTCGAAAGTAGTTATCTAAGTACGTTAAAGGGAGTGACGAAAATATTTATTTTCTTTTCAATCATCGCCATCGTATTGGCAGTTTTAGGGCTCTACAGTTTGGTGTCTTATTCCCTGAAAACACAGCAGAAGATGATTGCCGTTCGAAAGGTTCTGGGTGCGAGCGTCGGCAGCCTATTTCTATTGTTGTTAAAGGAATATCTATTGTTGTTTTCCCTGGCCGGGGGCCTGGGCCTGGTGTCGGTTTATTTCGTTTCTTATAAAGCAATGAGCGTTTTCGCCTACCATGAGGAGGTCCGATTCATTTACTTGGTGTTGTCCGCACTATTGGCGCTGTTGGTCGTCCTGATTTCCGTGAGTAGTAAGATCCATATGGCGTCTAAGGAAAACCCCATGAGGGCCATTGCTGCTTAGAAAGCGAGCGATTCAGATCAGTTCATACGAATGAAATTGTAAACTGACGTGGAATAGAATAAAGTGGATTGACCATTAGTAAATCAAACATTGGGTGAGGGAGCGGTGCCCGTTCCATGTAATTTCCGAAACTGGCTGGGCGTGAGGCCCATTTCTTTCTTAAAAGCAGTATTGAACACCGATTTGGAATTGAAGCCAGCCTCGTACATGACCGTCTGAATGTTCTTTTCGGAGGCGGGGAAATGCCGGAGCATGAATTTGCATTCCGCAAGACGGTAGGTATTTACCAGTTCGTTAAAACTCAATTTCAATACTTGGTTTAAGTAGAGGGTGAGATAGTGGGGGGCAGATTCAGTCGTTCGGACAGCTGTCCGAGGCTTAATTTGGGGTCGCGATAGATTTTTTCCTGGTCCATCAAACGGGAAAGTGCTTTTTCGATCGACGGTTGCAATTGCTCGAAGAATGGCCATTGTCGATCCGACTGCAGGAAGGATTTTGGTCGTTGGATGATCTCTGAGAAGAATCGAACCAGCCGATGGTTTGAGGAAGGCAATCGGAATGCCTCCTTCTGCCGATTTCACTAATCACAACATTGGGCGTCGAGGCATGCTCTATGCCAGTAAAGTACAGATAGGTACTGTCGTTGATTACTTGACGGACGCCAAAATAAGACGGGAGATTGACCAGGAGTTTCGCTCCAAAATGAAATCCAAAAGCTACGAATCGCTACTGCCAAAAGGACCATTGCCTCCGGGAAAATCTGAGAAAAGAAGTTAAGGGTTGGGTTTTGATAGTTTATTTGGATCGAATGAAATAAGCCCCAATCAAGACGATCCCCGTGCCGGTAGTCAGTACTA
>JANQRV010000437.1 GCA_028284395.1 Saprospiraceae bacterium
ATCCCGTTAATGGCCCATCCTTTTTCTCCAACAAAAACTCCGCTCCGTACGCCGTGCCGGTACCCGTTCGCAAATCCTCTTCCACCAACGGGTTTTGCAGGAGGCTACTATGCGGCACAAAGTCAACCTGGTTGGCCAACCATTTGTAGTAAAACTCCATGGATAACTGCCATCGATCTTTACCGAGGTCTCGAAAGACCCCAAGGTCTAATTGCGTGGCTCTTTGTTCTGGAATATTCAGATCACTGGGGAGATAGGTATAAAAAGCATTAAAACCCGTTGTGGAATTGCGCAGCTCTTGCTGATACTGAACCATTTGACTAAGCCCCAGTCGGAATGCCGTCTTATCTTTGAACTGATAACCGATCGACAGGCGTGGAGACAGATTGAATTTTGTATGGTAGATCTTTCCACTTCGAACATTGTGGGCGGCACTGAGTCTTAGGCCATAACTGATGTCCCAGTCCCTTTTGTTCCATTCGTGGCCGGCATATAGAGCCTGTTCCAAGGTGTTGCGTACAGCGACTGCGGGCAATCGCCCCTGTTGCTCTTTACCGGGCTGAAAGCGGTGGAAGATATGCTCAAAACCCCATTTAAACTTACTTCCCGGATGGTGGTAGAAAGAAAAATCCCCTTTCAGGTCAACATTGCGAATCCCACTTTCCCAATTAAATGTTTCAACGCCTTGAACGAAATTATCGATCCGATAATCATAATCACTAAATACTGCCGTAAAATTTCCAAAAAATCGCTCTCCAAAAAGATGATTCCAACGAATGGTTGCTGTTGTATTTCCCCATTCGTTTTCGTAAGAGTCGAAGAAACGGAAAATATCCTGGCCGCGGTAAGCCGAGAAATAAAGCCGGTTTTTGGGGTTGAGCTCAAAGTTGAATTTAACATTGAAATCCGAAAAATGTACTTTGTTACCGCCGTCATCCCGGGCAAACAAATCGATAAACAAGTCGGGATAAGAACGTCGCGCAGCTACCATGAATGAATGCTGCCCTCTTTTGAGCGGGCCTTCTACCAATAATCGGCTGGATAAAAGGGCAATACCTCCTTCCGCTCCAAATTTTTCTTTATTGCCATCCTTCATGCGCAGATTCAGTACCGAAGAAAGTCGCCCTCCATACGCTACCGGAAAATGGCCTTTAAACAACTCTGCGTGGTGAATGGCATCCGGATGAAAGGCCGAAAAGAAACCCAATAAGTGACTGGGGTTGTAGATTGGTGCCTCGTCCAGAAGAATGAGGTTTTGATCGGGGTTGCCGCCCCGAACAAACATGGCACTCGACCCCTCTCCCACTGCTTTTACTCCCGGCAGCGATTGGAGCCGTTTGATGATGTCGGGTTCCCCCACAACGGCCGGAACCGTCGTCAACCGCGTCAGATCAACCTGGTGCTTTCCCGCCCTTTCGAGTGTCAGGGTAGATGTACTGCTCGTCGCGAAGACGGTTACCTCGCTCAGATGATTGGCGGTACGCTCCAATTTGAGGTCTAAACGTTGGTCCTCCTTCAATTCGAGCTCCAGTCGATGGGTTTTGTACCCGAGATAGGACACTTCAATGGCATAGCGACTCTGGGGCAGCGCCAAAGTATAAAAGCCATAGTCATTGGAAGTAACCCCCAACTGGTCGGCTCCGGCAATCAGCATTGCAGCCCCGATCAATGCTTCTCCCGTTTCCCGATCCCGGATGTAGCCATGCAACGTACTTTTCTTCTCTTTCGTTTTAACCGGCTTGATCAGCAGACTTTTGCCAATAATGCGCAAGCGGACTTCGCGCTTAGGAAACAACGCATGCACTGCCTTCCTAAGTGGCTGATCTTGCAATTTTAGTTCGACCTGCTGCTGCGGATCGGGAATCAAGACGCTCGGATAGGCAATGAACAGCCCGGTGGCTTCTTCAAGCATTTTGAGCGCCTGTACAATACTAATGCCCTTGGCTTCGATTGAAATCCGTAGAGTATCCAGTGCATCCTGCTGCGCGGAAAGGAATAGAGGCGAAAGGGCGAATAGTCCCATGCTTACCCATGCTTTAAACTTCATATCATAAGGACTTGATCAACAGGAGGGGATACCCAAAGATAATTGAATTCCTTCGGGCATCCCTCCCATCAACATTACGGAATAAAGGCATTCAAGATTTGCCGGAACAATTCCGGCTGATTTAGCATAGCGTCGTGTCCCGCCTCCGGTAAAACTTCCAATTGCTTGCGTTCCGCACCCAATTGATCGAAGGCGAATTCCAGCTCTTCTACCGGAGCGATGTCATCGTAGCTTCCAGTCATCAGCAGAAGGGGCAGCTCAATTTCAGCTAAACGATCCAGTAGTTCGATGCCTCGCTGATCCTCAAAGAGTCGATCGGATACTGCATCCAGTCTATCTTGTGCCATCAGGGTCGGAAAGACGTTGATGGAAGAAGCAAAGACACCTTTTAACAATTTGCCGGTGCGAAGTGGTGGTTCTATTTCGTAATCGGCTAGTCCTTTGATGACATACAGGTTCCATTGTCGCTTTTGTTCCAGTGATTCAATGCTCGGTTGCTGTACTGTCCAATCTAAAACTTCCTGCCAAAAAGCAACCTCTTCTCCCCGTTCAAGAAAGTCCTTGGCCACCCGATTCAAAAAAGCGTGTCGGAAAGTCCACCTGATCTCATTGTGATCAGTGGTAAAAGGGGCATTCATGGCCACGAGGCCGGCAACCACAGGATTGTCTTGATATTCGAGCGCATATAAATAAGCCAGCCAGCCCCCGAAGCTATGCCCAAACAAATAGACTTCCGCATTGGGATACTGATCTTTAAGTACGGCAATGATCTTTCTCAAATCCTTCAAGTATTGTGTCAATGTCACGGTTTCCAATTCAAAATCCCCCTGTGCATTACCGGTTCCACGTTGATCGTAGTAAGCGACCGCATAGTCTCTCTCCAGCGTGTTCTCCCATCCGGCATAATCGACCGTTGCAAAATCCATGGTATTGAGGCCAGGGCCACCCTGGATGTACAAAAGAATTCTATTGGAAGCAATGTTGCCTCGTAGCCAAACCGGTAAATAAGCACCTTCTTCTTCGAGGTGGAAAAAGTAGTCCGCATCACTGGTCGTTAGATCATTGTCTTCGCTGCAAGCACACGTGAAGAGGCTTGCTAATACCAACATTATTTGAATTGTTCTCATCAGTTTTAAATTTTAAAATTTACGCCGATTTCCGTCAGAAAATATTGGTTCTTCTTCCAAAAATAGGGGGTTTGAAATTGTAATTTTGGTTTGACGTACCATTCCATTTGCAATGGATTTCCGCTTCTCAGTCGACGACCCAGGCGGAGGCCGACATCGTAAAAGAAATGATTGGTACCAGCTGTTCCGGATTTAGATACCCCCCCTGAATCATCAACGGAGAAGGTATTTGTAATGGAAGTTCGCAGGTAGCCGGAATGTACGGATACACCGTACTGGAATCCTCTACGGCCCGTCCGAACCCATTCCAGTTCCGGCCCAAAAGACCATCCGGTATTGAGTCGGCGGTGGTAGTAGAAGCTTCCCGTCAGTCCGAGTCGCAACTCATGCTGGTTCCGTTTCGAATCATCAGCAGAGCCGAATAAATTGTAGCCAAAACCCAGGCTGAGACCGGGATTGACGATCATTCCGCCATTGTAGGCAATTTTTAATCTGGGTCCCTGGTCCTGCCCATACCCCACGGTGAGGAACAGGAGGAGAAAGACTCCAACAGTCAGTGATTTCATTCTTTGTAGATTTCAATGGTTAACAATTGGCAATGGGGCGCCACCATTGCATATGTGCACAATGTTTGTCTATGTAGTCCCGGGGGTTCCGCCATCAGCGGAAAATCCCGATCAAGTTCTAATGATTATTGATAATTGATGTTGTAGTTTACCAGTGTTTTGATCACTCACACCCATCCCCCTTCAACACGAACACACCGTTTTCGTCGGCCGTCAGCTCCAGATCGTAAAGGTCTGCAATCACCGTCAAGAGGTTGTCGAGATCATCCGCCGGGAAGGAAGCATTGATCAGACAATTCCCAATATTGGGATGTTCCCATTCCATCCGTACGTCAAAAGTCATTTCTATGATCTTTGCCACCTCCTGAAGGGTCGCATCTTCAAATCGCAGTGTATTCGTATACCAAGCTCGTTTATTGACATCCACTCCTTTCTCCTTTATCAGTCGATTCTGGGCTTTCTCATAACGCCCGGTCTCTCCCTTCTCCAGTACCAAACGTTGCCTTTGGTCGGCGGAATGATAGAAAGCCACCCGGCCGCTTTCTACCAAAACCTCGCAAATGCTGCTATCCGGATAGGCCATCACATCAAAGGTGGTCCCTAATACCTGAATAGCCGTCTCTCCGGCTTCAATAATAAATGGATGCTCCGCTGATTCGGCTACTTCAAAATAAGCCTGGCCGATTAATTTGACCCTGCGCTCTCCGGCTTTAAACCGATCGGGAAAGAAAAGCTGCGATTCGGCATTGAGCCATACCTTACTACCGTCGACCAATTCAACCATTTTTGGAGCCTCGCTACGATCTACGGCAAATACTTCCAACGGTGTTGGAGCAAGAAAATAATAGATGCCGGTGGCTCCTATGATCATCAGGCTAATCGCTGCCGCAACCCGCATCAATCGTCGACTAACCCTTTTACCCTGTTTCTCTATTCTGGCATGTACCTTCTTCCAGGCTACGTCCACATTGGGAGTCGGTGGTTGTTTCATTGTTCGTTCCGACTCCCAAATTTGCTTGATCTGCAAAAACAGAGTTTCATGATCCACACTGGCAGCAATCCAAGATTCGACTGCACGCTGCTCTTCGATGCTGCAGTGATTATTCAAATAGTCTATGATTTGCGATTCATCCATGTATTACTTTTCGACAAAGGGTCTATGATTCATTCCTCTATCGTAAAAGACAAGATTAATTCGGAGGAGGGGGAAAGCGCGGCAATTTTTTTTTATTTGCCTAATCGAAAAGCAATAATAAAAGCAATAGATGCCAGTGTTCTTTCAGCGCCACCTGTAACTTTTTTAAGGCAATTTTGATCTGCGATTTGACGGTTTCTTTGGATACATTCAATTCATCGGCAATTTCCTGGTAGGTCATTCCGTGGTTTCGACTTAGGTTGAAAATGATCCGACACTTTTCCGGCAATTTGCGAACAGCCGCAGCCAACAAATGCTCTAACTCCCGTACATCCAGATGATTGTTGCCCATCTCCTCCAACTGCAATTCCGAAGCATCGACCGTCAGGGATTTTTGGCGGGCATAGCGGCTTTTAAGGTAGTTCAGACTCAAATTGCGGACGCTGACGAACAAATAACTTTTGATACCCGCCGTGAGAATGGTCTGACGGCGATTTTCCCAGAAATTGACAAAGGCATCCTGCACCATTTCCTCTGCGACCTGCGCATCTTCGACGTATCGGTAGGCATTGCGATACAGTTGGTCGTAATGTTCGTAAAAAAGGGTTTTGAAGGCTTTTTCATCCCCTTTCCGAATTGCCATCATGATTTCCTTGTCCCTCATACTTTGAAAACTGATCTAAAAAATGGATTGTCCCGTAATATCGGTCAGCATCTCCAGGGCTTTCATCCCTAAGAAAGAATTGCCTTTGGGATTAAGTCGCGGACTCCACACCGCCACGCTATACTTCTGAGGATGGATGGCCACAATGCCACCTCCCACCCCACTCTTGCCCGGCAAGCCGACGCGAAAGGAAAATTCTCCGGCTTCGTCGTAGAATCCGCAGGTCTGCATCAGCGCATTCAATCGTTTGACCTGTGAAACCGATAAGACACTTTCTCCGGAATGAATGGCACAACCGTGGTTTGCAAACATCAGGAACGTACGGCTCAATTCTTCACAGGTCATGGCCAGGGAACACAAGTGAAAGTAAAAGTCCAATACTTTTTCAACCGGGTTATTTAGATTTCCAAAAGATTTCAAAAAATTTGCCAAAGCAGCATTGCGGAAACCGAAGGCTTTCTCGGAGGCCGCTACCTTTTGATCATAGTCGATGGCAGGCAAACCGCTGATGCTTCGAACGAATTCCAGGAACTCCCTTTTGGGATTGTTTAATTCCCCTACCAAAATGTCGCTTATAACGATCGCCCCGGCGTTAATCAGCGGATTTCGGGGAATCCCGTTTTCATATTCCAATTGAACCAATGAATTAAATGGATCTCCGGACGGTTCCACATCCACTCGTTGCCACACTGCGTCACCCATGATTTTGATCGCCATGGTCAGGGATAAAACCTTAGCGATACTTTGAATGGAAAATTTGATCTGTGCGTCCGCTACGGAATACTGTCGGTTATCCAAACACAGCAGGCTCATTCCGAAATGATCGGGATTTACCTTCGCCAACTCCGGTATATAGGTCGCAATTGCTCCCTCTTTTGGTAAATCGGCGATCCGGAGATTGATGTCCTCTAAAATTGGCTGAAATTGCATGAATCATCGGATGGTTGCAGCTTGCAATATCTGATTTTTCTGATGCAATACCTAAAACACGAAAAAGATCTGAGCGAGCGAAAATCGCCAACCTGTCCTCAATCCATAATCAAGCTCGGCAAAAACAGGGATATGCCGGGAAAGAGCGTGACCAGGGTAAGCACGATCAGGCTGACGGCCAGGAAGGGTAAACTGGCCCGGCTCACCTCGCCAATCGATATCTTTCCGATACTGGAGGCGACAAACAAGCAAACCCCTACCGGCGGAGTCGTCAGCCCAATAATCAGATTAAGTACGGCGATTACCGCAAAATGAATGGGGTCGACTCCAACACTGACGGCAACGTTTAACAGTATTGGGAAGAGTATCAACAGGGCAGCGATCGTTTCCATGAAGGTCCCGACAAAGATCAGCAACAGATTAATTAGCAGCAGTACAACGTAGCGATTCTCGCTGAAAGCCAGGATCTCCTGAGCCACATATTGAGGCAATCGCT
>JANQRV010000440.1 GCA_028284395.1 Saprospiraceae bacterium
AGACGCTGAGGTGTTTAAGCGAACCCTCCTGCCTTCCGGGTCTATGTAGTAGGAGTGCATTACATAGGTGATACCAGCAAATTCTGCTTTGGTAGCAATCACATATGGCATTGCCTTGCGGATTGGATCTCCTAGCTTATCGATTCCTTTGCGTTCAGCAAAGTCGTTGTGAAATTCGATTAGTTTTTCCAAGGATCCTTCCACAGCAAAAGCAGCTCCGTCCTTAATGGATCGGTTCACTTCATACCTGGTGTTTTTATGGAAGGATTTAAGTAATACTTCTGGTTCAGGGGTCAGATCTATTAATTTCGTATGTCTTGTTTCCATACAAAACCCAAGACCCGTTTGCTTCTTTTGTGTGTGAACAAATTCGTTGAAAGGATATTTCCGATAGGAAATAGCTTGGCCAAACCAAAAATAATTGATCGGGCCAGACTTGATTACAATCATTTCCGGTCGATTTAATGTTTGTCAATAGTTTAAGTCTTGCTTTCTTTGGTGGTTTGGAAGAGGAGTACCCTAAGCTATTTTCACTTAAGGTGTAGCGATTCCAACTCTGATACTTGTAGTGAAGGCGAAAATGTAAATAGGGGACGATATGACAATGGCAAAAGGAGGGAAATGTTCGCCATTTACAATTCGAGACCAAAGGTAGCATTATTTGATGACGGTGACCGGTATTTTTGCGATTTAACGATAAATTAATAGAGTTAGTCTTTTCCCATCATTTTCTTGATAAAAAACATGGGAACGGGCGTGTATGTATGTTCTTCAATTAGAGTTCCTTTAAAAGAATCCTTAAAACGATTGATGCTTTGTAGACCGGGATCCTTTGTGCCCAAGGCATATCCCCCGAAATCATAAATCTCGAAACCTTCTTTTTTGAAGTGAACCATGGATTGGTAGTGCAAGAAACGATTGGAACGGGCAACGAAATTGCGATAATCTTTGTCTTCGGCACCACGGAAATGCGATGCAGATGTATTCATTCGGACGCGCTTACCTTGGCGATCAATGATGTAGGAATGCATCACCAGTACCTTGCCCTCGTGACTTGCCTGAGTGATCACGATGTAGTCCGCCATTTTTCGGATGGGGTTACCTAATGGGGACAGGCCCTTCTGCTTGGCGAAGTCATTATGAAAATCAATAAGTACTTCCAGCGAGTTTTCAATTCCAAATTGGACTTCCTCTCGCGCCGAACGATTGATTTCGTACTTGGTTCTTTTACTGAAAGACTTCAGAATGACCTCTTCCGTTTGAAGTAGGTCGATAACTTTTGTGTACTTCTTTTCTTTGAGAAAGCCAATTTTAAAATTTCCGGACTTGTTGAGGACAAACTCTTTGAATGGATACTTTTGGTAGGAGATTTTATCGCCAAACCAAATATAGTCCATGGTTTTAGTCTTGATGGAGATCATAGTATGTCAATTTGGGGAAAATAAGAAGATACCACTTAATCTATATAGCGGCGATACCAGTTTTCGAGGTGTATGCATTTCCAAATCTCATTGGCGTAATTACCTTGCCGATTTTGGTGCCTGTTGTAAGTATTCATCACCTTACCCATATCGATCACTCCTCTGGACCGAATGGAGTCGGAATTGAAGACCTCCTCGATGTATTTCTTAAAGGCCGGAGCTCTGAACCACTCATCCTGCGGAGTGTCGAACCCAATTTTATCCTGCCGCATCCTAATTTGCTCCGGGAGTGTGTTTTTCATGGCCTCCCTTAGAATATACTTCGTCATTCCCTTGTTAACGATAGCATCGCCGTTGAGCGATAGTGTTCTTTCGACGACTCGGTGATCGAGAAATGGTACTCTAGCTTCCAGTGAAAAATACATTGAATTGCGATCCTCCCATTTTAAAAGATGTTCTAGTTTGTATTTAAAATGATTGATCAACGCGTTTTGAACTCCAGACGAACCGTACAGTTTACTGGCGATGATATTGGTTTTTTGGGCATTCGCCTGGAAAAAATCGGGATCTACGTATCCTTTTTCCTTAGCACGCAGGCTGGTCCTCATGGAAGGAGGCAACAGAAAAAACAGAAAGCTTTTGATGCCATAAAGTGATTTGTGGATCGAGTAATACTTTTGCATTTCAGAGAAGAACTTGGGCAGCTGTCCCTTCATCAAAAGCTCTTTGAACCGGAATCCGAAAAAATAGTGGTAGCCCCCTAATTCCTCGTCGGCACCCTGGCCATCTAAAGTAACAGTTACGTGATCCTTGGCCAGCTTCATTACACTGAATTGGGCGTAATTGGTCGTAGTCGGCACGGGTTCGTAATGACATTGGAAAAAGTCGTCCAGGTCCCGGAGAAAGGAGTTTTCATCCGGCCAGGTATAATGCATGTTTTTGAGCTGTTCCTGGTAAAGATTGATGAAAGTTGATTCATCTCCCTTTTTCCCTTTTCCATAGACAGCAGAAAAGGTATTCAATTCATCGGTTTGATAGTCTTTAAGGAGTGTTGAAACGATGCTTGAAGAGTCCAGGCCACCACTCAGGCAAACTCCCACCGGTACATCGCTTCTAAGGCGTAGTTTGAGTGCGGACGAGATCATTTCCCGATATTCTTCTGCATTCTTGAAGGGTTCCTTCAATTCGCTTTCAACATCGTACCACTGTTGCGGCTTCCAAAATTTAGAGGGGTGACCACTATTTTTAATTTCTCGGAGGTTTAACTTGAAGTAGTGACCATGATCCAATCTCCGGACCTCGGAAAAAAACGTGTGATCGGTATGGTCCGTTCTGTTGAACACCAGGAAGTCAAAGATCATCTGCTGGTCAGGTTTGGGTTTGCGGCCTAAAACTGATAGAATGGAAGTGATTTCCGAAGCAAACAAAAAGCGATCATCATCAAAGCAGTAATAAAATGGCTTAATACCAAAGCGATCGCGAGTTCCGAACAGCACTTTTTCTTTGCGATCGTAAATGACGATGGCAAACATTCCGTTGAGACGATGCAACATTTCCTCTCCCCACTCGGTGTAGGCGGTCAATAATACTTCTGAATCTGTCTTTGATTGAAAAGTATGCCCCCGGGATATTAATTCTGTCCTCAATTCGATATAGTTATAGATCTCGCCGTTGAAGATCATGACATATCGGTCATCAAAGGAAAACATGGGTTGATGGCCGGCGCTACTTAGATCTAAAATGCTTAAGCGGACAAAACCCAGACCTAAACCATCCTCGGCAAAGGTTCCTTCGTCGTTGGGACCTCGGTGCTTCATGGCCTTCATCATAGCCAATAGCTGGTCATTCCTCACTTCGGAGCCATCAAAATGTACAATGCCTGATATTCCACACATAGTAGATTTAAGTTTTCTGTTATTTTGAGAAAATTTCTCTTTTTGAAAGCCCCAAAGCAGTTGCATAAATCCCCTGGATCTTGCGACCGATACTGGCCGCATCCAGCCCCAACTCCAGCAGGCGTTCCCTACCTTTGGTCCGGCCTTCGACTTCAGCGAATGCCAAGGCTTGCTTAACTTTTTCAGCAAAATCTGCTGGTTCATAAGATCCGATGTAGCAACCAGGAGTCTGGCCAACTACAAAGCGGGTGTCCCCCGTATCGGTTACCACGACGGGGCAGTTGCATGCCATTGCTTCTTTAACGACATTGGGGGAGCCTTCTCCAAAGGAGCAAAGCACAAAAACATCTACCGAATTCAAGTACTTGACCACTGTGTCGTGAGTCACTCCGTAGACATTGAGTAATTCGACATCGGGCCGATCTATCAATGCGACGGCATTTCTCGCCAGTGTGATGTTTTTATTAGGGTCTTCCGGATTGGCTAGAAAGAGAACGTACTTCTTACTTAGGTCCAATCCCAGTTCTCCACGACAGCCGCCGTCGTAGATTTTGAATTGATTTAATCGAACTCCGTTTGGCACGAGATGAGAAATGCTTTTACGGAAAACTACCTTTTCTAAATTGGCGGATTTTGAGATGAGGGCCTTGGTGAACGGCTGGATTAATTTAGACAGCCAAATGACGATCCGGCTGCTGAATTCTATCCGACCTCTTCCTACGAAAGTACCTTGCGCATCATCTCCCATATAGGACAATACAACCGGTGTTCGGCGAGCGGCGAGAATAGCTACCCATCCACAAAGGGTATAATGGGCGTGTATCAAATCAACTGGGTTGTTTCGAAGGTGCTTGCGCAAAACACCGATCGCCCGGAAATAACTTCTAAACCCTTTCCCTCGAACTGTAAAGTAGGAAATCTCTACTCCCAGTGACGATAAAGAGTCGCCTTGGGATTGGATGAAAGGAGAGACCTTGTGGTGTTTCGAGTTTCCACTGGAAACAAATAATACCTTCATGATTTGAATTAAGAATGATTTGATGAAGCGTGGGACTTAGGTTGCGGGCTCAATTCTTGATAGAGTTCAATATAATCTCGGGTCATCCTTTCGAGTGAAAAATGATTTTTGATTCGCTCGTGCCCAGCTTCTCCCATCGCTTTTGCCTCTGATGGGTTAGAGAGCAGCCAGCTGATCTTCCGGGCCAACGCGTCCGGGTTGATTTTTGGCACTAGATATCCCGTAGTGCCGTCGATCAATAGTTCTGCGGTTCCTCCGCCGTCGGTAGCGACGACCGGCTTCCGGGCAACCATATACTCGATGATGGCGTTGGAAACACCTTCGGTATAGGTTGCCAGTACTCCAATATCAAATAGGTTGACGATGGCGTCCACATCGTGCCGATTTCCGGTGAACAAGATCAGGTGCTGAAATTTCTCCGGGATCATATTCTGAAAATGGACCATGGTATGACCATCACCTACGGCGAGAAATGTAACATCTTGTCTTTGCTCGAGGATCTTAAACGCCGCTCTAAAATAGGTGTCATGATCCTTGGCATCCCAGAATCGAGCAACCATGCCAATTACAAATTTCGTATCAATACCCAGAGATTTTCGCAACCGTTCGGGATCCCCCAGGTCTTTTAAGCGATTGAGGTCAAAACCATTGTAAATACATCTGGTTTTATGCTTCGGTGGCCGGTACGCTTTTATTCCCGCCATTGAATTTCCGAGGATCATATCCGAGAACAAGAAAGTAATTCTATCCCAAATATGTCCGCCCGAAAACAGGGAGAGTTTCTCCGGGGCGCCCGTAATGTTGCCGTTGATGAGTTTGGTGCCGGTTAGTTTTGCGGACGGTATGGCAAAAATACTGGGCATGGTTCCCCAACTGTGGATCAGGTCTGGTTTTACTTTTTGGACGATGGCGTGCAATTCACGGAATGTAGACAGGCTTTTCTTCTTCCTAACCCCAAAGTGATGGAAAGTGGGACGGATGATTTTCAAATCGTCGTATAGTTCCTCTTCATCGTACATCAATGCCACATGACATTCGAAGCCTCCTTTTTTATGGAGTCCCTTCAGCAGTTCGACCAACCGCCTTTCCTTACCGCCCCCCCCAAGGGACTCAATAAGAAATAGTATTTTCATAGAACGGGATTCATTTTTTCCTTTGTATTGGCTTGTATTTTGGTGCTGGGGTGGTCGTTCCAGTTGGTTTAGTCACTTTTATTGCCTTAGTCACTGTTGCGGTTTGGCGATCGATCGCACAGAATCGCAACAGCGACTAAACGGGCAACAAATGTATGGTTTGGGTACTTTAGTACCAGTCTTTGTCCGAAAGGCTAGCATATACTTGTCGGATACCTTCTTCGAGAGGGATCTTTGCTTTCCAGCCGGTTGCATGTAGTTTACTGACGTCCATTAATTTCCTCGGTGTTCCGTCGGGTTTGGACAGGTCGTGTTCGATTTTGCCCTGATAACCGACGATATTTTTGATGAGCTCGGCCAGATCTTTGATGGCAATGTCTTCGCCCACACCGATGTTGACGAGCCCCTGTTCGTTGTAATTTTGCATCAGGTAAAAACAGGCATCTGCTAAGTCATCGGCGTGAAGGAACTCCCGTTTCGGCGTACCGGTTCCCCACATCATAACGGAGGGTTGATGGTGCCGTTTAGCTTCGTGAAACTTGCGAATCAAAGCTGGTAACACATGGGAGTTCTTAAGGTCGTAATTGTCATTGGGGCCGTAGAGATTTGTAGGCATCACCGAGATGAAATTACTGCCGTATTGAGCGCGATAGGCATCGCAAAGTTCAATGCCGCTGATTTTTGCAATCGCATAAGGCTGATTTGTTGGTTCTAGCAGCCCGGTGAGCAAGTACTCTTCCTTTAGTGGTTGCGGTGCCATTTTGGGGTAAATGCAGGAGGAACCTAAAAACATCAATTTTTGGGCTCCGTATTGATGTGCTGCATGGATGACATTGGCCTCAATCATGAGGTTGTCATAAATAAATTCTCCCCTTCTGGTATTATTGGCCAGGATTCCTCCCACCTTTGCAGCGGCAAGAAAGATGTAATCAGGTCTTTCCTGATTAAAAAAGGCCTCCACCTGAGCTTGGTTGCGAAGGTCAACCTCGGAGGAAGTCCGGGTAATGATGTTGTTGAACCCCTCTGCATTCAACTTCCGATGAATGGCAGAACCGACCATACCACGATGACCTGCGATATAGATTTTATCTGTTTTGTTCATTTTTCCTTCTGGTAAAACTGAGTAAAAGGCTTGAATTATTCGTATTCGTTCTTCACTGCGAAGCCGGCATTCTTAAGTACCAGGTCCTTCTTGAATAATTCGATATCGGATTCCATCATTTCGGCAATCAATCCCTGAAGATCATACTTGGGTTCCCATCCTAAGGATTTTTTGGCGCGGCTGGGGTCACCGATCAACAATTCTACCTCCGTTGGACGGAAGTATCGAGGATCTACCGCTAAAACCTGGGTGCCCGGCTCCAGACGGTACTTCGGGTTTTCGCTTTTGCTGACAAAGGCTTTTTCATCAACTCCCTGTCCGACAAAGTCCAATTCTATGCCAATTTCCTGGAATGCCATTTTTACAAAATCCCGAACGGTAGTAGTGGTTCCGGTAGCAATTACGAAGTCTTCGGCTTTCTCCTGTTGAAGCATGAGATACATCGCTTCGACGTAGTCCTTAGCGTGACCCCAATCCCGTTTTGCATCCAGGTTTCCTAAGTAAAGGATGTCTTGTAATCCCATCCCGATTTTTGCTACCGAGCGGGTAATTTTCCGCGTTACGAATGTCTCACCGCGAAGAGGTGATTCGTGATTAAAGAGAATACCGTTACAGGCATACATGTTGTACGCTTCCCGGTAGTTGACCGTGATCCAGTAGGCGTATAACTTTGCCACTGCGTAAGGAGACCTTGGGTAGAAGGGGGTTTTCTCGGTTTGCGGAACCTCTTGGACCAGACCGTATAATTCTGATGTAGAGGCTTGGTAGAATTTAGTTTTTTCGATCAAACCTAATAAACGGATAGCATCCAGAATTCTCAAGGCTCCTAGTGCATCGGCATTGGCCGTATATTCCGGAGAGTCGAAACTTACCTTTACGTGTGATTGTGCACCTAAATTGTAAATTTCATCGGGTTGAACTTCCTGAATAATTCGGATGAGGTTGGAGCTGTCGGTCAAATCTCCGTAGTGAAGGATGAAATTTCTATCATCCTCGTGTGGATCCTGGTAGAGATGGTCAATTCTGCCGGTATTGAATAGAGAACTTCTTCGCTTTATACCGTGAACTTCATAACCTTTTTCGATCAAAAATTCGCTAAGATAAGCGCCATCCTGGCCAGTGATACCAGTAACTAATGCTTTCTTTCTATTGGTTTTTTCCCTCATTATGAACAAGTTTTATAATTGACGATTTAGATTCTTAAAAAACGCTCCCAATTTTGAGCTATGTGAAATATAATCAAATTCCTTCTGACCTACCAGGTGTCCTCTTTCACCAATTTTTCTGGCTTCATCGGGATAATCTAAGACAAATTTCATTTTTTTCGCGAAAGTATCCACTTTATACGAATCGGCGATCAGTGCGGTTTCTTCATCTTTGAAATAATTTGAGATCTCCCCAAAATTTGTTGTTATAATTGGATTTCCCGAGGCGGTATACTCTCCAATTTTGTGCGGAAACCGGGCCTCGTCGGCCGGAGTCGGCCGCAGCGGAATCAGTAGCGCTTTGGCGTTGATGTAAAGATCGACCAATTGATCGTACGGAATGTTGGCGAAAACCTTAACATTGCGACCTGGTTGTAAGCCATCGATTTTCTTTTGCAGGGATTCGTACTCACTTTTACTCCCGTTACTTGCCACCAAATATAGATCATATACCAAGGATTCGCTCGTGATCTGATCATACGCGTCCAGGATGAAATCAATCACTCTCCGGTATCCAATGGATCCGCAGTAGAGAAAATATGGAGGTCTATTCAGGTCCTTTGGCAACTGGAACTTTTGGAAATCACAGATCACCGGAATTTTAAAAGCCGGCCTTCCGGGAGCTACTTGATTAAAATTCTTTAGCAGGACTTCACTGATGGGCAAAGCAGCATTCATTTTCTTGACCAACAGATGGTCAAAAAGGTAATCGTTGATAAAATCCGAGAAGCTTTGGTCATCGTCCTGACGTGCCGAAGCCAATTCGACGTAGTTCAAAACCACTGGAAAACGGAAAACATAGCCGTAAATGAGAAACAATACTCCCTGGAGGAAACTATGCGTGGAAATGATTGCAGCATCGAGGTGTTCATTTCGTTTTAATCGACGCAGATACGCTACTTCATTGACCAAGCTTTTTACTTTTAACCAATTTCGAGCAAGGAATTTTTTCGGTCGATAGACGCTACCTGAGGTATAGTGATAATGAATGCCCTCAAACTGCCCGCTCGACTCCATGTGGACCGGCTTGTCGGGATCCCACAGACCTTTTCTATTTAGTATGGTCACCTTTATACCATTTTCGAGGAGTGCCTTACTGATTAGAATTAACCGCTGCATGGCTGCTAACCCCTTGGGGAAACCAGACTCGCCGAGATATAGTACGTGATAAGGTTGCAATTCTTTTTTCATGGAACTGGTTCTGCAGCGACTTGCATGATGGAGTTATAGATAGAACCTGATATATTGCATAATGGATTCTTCACCGGTAGGGGAGGAGCAACTCACTCTATAACAACCATGGTAGCGGAGTCGCCTTCAATGCTTAATGTCGTTTACGGAATAAAATGATATTTGTTTAAACCTGAATCATTTGTTCTTGCTAGGACCCCTTCAGGGCGGGTTTTATTTTTTCGCGATAGTAATTGATCAATCCTGGATGATCTTTGATCTTTTTAACAATTTTCGATTTCAAAATGAATGGCCAATTAAACCGGTTTGAAATATAGATGGTATTAAGATCCGGATCAACGTTTGCAAATCGATACTTATAGGGTTCGTTTCCATACCCGAAGTCCAGTTCAGATAAATTATGATCCGCCATCCATCTGCCCAAATGTACAATCAATACTTTTCCCGGACTGTATTTTTCGTAGCTGGTATCGTAGGTTAACGAATGATACAATAAGGCATTTTGCTGCAGAAGACCGATGACAAAAGCGATTCGTTCTGCTCCGATTCTGATGGAGAACCGGACCAGAGCATGGTCTTCCATCCAAGCTTGAATGCAGTTTTTGACAAATTGACGTTCCGTTAAATCCTGGTATTTGGAGGGGGTTGGCGTACTTTTCCAACGCTTGATATGATTCTGAAAGAACTGTTCCATCCAGAGATCTAATTCTTCGTCGCCTTCGAAGGTCTCAAAAACCGCTTCTTGCTCTTTTTTGAGCCGGTTCATCTTGTACCGGTTGTTTTTTGATTTGGTCAGTTTGGCGCCCAGGGCGGATGGAGATTCCTCGATCAACATGGGACAGACCGAGGTCTTTCCAACTTGACAAAATAGTCCACTATTTTGGCCTGCACGGAGGAAAGAGTCCATGTAGTTGGCCCAACTCGGTTGATTGTGGAGCGTAAGGGTCCAGCGGTCTCCTTTGGTCACCTGGAAGAAGGAGCTAAAAATCTCTTCTATCTCCTTTGTACTGCAATCGCGATGGATGACAAAAAAGTTGTGATCATTTTTTAGATCACTGAGAAAATGATACTGGTTTTGATGCTTTTCAAAGATGGCTGCAGCGACCATCTTTTCGTCCTGATAGCAAGAGAAAACAGCAATAGAGTCGTTTACCTCATTGGCAAAGAACTGCAGAATGTGAGGGGATTGAAAAATTGGTTTATAGGAACTTTCCCGCCACAATTCGGCATATTGCTGCCAGAATTGGTCCGTTGGTTTATTGTATTCGATGGAGGCTGTCATGTGTAATTAACGTGCGTTTTTAGCCAGTATTTGCTCATAAATTTGTACGAGATTGGCACAGATTTTCTCCGTGTTGTTTCTTTCCAAGCCCCTTTTGCGGGCATTGGCACCTAATGTCACCGCTTTTTGCGGGTCCTTGTACAGCTCGAGTATGGCGCCTGCCAAGCCGTGACTTTCGCCATTCTGCACCAATATGCCTTCGTGTCCGTCTTTGATCAGACTGGCCACTCCTCCCACGCAGGTTGACACCACCGGCATTCCCATCAGCATGGCCTCACAGACCGCGTTCGGACTATTCTCAATGTGCGAAGGATGGACGTAGGCATCCGAATTCATGAGATCACCCATTAACTGGTCGCCAGATCTGAAGCCCAGAAATTTTACGTAGTGATCTCCATTTCCATATTTTGCCATTCTCTTGGCGGTTTTGACATAGGCTGTTTTTTCATCCAACCCGACGACCTGCCATTCCAGTCTTTTATCAATGAGGGGAGCGAGAATTTTACTGGCGGCCAGTAGCGATTCCAAACCCTTGTGGACATTGCTGCGAATGGTTGTGGTCAGCACAAATTTATCCCGGTTTTGGTGCGCTTTCCATTCGTTTTCGTGAAAAGCCGTGCGCATGGCTTCTTCGAGATGATAGTAATCGGCTTGAGGAGCCAGCACACTAGTCACTCGTCGATCCCAGTCGGTACGTCCAGAAAAATTTTGCGCTGCAGCGAAGATTTTCTGTTCTCTTTCCACGATGCTCTTGTAATACCGATCAAAGTGGAGTTCCGTAGTTCCCTTTAACCAGCTTTTAATTTTTTCGTGGCGGATGGTTTTCCAAGAAGGGAACACCATGTGTCTTACGTTTCGATAGGTTGTTAAATTACCTTGAAACCAAATGATGGACGGCACCTTCAACTTCGGAATGATGAGTGGATAATTGGATTCTGTACCAAAAAAGTGAATGACATCCGGCTTGAATTCCTCCACTACTTTAAGGTAGTCATTTAAAGCTTTTTTGGGTTGAAGAACTCCAAAATGATTATAGTATAATTGAATCCATTTGTTGTCGGGGTAACGAGGCAATGGGAAATATTGGGTTGGGTGGTCGTCGACCCGAAAGCTCTTCATACCCTTGGATTTTGCCCACATAAATGCAATCCCCAATTCAACCTCCGGGAAAGCCTGTAGGCCACGGTCCAGCGATTCAATCCAGCTAGTACCTACATTGAAGCCATCCGTCAATTTCTTGATGGCCAGCGAAGGAGAATGTGAAAACCAGAGTACGCGCATGTTGTGAATGATGTTTTAGTGGTTTAATGCAATTTGACACGAAAAGGCACTGGGGAAATGGTGGCAGACTATGATTACTATTGACATCACTGATTCCAAATGCCCTTTGCGGTCCCGTTAATGATCTTGCGATATTGGATTGGTGCAATGAAGGGGCCATAGGCGAGACAAACAATACTCGCCATGATGACACCCGGCGTTCCAAAACCCAGATACTTGGCAAAGAAAATCGAAAGTGGAATGTTGAGGATGGCACCTGCCAACGCTCCGATCATTTGAAGTTTCACTTTGCCGACTCCATTGATGAATACAACGAAGATGTTACCATAGGTGAACAGGGTGACAAAGACCAACATCAAGACGGAAATCCGAAAGGGAATGTCTGCTTTGGGAACCCAGAAACGATAGAACGGACCGGAAACCGCCAGCATGAAAAGGCCAACTCCAACCATGACATACCAGACTCTCACCAGGGACTTATTAGTTGATTTTATCCACTCGATATCGTTTTTGACGTACGCTTCGGTGTAGGCCGACCAAAATGGAAGACTGATAATGGCAAATACCTTAGAAGACAGATCAAAATAAGTGTGTGCCAAGCTGTATGGTGTCACCTCAGCGGGACCGAAAAGCTGCGTAATGATCATATTGTCCGTCGAAAAGATGATGATCCCCGAAATGCTGACGAAAAAGAATTTGACTCCTAAGCTGACCAGGTCCCGGAAATACTCCTTTTTGACATATTTGATGGAGGGCCGTATGGCTTTGTACTGTTTGGAATAAAAGAAGAGGCTTGCAATCGACACGATCACGAAAGGGGTCATGCCCATCACCAACGCCAGATAGAATAGCGAACCCTCGGTCGTTTTAGTCAATACAATGATAATCGCGAGTGAAACGAAGTTGCTGATCAAAGCGACAAAACTGGTGTAGGAAGGCCGTTGGTCTGCCAAGAATATTGTGTAGAGCAGTTGCATGATGAAATTCAGACAGAA
>JANQRV010000444.1 GCA_028284395.1 Saprospiraceae bacterium
ATATTACCCTCGACTGGCTGGCCAATGAGAGAGATCCCGACAAACCCTTCTTTTTAATGCACCACTTTAAGGCTCCGCACGACTTTTTCGAGTTTGCCCCCCGTTATCAGGATTACCTCGAAGAGGTCGAAATTCCGGAACCGGCCAGCTTGTGGTACAACGCCAATAACGGATCTGTCGCCACGCGAGGAGAGGAGAATTCATTGATGGATACCATTGGCTCCTCGATCGGGCATCGCAACACGATTCGGAACATGGGCATGCACATGAAGATCGATCCCAATATTCCCGATCCGGAATACAAGAAATTGGCTTATCAGGAATATCTCAAACGCTACCTGCGCTGTGTTAAGGGCGTGGACGACAACGTCAAGCGAATCTTCGACTACCTGGAAGAAGCCGGCATCATGGACAATACCATCATCATTTATACCGGCGACCAGGGTTTTATGCTGGGCGAACACGACTACATCGACAAGAGATGGATGTACGAGGAATCCCTGCGAATGCCCTTTTTAGTTCGCTACCCCCCAATGATCAAAGCCGGTATCCGAACGGATGCCATTGTCAATAATACCGACTTCGCCCCTACGATGATCGAACTGGCCGGCGGAAAAGCCCCCTCCTTCATGCAAGGTCAAAGCTTCAAATCCATCCTGGAAACCGGTCAGGAACCTACCGGTTGGAAGAAAGAAACCTATTACCGATACTGGATGCACATGGCCCACAAACACAACAATCCCGCTCATTTCGGTATCCGCACCAAAGATTACAAACTCATCTTCTTTTACGGGATAGACTATAAGGAAAGAAGCGGTAAAGCTCAAAAATGGGCCAATAATCCTGCTTCCATGTCCAATTTCAAAACTCCTCCGGCCTGGGAGTTTTACGATCTTCGGAAAGATCCCGAAGAGATGGACAATCGATATGGACAACCTGAATATGCCGATGTGATCAAAAACTTAAAGGAACGACTAAAGCTATTGAGAGCAGAAGTCAAAGAGAATGATGCGGATTTTCCACAAATTCAGAAGGTGGTTGCTGAATTCTGGGAGTAAGGGACTTAGAGCTATTTCAAGGTATCAGGCAAGTCTAAAGTACGGAAGACGCTACTCATCCCGCAAATGCTCCACCGGATTCACACTCGCCACTTTAAACGTCTGAAAACCAATCGTAAGCCAGGCAATGAGTAAGGTGATTACGGCTGCTCCTACGAAGAACCACCATTGCAGTTCGATCTTGTACGCAAAACCATCCAGCCATCTCTTGAAAACCAGGTAGCTGAGCGGTAAGGCAATGACGATGGCCACGGCAACCATTTTGGTAAATTCTGTTGAAAGCATCTTCATAATATTCCAGATGCTGGCCCCGATAATGCGGCGAATGCCAATTTCTTTGACCCGCCTTTCGGCACTGAAGGCAGCCAGTCCAAACAGGCCGAGGCACGAAATGATAATGGCGATGCAAGCGAGGTAGTTGGAGAGGGTGGCCACTTGATTATCCGACTCGTACATGGCCTGATAGTCCTGGTCCATGAAAGTGAACTCAAAGGGATATCTGGGGAGAAATTGCTGGTGGAGGTCCTGCATGCGCTCGAGGGTGGTCTTTTCGGTACCGGCTTGGATTCTCACGAGGATATCCCGGCCTCTGGGGACAAATCTGAAAAACAAGGGTTCTACGGAATTGTGCAGGGATCCGTAGTGAAAATCCTTTACTACTCCGATGATTTCCACACCATTGTTCCAGGGGAAGGTTTCACCGATGGGGTCGTTCATCCCCATCATCTTAGCGGCGGCTTCATTGAGGATTACTTTTGAATAATCGTCCCCACGTGCTAGTGAAAAGGTTCGGCCGGCTGCCAGTTCGATTCCGAGCAATTCAATCACTTTCGGGCCAACTACCGGGGATTGAAAAAGAAAATCCCGTTCTGCTTCGTGGCCGCTCCAACTGATGCCGCTTTGGCCGTAGACCCGGTCAATGATGCTTCCGTCCATACTGGAAGCGATTACTACACCGGGCAAATTGTTTAGCTCCTGCATGAAGGTTTCGAATTGTTCATTCGATTTCCCTTCGTCGCTCACTTCCCGATGATTGAACAAATCTCCCTTCCAGTGAAAAGAGAGTACATTGTCGCGGTCGTAACCGAGGTTTTTGGTCTGGGTATACTTGATTTGTTCGTTCATCACGAGCAGTCCGGTGATAAACAGGACTGATATGGCAAATTGGAAAACGACCAGGCCTTTGCGCACCCAAAGGACACCGGTAGATTTGTTGAGTTTGCCCTTTAGAACGGTCATTGGTTTGAAACCGGAAAGATAAAAAGCGGGGTAACTGCCCGCCAACAACCCGGTAAACAGCACGATGCCGGTCATGACGAGGAACTGGTCGACGGAGAGCTTCAATGTCAATTGTTTTCCCGTCAATTCATTGACCTGCGGCAACAACAATGTTACCCAAATTAGAGCGATTTGGGATGCCAGAAAAGTAGCTACCATTGACTCGCTCAAAAATTGAATGATCAAAGATTTCCGCGTGGCTCCAACTGTTTTCTTGACGCCGATTTCCTTTACTTTCAGCGATGCTCTCGCGGTAGACAAGTTCATGAAATTGATGCATGCAATCAGTAAAATGAAGAGGGCTAACAGTGAAAACAATCTCACGTAGGTAATTCGTCCCCCGGCTTGCCGACCATTTTCGTACTGATCGAAAAGATATCGGCTCGAGTACTTTTGGGCAAATAAGGTGAATACGCCAAGCCGTTCGTCCTTTGATTTCTGAAAGTCGGCAATCTTGGCATTGAATTGTTCCAGGTTCGTTCCTTCCTGCAAAAGCAGATAGGTTTGAGCATAACAGCCGGTCCATTCCCTTGCCCAACGATCGTTTTCCAGCAAGACATCGATGTGGAAAATGACATCGAATTGAACGTTTGCATTACTTGGAGGGGCAGCAAAAATGCCGGAGACGTAGAAAGGCCCTTCAAAGTCGGGATGCTGCCATTCCAGGGGCTTTCCCACAACATCATCAGTGGTCTGGAATAACTTATGCGCCATCTTGTCCGAAAGAACAACCCCCAACGGATCCGTCAGGACTTGGTCTTTATCTCCCTGAATCAGCTCGTACGAAAACACGTGGAAATAGTCCTTGCTGGCATGTGCCCCTCTGGCCTTGATGTGTTTTTGTCCGTTCGACAGGATGCCCTCTTGACTACCCCAGGTAGAAAAGTCGTTGACGGAAACTGCGTATTCAACTTCCGGCATTTCATTGACCAAAGCGGCTGCTAGCGGTACCGGTGTCACGCCCTCGGTCTCAATGTCTTGGGAAAAGGCCAGATTGTTCATGACCTGGTACAACCGCCGGTCATTTTCGAAAAATTGATCGATGCTCAATTCGTCGTCGACCCACAGATATATCAATAAGACGCAGGCCAGACCGGTGGACAAGCCGATCAGGTTGATCAAAAAGGAGCTTTTATGACGCAATAGGCTGCGGTAGGTGATGATCAGATAATGCTTCAGCATAACCGGCAAAAATTTGGTTTTGGATAATTATTCATCCGTTAAACAGTCGGCACGGATTGGTAGAATTCAATGGCTGTGCCATTTTTACAATGAATTGATTATCAGTGCAGTGAAGTGTGTTTTGGTGTTTCCGTTGGGCGATTATGAACAGTAGCTGTGCGGTAATGGACAAGTTTAGAGCTTGTATTAAAGCATTTCAAGGCATTTTTCAATCAACCCCTGTAGTGATTTTAAGTATTTTGAGGCGAAATTGGTTCTGTCAATTCAAGTGCTTCATGCAAATGGTTTCAAAATGGGATTTTATGAAAAAACAATGCATCAACCCAAATTCGCTTTTTGATTCCCGTCAATTTGGTTTTTCCCAAATTGTGGTCTCCAATTCTGGCAAAATGATCTTTATTTCGGGGCAAGTGGCGTGGGATGAAAACTCAAATATCATTGGCAAAAATGACCTGGCCGTCCAAGCTCGTAAGTCGTTGGAAAACTTGAAAGTAGCCATGGAGGCCGCAGGCGGCACTTTGGACGACATTGTCATGTTGAGGATCTATAAGGTCGATTACAAGAAGGAAGACGGTGCTGTTATCAGCCAGGCCTTAAAGGAACATTTTGGGACTCAGTATCCTCTGGCGAGCACCTGGATCAGTGTGGATGGATTGGCCAATGAAGGGTTTATGATTGAAATTGAGGCCCAGGCTGTCATTTAGTTGAGGTCGTATGCGCTCTCTCCAATAATGCTTTGGTCAATAAACTGAATAATCGAAGTCAAATAATACCGTTAAATCTATTATGAACAAATTGCATGTAAGCCTCTTATTATTCACCTTGCTGATTCTATTGCTAGCTGGTTGTAAACCGGAAACAACCAAAACAAAGCAAGCTGATATTCAAGTCAAAGTCCCCTCCTTTAATGCTGACTCTGCTTATGCATACGTTGCAAAACAGGTCTCCTTTGGCCCTAGATTTGTCAACTCCGATGGACACAAAAAGTGTAGAGAATGGCTGGTGCAAAAACTTTCGGATTTCAACTTCCAAGTAATAGAGCAAGATTTTACGGCCAAGGCTTATACCGGTGAGGATTTGAATGGGACCAATATCATTGGGCGATACAATGAACACATCGAAGAAAGAGTCTTATTGGCCGCGCACTGGGATACCCGGCATATAGCGGATAAAGACAGCGTGAATACGCAAAATCCAATCCTGGGTGCGGATGACGGAGCCAGTGGTGTGGGGGTAATTCTGGAGATCAGCCGGCAAATTCAAATGAATCCCATTCCCATGGGATTGGATGTCATTTTTTTTGATGCCGAAGATTACGGATCGGACAACTCCGGTGAGAAATATACCTGGGGACTTGGCTCGCAACATTGGGCAAGTAATATTCATGAAGACAATTACACGGTGAAATATGGCATTCTACTGGATATGGTAGGATCCAAAGGGGCTACTTTCTATAAGGAGGAAGTATCGAGAACCATCGCTCCGGATGTCACCGACGCCATCTGGAAATTGGCCCAAAGAATGGGGAAACAAGATTATTTCCGACCCCAGCCCTCACCAGGAATTACCGACGATCATCTGTTCGTTTACGAAGGGGCCAAAATCCCCATGGTGGATATTGTCAATATGACATCAGACGGTCAATTCGGCGATTATCATCATAGACATACGGATAACATGGACATTATTGACAAAACTACCCTGGGGGTAGTCGGTCAAGTTGTTTTGGCGGTTGTTTACAATGAGTCGAATAAGCGTTTTATTGGGGCCAGGGAATAAGGTGAATCATAATAGTAATGTCATTATGTTAGAAAAGCGCATTCGACTCAATAATTGGCTATTAATGATGGCCGTATTACTTTGTATTTTAAAGACGGGGCATACTCAAGAGGTGGTCTTTGAACCTTTTGTCGGCCAAGTCTACAAACTGCCCAATGATAAAAAGAAAAGCGGTTTCGGCCCTTATGTGAAAGACCTAGAACCCTTTACGGAGATTGTCCTCGATTCTCTAAACATTCCCTGGACAAAACAAGACACTCCATTGCTCCATGTTCCCATGCGCCCGGGAACCGCCTTCTTGTTCAAATCAGCAATCAGTTTTCCGAAGACCGGGAAATATCGTTTCCAGGTATTAACCGATGACGGCTGTCGTATTTGGATCAATGACTCCCTTGTTGTACTCAATGACGGCCGATATCACATTCGGCCGAGAGTCATTGTGAAGCACTTCGAAGCGGGGACCTATCCAATGCGGATGTGGTATTACCAGGGCTTTCCCGATAAGTATCAACTTGAATTGAAGGTCTCTTATCAGGAGGACAAAATGGCTGCCAAAGAATTATCGCTGGTCCTGTCGGATGAAGATTTGACCTTTGAATTCAATAGCTTCACACTTACTCCAGCGGGAAGGGAGAAAATTGAAAACTTGATTACAGAGCTTAAAGGCCGGCCAATCAAAAACATCGATGTACACGGACATACGGATAGTGTGGGAGAGGCCGCATACAATAAAGATTTATCGCTAAAAAGGGCACAAGCAGTAAGGGATGTCATCAATGAAGGACTGGGAATCGAAAAATCGAATTTCAGTTTGAAGGGATTCGGTGAAGAAAAGCCAGTTGCCGATAACCGTTCATCAGAGGGGAGAAAGGCCAATCGACGAGTGGAAATTCGCATTGAATTTCTTTGACTCAAATGTACAAAGAAGACGATTCATTTTGAAGAAAACCACAATTTAGTGGACTGTGAAGGATCATTTCATCTATCACAATCATGGAAATGGCCCATTTGCTTCCAGGTTTAGTCAAGAATGGATGGAAAATTAGATTGGGACCTCGGGATTCCGGGTCAATCAAAATTGGCAATAAATCTTTCTATGATTGTGACATCATCATAGCTCTTTTCAGAATGAAGTGCGCGTGCCCGAAAATAGTCGATTTGTTTTGGAATATTGGAGTCATTCAAGATCTTGCAAATTTTATATTTGATGACATTAGAATTGTCCGTTCTGTGATTTCCCCGTAAACCTAAGCCATGGTGAACTACTCGGGCCGCCATACCAAATTGATCATTATCGAATGGGTAACAAAGCATAGGGACGCCGACCCGGATACATTCTTTGATGCTACCGCCGGCGTGAGTGACCATCAAGGAGGCTTTTGCTAAAATAGCAATTTGTGGGGCGTAATTACAGATCGTGATGTTTTCAGTAGACCGCATGTTTTCCAGGACAGTTTGATAACTACCTGCAGCTATCACAAAATGGTGGC
Organism: Saprospiraceae bacterium; assembly: GCA_028284395.1. Classification (GTDB taxonomy): domain Bacteria; phylum Bacteroidota; class Bacteroidia; order Chitinophagales; family Saprospiraceae; genus JANQRV01. The sequence continues at coordinate 6,788 of JANQRV010000444.1, forward strand.
CCGGCATTAGCTGGGCAACGGTCAGAAATTTTTCCAAAAACACGGCTTTTGCGGAGTTGTCCTCTGACCATCGGGTGCCAAGGGATACATACACAATTTTTGTCTGTTCATTTACGGTGCTCAGGAGCTTTATGG
>JANQRV010000451.1 GCA_028284395.1 Saprospiraceae bacterium
CAGTACGGCCATTACGCCTGGGGCATCGACTACAACAATTATACGATCCCGCACAATGCTCCGGCTCGCTTTGCAGTATACGACTGGCACCGGAATCAGGAGCCGCTTTACGAACAGGGCTACGCCACGGATCTGATCGCTAACGAAGTGGTCCAACTGCTGGCCGGTCACGAAAAACAAAATGGCCAAAAACCGTTTTTCTATTACATCCCGTTCAACGGCATTCACGGCCCCTTGGAAGAAACGCCACGCTACGGAGCGGAACTCGGCAAGCGTTATGCCGCCCTCAAGTGCCTGGACGACGCCGTCGGACGCATCATGGGCGCTCTTGAACAGTACGGTTTTGCGGACAACACCCTGGTGGTTTTCGGCAACGACAACGGCGCGATCCGCGATACCATGAACGCCCCTTATCGAGGCACCAAGAATACCAATTATGAGGGCGGTGTGCGAACTCCCTGCATCTGGTACTGGCCCGGCAAGATTCCCGGTGGAACAACCAGCGATGCCCTCATGCACATTACCGATCTGTACAGCACCTTCGTCAAGGTAGGTGGAGGTTCGCTCGACCAGGCCTTTCCACTGGATGGTCAGGATATGACCGAGGTCATCCTGAATGGCGCGCAGAGCCCCAGGGATGAAATCGTCTTCGAGGTATCCAACAGCGTCCGATTTCCCGCCATCCGAAAGGGGGATTACAAACTGATTGGCGACGAATTGTACAATGTGATCGAGGACCCCGGTGAAAAACAAAATATTGCCGCCGAAAATCCCGAAGTAGTGGCCGACCTAAAACAACGGGTAGCCGCCGCCGGTGCCGAAAGACCGCCCATGCCCGATATGAGTTTGTTAATGACACCGGCCTTGCCCTGGGTTTACGGCCAGCAGGAAAATGCAAAAGCGCCGGAGTGGGTAAAGAAGATCATGGCGAAGGTCCGTTCGCTTCAGCCCCAGGAGTGGGCCCCGGGCACTACGCCCTGGCCACAAGCACCCAAAGACGGTAAAATCATTTATGCTGGAGATGGACGTTGATAAATAGGCCTTGGTCATTCAATTAACATCTTTGACGGAGCCGGACCTTAGGGGAGTGTCCAAAAATAGTTATTTTGGCGGCCGAATTCTAAGAAAACGAATCGGAATGAAGAAAAACAGATGGCTGTTTTTGAGTTGGACCCTGCTGGCACTTTGTTTGACCTCGTGCAACAACGATGACGAAGAACCAGCTTCGGTAGCCGAGGAAGATTTGCCCATCACCACCTTGCGTCTCTCCCTGATGCAGATCGGGAACCCAGACACCATCTTCTTGACCTATCAGGATCTGGATGGCAACGGTGGCAATGCCCCCATCCTTACTGGCGCTACGCTGGAGGCCAACTCCCTCTATTTCGGAGAAGTCGAGATCCTGGACGAGAATGCTAATCCGGCGACCGACCTCAGTGCGGAAGTCAATGCCGATCCAACCGACTATCAATTCTTCTTTGTCGCCAACGGCGTTGAACTGAGTTTTACCTACGCCGATCAAGATGGCGAAGGGCTTCCGATTGGACTTTTTACCGCCATCAATACGGGTGAAAGCTCGACGGGCACTCTGAGCATTAGTTTGAAGAAAGGCCTCAACAAGGCGTCTCCTGGTGTACCGGATGGCGACTTACTGAATGCCGGGGGGAAGACCCAGGTCCAGGCCAACTTTCCGCTTGAGGTGAAATAAAACACTCGAGAAAAATATGAAAACGAATGACCAACTGACCGGTCTGCTGACTGTCGTAGGAGTAGTGGCCCTCCTATTGATCTTGGGGGCGTGCCAATCTAATACCAACCGGACCGCGGCGACATCCAACCGACCAAATGTACTTTTCATCATGTCCGACGACCATACTTCCCAGGCCGTCAGCGCTTATGGAGGTCCTCTTGCTACTGTTTGCCCGACACCCCATATCGACCGGATTGCGAAGGGCGGCATGTTGTTTCGCAATTGTTTCGTAACGAACTCCATCTGTACGCCGAGTCGATCGGCCATCTTTACCGGACAGTATGCTCATCGCAATGGCGTTTATAAATTTACGGCGCTGGATCAAACCCAGCCTACCTTGCCTAAAGTTCTCCAAGACGCGGGATATCATACTGCTTTGATCGGCAAATATCATTTGCATTCCAATCCAATCGGTTTAGATTTTTATTCTTTACTTCCCGGACAAGGACGCTACCACAACCCTCAATTCATTGAAGTTGGAGACATCCATTCCAGTGGCTGGTTGGCACAGGGAAAGCGAACGGAATATTCCGGACATTCCTCTGATGTGATTGCCGATAAAGTTGTCGATTATCTGCAGCAACGCAATGCCTTGGATCAAACCTTTATGCTTTTTTGTCACTTCAAAGCGCCGCATGATACCTGGGAATACGCTGAACGATACGAATCCTTTCTCGCCGATACGGAAATTCCCGAACCCCCGAATCTATTAGATGATTACGAGGGCCGAAGCGATGCTTTGAGAACACAGCTGCAATATATTGGTAGTGAATGGGGGAACCACACCAATTTTGAAGAGGAAACGGCTCATCTTACCGGTGTTGCTAAAAAAAGAATGCAGTACCAATTGTACATGAAAAAGTATTTGCGCTGTGTCAAAGGGGTTGACGACAATGTTGGCCGCATACTCGATTTCCTCGACGAATCGGGGCTGTCCGAAAATACCATCGTCATCTACACCGGTGATCAGGGCTTTTATTTGGGAGAACACGGTATGTACGACAAGCGGTTCATGTACGAGGAAGGGCTGCGGATGCCCTTCCTGGTCCGTTGGCCCGGCCAGGTCCAAAGTGGTTCGGAAAGTGATGGCATGATTCTAAATGTGGACTTTGCTCCCACGATATTGGCGGCAGTGGGGGCACCAGCGTTACCGGAGGCACAGGGAAAAAGTTTCCTGCCCTTGTTAAATGGCCGAATTCCGCGGGATTGGCGTACCTCCATGTACTACCGCTACTATTACTCGCATTTCAAGACGGAGCCTCACATTGGAGTGCGGACCTATCGACACAAGTTGATCCACTATAACCGGATCGATCAATGGGAGCTATACGACCTCGAAAAAGATCGATCCGAAATGAAGAATCTTTATGGCGCCCCGGCCTATGCAGCCATCACCAAAGAATTGCAAAGCGAACTGGTTCGCTTACAGAAGGAATTGGGGGACGACCCTGCCGACGATGGTAGTCGACCGAATATTGGAAACCTGGCGCCCCAACCACTTTTCAAATCCCAAGATATTTCGCTCGCCGATACAGATAATTCCTTATTGTTTCGTTTGCGCACGGAAGAGGGGGGCACCTTGTTTTCCCGCTGTAGTATTGACGAAGTACCTTATTCGGAGGGTTTTACCAGAGATGGTTTTAAAACACTTTGTCTTCGCCAAAACAAGCTCTACTTTTTCGACGGATTTGACGGCGATTTGGCTCATGAGATCGATGTAGACTTATCGGATGGTCAGTGGCATACGGTTGCTCTGATCGTCGAGGAAAAGATCCCCAAAATTTATGTGGACAATCTCTTGGTATTTACCGGTACGGAAGCGCTCAAAGCCGATCACCCCAGTCACACTTTTAATGTAGGAGCCGGCATCGATACCGGAGGATATCGCGGCTACAACTTTCGGGGTGACATTTCCCATGTCTATTACAGGCGAGGAATCGTCGAGCAGCAGGACCTTAAAGATTTCAAAACGAGGAAAATAAACGATGGCAAATACTTAATTGCCGCTAGCTCCTTTTAGCTTCATGACGTCTTTCATTCGCCCTTCACTATCGTACATTCTCATCTCCAATTCGTCTTGAAGTAGGCTAATTGTAAAATAGTGATGGCCGCGATAAGTCTTGGCCGAAAACCAGGACCGATTGGGAGTAAAATCTTCGAGGTTTCCACCGGCACCCCCTCCCTGTAAATAGATGACACCATTTTTGCGATCGATCATGTCCTTAAAAATGGGTAAGGTTCGTTGATAAGTATGGAGATGGCCAAAGAAGACGATGTCTACCCCATACTTCTCGTAGAGCGGAACGATGGCACGAGCTTTTAAGTCGCCCAGGTTGGACTTTTCTTTCCAAGAATCGCCATAATCATTTTCATCCGAAGAGTAGGGGGCGTGGTGATGGCAAACAAATTTCCACCGAGCATCTGATTTTTGCAGTTGTTCTTCGAGCCAAACATATTGTTCCCCACCTTCGGCAAACCCCTCTTTGCGTTCGTTGCTATTCAACATAAAGAACTGGGCATCACCGTACTGAAAGGTATAGTATGCTTCGGGGTCGGGGAGTTGATGATACCGATTGTACCAATACAGATCACTTTCGCCGTTTCCAGCGACCGGAAAGAATGGAATTCGGCTGGCGAGCGGAGTAATTCCCGTAAAGTATTCATGGGTCCATTCGAATTTATGCGGTTCCTTCCCGCCGTCGGTCAGGTCTCCGAGATTGATCACGAAATTAGGGCGTTCATCCCAGACCAGTTGTGCTACCCGAAAGTTGATGTGCGGCCGTGCCTCCGTATCCCCAATGACGGCAAAAGTGAAGGGTTGCGCCTCGGCTGGAGCAGTAGCGAAGGTCAGTACCCCACTTTTGATGGTGTCGTTGGCGCTGTTGATCACTTCCAATACATAAAAGTAAGGCGTGGAAGGTTTTAGCTTTCCGAGCCTGGTCGTTTGTATGCAGTCGTTATGTGCGACTTCCATCCCTGACTTTGGCAGAATGGTTTTACTTTCTGAAAGAGGTAGTTCCTCCCCGTAGCGGACGATGGTCTTGATCGGTCGTTCACTTGTTTCCCAGCCAATGTTGATGCTGGTGTCAGTGGCATAATGAAGGTAAGGACCGGCCGTGAAATGGAATAGATTGGGGAAAAGGATTCCTTTGGAGACTTCCTCCTGGTAAGCTTTCAGACGATTCTCAATCTCTCCGGGAGAGAGGGCCCGATCCGTGATCCGAAGCCGCTTCAGGATGTTCGCCAACTCCATATACGGTTCATTGGCGAGGTAGGCGCATGTTTCCAGGTGCAGCTCTCCGGACCTTCCGGAACGATCCCGACCTATTGTTTCCATCACTTTCAAATTACCGTTGAAATACAACTTAACTTCTGTGCCATCGTAGGTGGCCACAAGATGCATCCAATATCTTTTCCATCCCCGGTTCACTTTGGCCGAACACCATTTTAGTTGTGCTCCTTGATCCATGCCAAATAGAAATTCATTGCCATAGTAACCCAATAACCAGTCGATCGGAGCATTGGTCGACTCCCCTCTCGCTGACACCGCCACTCCAATGGGTTGGTTCACGTGATTGACCAACCACATTTCAACCGAGAATGGCCCTTTGGGGAGTGACCAGTCCTCTTTAAAATGGGAGAGGCGTTCCGTAGGGTTTTGTCCTTTTAACTGGATGGGGGGTGTACTGATATCGGCCGGACCCAGTTCAGAGACGGGCATCTCTACCCGCGGCCCCGGATAATTAGCAGCATTGCCGAAAAGGCGGTAATCGGGATGAAAAACCCATTCTTTCTCCATAGACTTTTGAGCCGTTAGTGAGCTCGTTAGCAACAGACTAATGTATAGGCAGACTCTGGTGATGGACATAGTATTCGGTCGTATGATGGTATAACAATTTAAATTCCTAAGCATTTCAACATTGCCTGAAAGGCTGGAAGGAGCCAACCCAGGGGGGCAGCCTGAGCAACAAGCATCCCATCCAATATCAATTCCGAAAGGGCCATATCATATGGTTTCTTTTGCCCCTTCTCTTACCCGAGGCTATGGATTATTGCCCTTCAGGCAAAGCTATCCCGAACATCCATAACCTCCCAACATCCCCGGCATCCCAGCATCCCCAGCATCCATAGCATCCATAGCATCCATAGCATCCCCAGCATCCATAGCATCCCCAGCATCCATAGCATCCCCAGCATCCATAGCATCCCAGCATCCCAACATCCCCAGCATCCCAACCTCCACAGCATCCCAACCTCCACAGCATCCCAGCATCCACAACCTCCACAGCATCCCAGCATCCACAGCATCCACAGCATCCACAGCATCCACAGCATCCACAGCATCCACAGCATCCACAGCATCCACAGCATCCAC
>JANQRV010000455.1 GCA_028284395.1 Saprospiraceae bacterium
GCCGTCAATTTTCCCTGGGCACGGTTTTGAACCGCAGGCGTCGGGAATTGCAGTTTTTTCTAAAGGCCATGCGGGCGAGGACCGGCAATCTAAAGGAAGAGCGGTTCCAGAAAGTGAATTTTGATACCCTCTTTCGGGCTTTGCCGGTTTGGTTGGTGACCTTGGAGGAGGTCAACCAGGTGTTGCCGCTGCGGAAAGAAATGTTTGATCTCGTGATCTTTGATGAGGCATCTCAGTGCAATATTGCAAGCGCGCTGCCGGTCATTCAGCGGGGTAAGAAAACCGTGATCGTGGGAGACTCCAAGCAGCTGCGCCATATTTCTTTTTTGTCCAATCATCGTCAGGAGCAGCTGCTGCAACAATGCGGTCTACCATTGGAGGAATTGGAAGACCTGGACTATCGGCGTAAGAGCCTGTTGGATTTTGCACTGGACCAGGTAGAGGAACAGCGGTATGTACACTTCTTGAATGAGCATTATCGAAGCTTGCCGGACTTAATTGCATTCAGCAACCAGCAATTCTACAATCGATCCCTCAACTTAATGACGGATATCCCCACCGCAAAAACTTCGGGAAATGTATTCGTTCGGGAAGTCGGTGGAAAGCGACTAAAACGTGGATACAATCGAATGGAAGCAGAGGCTGTTCTAAAAACAATCGAACAGATCATTGCGGAAGAAGCACAGCTTCCGGATGACCGCTGCCACAGCATTGGTGTGTTATCGCCTTTTCGTGAGCAAAGTGAATTTCTGATCGAATTGATCGGTGCGAAGGTAGCTTTGGCCAAACTCAGAAGACATCAAGTATTGATTGGTACTCCTCATTACTTTCAGGGAGAAGAGCGAGACTATATGTTGTTGTCCTTTTCTTTGGACGATAATTCGCATCCGTCTGCCTATCGATACTTGGAAAAAGCGGATGTCTTCAATGTGAGCATTACCCGGGCCAGACTTCAACAGCATCTCTTTATTTCCTTTGATCCCAATGCTCTCCGGCTGGATGGTCTTTTGCGAGATTACTTTGCCTTCTTGACGAATTTTCGGAGGACCATTGGTCGGAGCGAACCGGTTGTCCGGGATGAGTTTATGGAAGAAGTGGTGGCAAACCTAAAGGGATGGCCGTTGGATGAGGTTAAGATGCATTATCCCATCTCCGGATTGGATGTCGATCTGGTGATCGTCCGCGATGGAAAAACCTATTGCCTGGATCTGGTTGGGCATCCAGGCAGTATGGAAGAGGCCTTTCCGCTGGAGCGCATCAAGATGTTGAACCGCATGGGGATCAAAGTCTTTTCCATGTCTTATTTCTATTGGCAAATTGACCAGGAACATTGCTTGCAGGCATTGAAGCGTTTCCTGAATGTTGATTGAGGGTAATAAGACTGCCCAGTTAAAATTTAATCCCTTACTCAAGTACTAAATACATGAGCAAAAAATGGAAATTTCGGGAAAAATTATCGTCAGACCCGCCAATTTGCAGGATGAGGATTATCTAAAGGGAGATCTCCACCTAAAGACTGGTCTTGACCGCAAGATTGCAGCTGGGGAGATTTATGTCATGCTTGGGAACGATTTATATCTGGGTTGGCTCCGCTTTAACTACTTTTGGGATGCAATTCCCTTCATCAACCTACTTCAAATCGAAAAGGCATATCGAAGAAATGGCCTGGGGCGTAAACTGGTTCAATCGTGGGAAGAAGTAATGCGGGCAGAGGGTTGGAAATTGTTGATGACATCCAGTCTTGCTGATGAGTCCGCGCAACACTTTTGGAGAAAGATAGGCTACTTGGACTCGGGAGCCTTGCTGTTGCCAAGAGAACCATTGGAAATCATTTTTCAAAAGGAACTCTAGACGGTGAAATATAGCTGTCTGTCGATATTTTTGCCGATCGATCGGAGGAAGAGCCAACTTGAGTGGAAAAATCGATTGAAAACGATATGGTTTATTGGCAATTCTTAACTGGGAAAACAACGCCGCTACAGGTACTGTCGGCACTTTACATCATAATTGGCCTGCTTTGGTCGGTTTGGGGTTGGTGGCAGGGGGGCATGGCTGCTTTGAGTGCTGCTATCTTGTTGTCTAGGGTTGGGTTGGCGGTATTGGTGTTTTTTGCCGATCGATTGATGGTAGGCTTCCTTCCGCAAAGAACCGTAATCGCTCTCCAAATTGTGCTTTTGTTGGTATTGGTATATCGTGCAAAATCAAAGAATCGGGTATTGAAGCTGTGGACTGATTCCTCCATCAGCTACTTTAGTGTGGTGACGGGAGATTGCACCCGACTGGACCCCGAGTTAGAAGGCACATTTGGGTTTGACAAAGTATTGAACTTGGAAAATAGCGGCCAAACAATCTATTTATCCAATCAACTTAGATCCAAATACGATCTAAATTTAGAACAACTCGAATGGGGGAATCACTTAATGACGGGCATCATGGACACCATTAATGAGAAAATTTTTAGTCTGGAGATCTATTACCGGGTCGATGCAATATCGGCAGCAAAAGAAGCACAGATTTTTCAGCAAATGCGTCAAGCACTGCGAAGTCGCACGGATGAATGTGCGGAATGAGGCCGATGGCATGGTGGTAATTCCCGCAAAAGACCATTAAATTGCAGTTCTGATAAAGTAGCAGTATGCTGGAGATTGTATATGAAAACGAGCAACTGATTGCCATTAACAAACCACATGGCTTGTTGGTACATCGAACGCGCATTGCTGCCGATGCCCGTGAATTTGCGGTACAAATGCTCAGGGACCAGGTTGGCGCAAAAGTTTATCCCATCCATCGATTGGACCGCAAGACGTCCGGTGTGTTGCTGTTTGCAAAAGATCCCGCCACTTGCGGGCAAGTCCAGCGTTTGTTTCGCGAAAGAAAGATTCGCAAGTGCTACAAGGCCATCGTACGTGGTCATTTGTCCGCGCGCGGAAGAATTGATTATCCACTTCGGGAAGGCGATAAAATTAGGGAAGCCATTACAGATTATGAATTGATTGAACATTTTGAGATTCCCGTTCCCCACGGAAAATTCGAGACTTCGCGTTACAGTTTGGCGGCACTATTTCCCCGCACCGGTCGCCATCATCAATTGCGGAAGCATCTAGCCCACATCTTTCACCCTATCATCGGAGACCGTCCTCATGGGTGCAACAAACAAAATCGCCTCTGGAAAGAGCGATTTGCCATGACAAATATGCTGTTGCATGCAGAAAGCCTTCATTTTCAGTTTGCTGAAGGCCAGGATGTCCAAATCTATGCCACTCTTAGCTCCACCTTTCAAGAGGTGTTGCATCGATTAAGATGTTAAATATCCCCTCAAAATGGGGACTATTTTATGGCTAGTACCACTACTCTTTGTAGCGTTTGCTAAAACAATCAATTACCCAATTAAACAAATGAATCATGAGAACCAATCAATTAAGGTTTGCAACCCTGTTATTATTCACTGTTATGGCCTTGGCTAATAATCCAGTATTCGGAAACAATCTCCCGGCAGACTCTACCGTAATGGAGTCCTACCAATTAGAAACCAAACCAAATTTTGTGGGAGGTAATCAAGCACTGGGCCAATTCCTGAGTACTCAGCTGAATTATCCAATGGAAGCAAGAGAAGCAGCGGTCGAAGGAAAGGTATACGTAAGGGCCATCATTGATGAAGACGGACGTGTATTACTGCCGGAAGTAATCAGAGGCATCGGTGCTGGTTGCGACCGGGAGGTCATCCGAATTTTCAATGCCATGCCAAAATGGAATCCCGGTCAGCGCAATGGTAGAAACGTACCAACCCGGATTGCCATGGCCATCGAATTTTCTTTGACCAACTAAAAGACTTTAGGTGTACAACCGTTTACGAGGCAGTTGTGATCCTCTTTTGAGAGCTTCCTGCTGCCTCGTTAATTTTATCTTAATCCACCCACAATAGCAACGCGGAAATCCCCAGTGTGATTATTTTGTGGGATGTCTGTTGCGATTCGAATTTTCCTACCCGTCCTCTTTTTATCCTGTGGCTTTACGGCCCGGGCCGGATATCATATTCACGGTCGGGTCAATATGGAAGGTGGATGGCAGCACCAGATTTACCTGGCGACCATTGACCGCCTCGACGACTATTACGATGCCAAGGCCGATCACATTATAAAGGTTGCATCCATCGATGAAGACGGGTATTTCACCCTGGAGGGGGATAACTTACCCGATCATCCACAGTTTTATCGACTGTACCTCATTAAGGAAGAGCATTCCGAGTTCAATGCTTGTTTGTTTGAAGGAGGAGAAGAGCATAATTTTGTCCACCTGCTGCTGGCGAACGACAGTGAACTGGAAATCATCGCGGATACCACCGCCTACGCGCCTTTCGGCAATTACCGGGTCGATGGAGATTGGGGCAGCCATCTGATGCGAAGTTTGGGAGCCCTGGTCTATCCCAGCTACATTTTTTACGAGATCAGATTTCCATCCGAATTGAAGTTTTCGCAGGATAAACTCAACCGCGATCTGTTCAATTTTGCGGACAGTTGTTCCAATACCCTGGTCTCTTTAGCGGCCATGGTCAACACGGATTTTGATGTCTATTTCGAAGACCATCAGGACCGTTACCGGGGATTAGCGGACAAATTGGAAAAGGAACTGCCTGAGCACCCTTATACCCGAGACTACCTTCGTAAAATGCGCTACTACGGCGATGATCTCAATCCATCCCAATCGCCTTTTTTCCTTTGGATGACGGTCTTGCTTTCAATCGCTGTGGTATTGCTTTGGCTCCGAAATAGGCAGTTGATGAAACGACTCCATGCAGGCAGGCGGGATTCGGAAGATCGGGAAGAAATCCACTTTACTCCTCAGGAAATTCGAATATTGCAATTCATTGCTGAGGGTAAGACCAATAAAGACATTGCATCGGAGTTGTTCATTGAATTGAGCACGGTAAAATCGCACATCAATAAACTCTATGCGAAGTTAAAAGTGAAGAATCGCCGGGAGGCCATTATCAAAGCAAAGCAACATGCCGGGACGACCAACCTAATCACTTCCTGAAACTTTCTTGGTCTTTCTTTTTTTATGTTCGATGATCCAGGTAAAACCAATTCCGCCACCGATGAAAGCGATAGCATCTAAGTCGACGGTTTTTTTCAGAGGGCCGAAACTCGTCCCGAACAATCCCATCACATTGAGGGCCCATCCGTTTTGGATGACCGGATAGACGGAAACGCTAACGTCGATCGTAGCCGAACCCAGTCGATCTTCCTGGTCGGTATTGGCCAGATATCCAAGGTAAAGGCCACCGAAGATGTTTCGAGAGTCGGTAAATCCGAACCCGCCGCGCAGGTGAGCGAACTTGGCGACGTTTTGGGTGCCGACAGAGTAGTCGGTGTAAGCAACCGAGGCATCTACGAACAGTGGACTGTGCGAAGTATAATATCTGGCGCCGGTATTGATCCAAGACCCCAAGACGAAGAGATCCGGCTTTACTTTGTAACTCAAAAAACCACCTTGAAGGTATGGATCGACAAAGCCTGACTTTTCCTCTGAGGATTGCTTAAACGCACTTTTGTAACCGAATTTCCAATTCAAGCCCAGCGTACCACCCGTCAGTAAAGAAGCGTTCAATTGCTCAGAATACTTTAAGCCGCTGAGACTGGATCCTATGGTACCCGTAACATGCAAAGCCCAACGTTCCGTTTGAACAGGATAAAAAGTAGCACTAAAATCGAGCGTGGGTGATTCTACCTTTCCCCGCCGATCCCAACTTTCCAGATAGCCCAGGTAGATGCCGGCAAATAGGTTATTCCTATTGGTGAGGCCCACGCCGCCCCGATAGTGAATGTAGTAGGAACGTACGTTCTCCTCGCTTGTGTAATTGGTATACGCAAAGGAAGCATCGGCAAACCAGTTTTCCCGATCTCGGAAAAACTTGAAACCGACGTTGACCCATGGGCCCGAGGAGGACCGATTGGGCGCTAGTTTATAATTCATCATCCCTGCCTGAATGTAGGGATGGAAATTAGACTGCGACTTTTCCAATTCGTTCTGTGCAAAAGACAAGCCGAATCCTGCCAATAGCAGCATCATTAGTGTTGTTCGTTTCATAGCTTTCGTCCGGGGGGACTGATTTCAATAAATTGATCAACAATTATTTGTAAATCTTCTCACAGATCAGAGGGCAGGATCAATCTAGGAAAGGATGTTTTCCTGTTGATAGGGGTTTCTTTATCTTAACGGCCTTTTTACCAATTTGATTCGGGTGCTACAACCTTTTTCCACCCGGATTGCCACTCTTTTTCCACCCACATTGTTTTGTTAGGCCGCTATTGCCGCGCATACCTTTGCTTCCATTATTCTTTCATTAAAAAATGTCTTATGAAAATGTTGAACTTACTAGCATGTTTGCTTCTTTCGGGTGCTTCCCTTCTAACCTTGCAAGGTTGTTATTACGAAGCCAAGGCTGAAAAAGGTGGAAATCTGGAGCAAATGCAACAAGAACTGAATTGGGTTTCCTTTGCAGAGGTGGAAAACCTACAGAAAAAAGATCCCCGGCGAGTCCTGGTGGATGTCTACACCGATTGGTGCAAGATTTGCAAAATGATGGATCAGCAGACATTCAGCGATCCCGATTTGATTCGGTATCTCAATGAGAATTTTCACTTGGTGAAGTTTAATGCAGAGGAAAAAGCATCGATTTCATTCCAGGGGAAGACCTACCGTTACCTGGAGCGCGGCAGTCGAGGTTACAATGAACTGGCACCCGCTCTTTTGACCAATTCAATGGCATTCCCGTCGTTTGTAGTTTTGGATAAAGAATTCAAGAAAGAGGGGGTCATTAAGGGGTTTAAGGATGCATCTTCTTTGCGGATGCTTTTGGAGTCTGATCAGCTTTAGGGCTGGGGGGCTGTGGATGCTATTGCTACTTTAGCTTCTATTGCTTCTATTGCTTCTATTGCTTCTGTGGATGCTGTGGCCGCTGTGGTTGTTTGGTGATGCGAGAATGTGATTTAGGGGGCAAGGAGTTGAAGGTACTCAGCTCCTTGACCCCTTTCGACTTTATTCGTGAATCAAGACCTTTACCATTTTATCTCCGGCGCGAATGTCATCGATCAAGTCCACTCCATCGACGACTTTTCCAAAGCAAGTGTGATTGCGGTCGAGGTGTGCAGTATTGTCTCTGCTGTGGCAGATAAAAAACTGAGAACCACCGGTATTGCGGCCGGCGTGGGCCATTGAAAGGACGCCGCGATCGTGGAATTGATTGTCGCCGTCCAATTCGCAATCGATGTGATAACCGGGACCTCCTACACCGGTACCTTTGGGGCATCCACCCTGGACGACAAAATTTGGAATGACGCGGTGAAAAGTGAGTCCATCGTAGAAGCCATCCTTTGCCAGTTTGATAAAATTAGCAACGGTATTGGGGGCGTCTTGATGGTAAAATTCTATTTTTAGATTTCCTTTTTCAGTTTGAATTTCAGCTGTAGCCAAGATATTTAAAGTTTATGTTAGGTAATTAGGGCGCAAATTTAAGGATTTAATCAAAAGATATACTTATGAACCAACGGAAACTTTGTTGTGGCTTTCTCTATGGTCTCGCTCTTCTTTTCTTCCTGCCGCTGATCCTTGATGCACAGGCACATCATCACGATGATGAGATGGGGGATGTTCAATTGCGGGTGCTGTTGTTTTCCGGGACGGGATGGTATCGACACCCGGATATCCCGATCGTGAATGGATGGCTCGTAAAGCTGGGTGCTACCTACGGCATGCAAGTAGATGTAAGTGAAACAGGCCGGGACCTCACCGAGAAAAATCTGGAGAAGTATGATGTGTTGCTGTTAAACAATGCGAATGTACTGGATAAGGTACTGGATGAAGAGCAGCGGGCAGCGGTCGAGAGCTGGTATCAGGCCGGAGGGGGGATTGTCGCCTTGCATGCGGTCTTGGTCCATCAGGAAGGGTGGCCCTGGATCATGAATCTGGGCGGCTGTGATTTCAACAGCGATTCTGAATTCCTCAAGGCCAAGGTGAAGGTAGATCCGGGGGCAATGAACCATCCGACGGTGAAAGGTTGGGGTAGTGAGTTTTGGTATGAGGCCGACTGGACGAATCACAATAAATCAGTTACCGGTTTACCGGGGGTACAGGTCTTGTTGCGGGTAGATGAATCTACTTATGATCCGGTCAGGGATTACTTCAAAACCCGGGATGGGAAGCCCATGGGAGAGGATCATCCGATTGCCTGGACGAGAGAGTGGGAGGGTGGTCGATTTTTCTATACGGAGCTGGGTCATGATCTTCGGTCGCTCGATACGGATTTTGGTCGGCAGCACGTCATTGAAGGAATCAAATGGGCGGCCGCCTACGAGGGAGAAACTTACCAATACAGTGCGGATTCCGAAAGGCAAAAGGACGTACCCGTTGGCCAAGTCACCAAACATTCCTGGAAGAGCAAAGTATACAATGGCAATTACCGGGATTATTACGTCTACGTACCGGCACAGTATGACGGAAATACTCCGGCAGCGCTGATGGTCTTTCAGGATGGTCATGCCTACGTCAAGGAAGATGGTAATTTCCGGACACCGATTGTTTTTGATAACCTGATCCACCAGGGTAAAATGCCGTTGACGATCGGTCTGTTTGTCGACCCCGGACATCTTTCGGAGGATTTACCGGAAAACCGTTTTCGGGCCAGCAACCGCAGCATTGAATACGATGAACTCAGTGACAGGTATGTTACGATGTTAACTACGGAGTTAATCCCGGAATTGGAAAAGACCTATCGTTTAAGAGATGACCCAAAATTTCGCGCAATTTCGGGATTGTCTTCCGGAGGGATTTGCGCCTTTACTGCAGCCTGGCAGAGACCGGATTACTTTCACAAAGTGTTGAGTCACATTGGAAGTTTTGCCAACATCAAGGGAGGGCACCAGTATCCGCAGCTGATCCGCAGTAGTGCAGCGAAAGACATCAAGGTGTTTCTTCAGGATGGTTCCAATGATCTCAATCTCGTCTTTGGCAGTTGGTGGCTGGCCAACCTGCAAATGGAGGCTGCCTTGGAGTTCAAGGGATACGTCCATAAATTCGTACCGGGTACGGGTGGCCATAACGGCAAACACGGAGGAGCTATACTACCGGAATCGCTGATCTGGTTGTGGTCCGATGTGGTCCAAGAGGAATGACCCGGCTATAATCCAAAATCCCAATTCCCGCGATAATTGCGCTTGACAAACTGATTCGCCGGCTCGAAATTGGTGATTTTCATATTGACGCCATCCCACAACAATTCTTTGCGACCGGGATATTCCCACTGGAACCATCCGGTGGTTTTCTCCGCATAATTGTAGCTCAACACCGCAAGGTTACCCATCAGCACCGTTTCGGTGAGGGGCCCGGCCTCGGCAAATGACGAACTCGTATAGGTGCCGTATCCTTCCTTACACGCCTTTACCCACTGTTGTTGATGCCCTTCTTCTCCGTTTTCCACCAAAGGCCGGATGGGTTCCGGGGTTTGGATGTACTTCATTTTTGAAGTGGGCAATATGGTTGGGTTGCTGCCAAAAAGGCCGGCCATCAATTTACCCTGTTGGCCTTCGAATAAAATGCCGCCGTCCCATTCACCCAGTTGCTCATCGGGAAGCAGCTCCGCCGGACGATCCGGTTGGATGCCGCCATCGTACCAGACTAATTCTACCGGTGGAAGTTGTTCTCTTGCGGGGAATTTGATGTGGATTTTGGTAGCAGTTGGATAGCTGTCCATTGAATTGTCGGCTTCGAAAAAGCCGTGCCATTTGAGACTGGCGCTACAATACGCCGAGGTGGGATATCCCAGTTGAAGTGCCCGAAAGGGTACGTCCATGAAGTGGCATCCCATATCGCCCAGTGCTCCGGTGCCAAAATCGACCCACCCTCTCCAGTTTGCCGGAATGTATAGGTTGTTGAATGCTCTGTCGGGTGCTGTTCCCAACCAGAGGTCCCAGTCTACCTCGGATGGAATGTCGTGTTTTTCTTTAGGGAAGGGAATGCCTTGCGGCCAGACGGGCCGGTTGGTCCAGACATGTACTTTGTGAACATCGCCGATCAAACCATCTTGGATCCACCTTTCGATGTAGCGCGTACTATCGCCACTACTTCCCTGATTGCCCATTTGAGTGACCACGCGATAGGTCTCGGCGGCTTTGGTCAGCATTCTAGCTTCGTATATGTCGTGCGTAAGCGGCTTTTCGCAGTACACATGTTTGCGTTGCTTGATGGCAGCCAAGGCCTGCACGGCGTGCATGTGATCGGGGGTACTTACGAGGACGGCATCAAAGTTTCTATCTTCTTTTTCCAGCATTTCCCGGTAGTCCCGATAGTAAGGGGCTTTGGGGAACTTCTTACGCATGTCTACTGCTTGCCGGTCGTCGACATCGCAAAGAGCGACGATGTTGTCCGTACCGCTGTTGTGGGATCGAGTGATGTTGACCGATCCTTTACCGCCGACGCCGATGGCGGCAATGTTCAATTTGTCGCTGGGCGGGATGTAGCCTTTGCCACCCAGGACATGGCGAGGTACGATACTGATGCCGGCTGCAGTAGTGCCGGCTGCAGATAGGAATTTCCTTCTTTTCATGGTTGTGTTTTGCGGTGAATTGGGGGTACCAATCTAAGAAGAAAATGGGAATCTTTAAACTCGATTAGAGCAATGACCTGGTTTTGGATATTCTCCGGGGTTTGTGTCGGCAAATTAGTCCCGATGAAGTGGATACACAAGGCAGTGAAGAGCCTTTTTCCCCGGAGGTATTGCATGCAAATGGGTTTTAAAACCTCCGAGGATCCACTTTCGTGAATTGGTCGATGATTTGTCATTGGGCCCCTGCCTTTGGTGTAGACCTCGGAAGAGAGTCCCCAGCAGGGAGCGTACTT
>JANQRV010000488.1 GCA_028284395.1 Saprospiraceae bacterium
CAAGCTCTTGTTCGGAAGTTTGAAAACCCCCAAAGTCATCTCTTCTCAGGAAAGTGAATCAAGAGGCCGGGATAGGAAAGTCACCGTAAAAGTATTTTACCGGTAGTAAAACAGATACCATTATGGGTCGGATCCGTAACAATGAGATTGCTATAGCGGATTTAACCATGGTCTTTCCCGGCCCAATACTGCTGTAACATCCGGTCCGAAACATTCAACATCTTAGCTGCTGCGGGTAATTTTCCCGCCGATTTCTCAATGGCAATATCCATCGCGACTTCACCTGTTACTCGTTTGATTTCCTTTAGACCAATGCCATCGTCGATAGCTTGGCGAATGGCGTCTAGGTATCCATTTGCTTTCCAGGATTGATCGTCATAATTCTGGGATGATATTTCAGATTGAGGCAAACACCCTAAAGTCAACCATTTTCCTCCTGCTTGAGCAATTGCTATTCTTTGAGTGAGCTGTTGCAACTCCCGAATGTTACCAGGATATTTCCTGTTCACTAGATAGTTGAGCAAATGTTTATCCAACTTTGGTGGATCGTCAGTTTTGAGAAA
The DNA here is from genome assembly GCA_028284395.1 of Saprospiraceae bacterium. Lineage (GTDB taxonomy): Bacteria > Bacteroidota > Bacteroidia > Chitinophagales > Saprospiraceae > JANQRV01. The sequence goes on from JANQRV010000488.1 coordinate 564, forward strand.
TTGGCAAAGAAAATGGTTTACTAAGTCGGGAATATCAACCCGTCTTTGATCCAGGGTTGGCATTTTTACGATGGAAGTACTGATTCTGAAGTATAAATCATCTCTAAAAGGTACGGTTAGTCGATCTTGATCCAAGCTACGATGAGTGGCAGAAATTAGCCGAAAGCGAGTTTTCTTCCATTTATTACTTCCTAGTCTTTTGAATGTCCCCTCTTGAATGACTCTCAACAAAGCAGGTTGGATAGACACGGGTAACTCCCCAATTTCATCCAAAAACAATGTACCGTTATTAGCTAGTCCGAAAGCACCCTCTCGCATCGAAACGGCATTGGTATAAGCTCCTTTTTCATGGCCAAAAAATTCACTTCCGAATAGATCTGGAACTAAGGTAGAGCAATCGAGCAGAACCAAGTCTTCTTTGTGGGGTCTTTTATCGAGATCGTGTATTAAACGCGCTATCAGTTCCTTACCGGTCCCCGTCGCTCCAAGTATTAATACGGGCTTATCACTAAAGCATGCAATCTCGATTACTTGTCGGAGTGTATCCTGCCATATCTGACTACTGCCAATCAATTGAGAAGAGACGCGCGAAGACTGCAAAGTATGTTCAATGAACTTCCAACGTTGAATCTTATTGATCAATAGTTCAACGACTTCCTTGATCTTGTTACTGTTAATTACATCACATACTCCCGATTGTAACCAATTCCAGGCTATGTAGAATGGAATTGCATCAGAATTAAGATTCAGTAAAATTTTTTTTGCAGGTAAATCAGAATGGTCCGATAAAAATTGCTGAATGTTTTGTTCTCGCGTTGTTTCATCAAATAGCAATAGTACCGATCCGCAACTTTTGTCAGAATGTGGAATGCACTCGATATGATGACCAGCCAGCTGTTTCGTTAATTCTTCCCAGTGCTCGTTCAGATCACATAAAGAATGTACCCCTAACTTGCTGAATGATTGGGGGCTTTTCATTTGATGTTATTGGTTCTTTAACTGCGGGGGTTTTCAATAAAGATTATAAATTGGGGTGTTTTTATCTGTTAAAAAATTGAATCAACGGTTTCGAGAAAAATCAATGTCAAGCTCACGAGACTGTTTGAATTTGGTCTTGAAAAATATTGTTAGTTATTTTAGCCCCGTGGTACGTGAAATAATGCAATTGGCTTCAGCCAAACGAAAGTCCTAGAGACAGGAAAGGATTTTAGATAATACTACCAGAATGAATGTGTTGAAATCAATCAACTCCTAATTTAAAAATAAGGATTTTTATTTATGTTTCAAAATAGATGTACAAGTATTATTTTTAAATATTGATTTTTATATAAAATTTAGAGAGCAATTTTGGATTATTTTCTATCCTATCAAATTACGAACATAGCAGCTATTTTTACAGATGTGGAATAAAAAAACATCAATCAATTCAGACGAAAAATGAAAAACACGACGAAATCACAACTAAAGCAAGTTATGTTGTTTCTGCTACTCGGAACACTATTCGGCTGCAAAACACCCATTGGAGTCGGGGCCAAAGCACCGGGCAAAGCCATTCAATATTTCGATGGAACCAAAGCCATGCTGGATGCCAACTGGACCTATTGGGAAGGACCTCGTTTGGCAGCAACCATGCCCATCAAATGGGAAATCGTAGAAGATCCCGTAGACAAAGGGACCGTGATGAGTAGCAACGATCCGGCGGCGGCCGGCGGCAAATATGGAGCGGCCGACATCGTTACCAAGAAAAAATTCCGGGATTTTCGGGCACATGTAGAATTCCTGATTGCCAATCCGGGCGGTAATAGTGGCGTCTATCTGCAAAACCGGTACGAGATCCAAATCCTCGACGGCGACTCGACCAAGCACGGCTTGGCCACCGTAATCAATGAGACCAATTCTCCTTATTATGCCTATAACGGTCTCGGCAAATGGAATTCATACGACGTAATTTTTCGGGCTGCGCGTTTTAAAGACGGCCAACTTACCGAAAAAGCCATGGTGACCGTTTATTTCAATGGCATTAAGGTGCATAATAATGTGAAGATCAATCAAGTTTGGGGCGGCCCCAATTCTGGCCTGGATGGCGGTAATGACAAAGGGAAGGGCATAACCGATCGCCCCGGTGGTTTGAAATTGCAAGCGGAAGGCCATGATGTTCGCTATCGGAATATTTGGATCCAGGAACTGGATTTGGAGGAAGCGAATACGGATCTTTGAGGGATACTATGATACTGTGATACTATGATGGTCACTGCGCGCTTTCACCGTTCGAAAGTGTTTTGGGGCCATCATAGCATCAATTGGGCCGTCAAGGCCACTGTTGCATCACCGCATCAACCTTTCCCAATTCATTCATCAATCCCGTCCAGTAACCATCCGTAATGTGTGCCTTCTCACTGTATTCCGAATGACTCATCAACAACCGATGCAGCTTGGGGAGATTGTAAAAGGGGACTCCCGGATAAAGGTGATGTTCCAAGTGGTAACCTACTTGGTGCGGAGCTATGAAAAACCTTTCCAAGACATTGGTTCTGACCGACCTGGTCGAGGTTAAAACATGGTCGTACGACAATTCTCCGTAGTGTTCTGCTACGCTTCTGATGTATTGAAACATGAAGAAGGTAGAAAGGTAAGGGATGACCCAAAATAGGAGGTAGTACATCCACCATCCTTTGATTGTGAGTATGGTCAGTAAAGCCAGGACAAAGATCCGGCGGATCCAGTTGTTGCCGGTGGTCCCGACCTTGTTTTGTGGCGATTGAAAACGCTTTAGGAACCAGACAGCGTCGCGCAGTCCTTGATAAAGGATGAAATAGGAAAGGAGGGTGACGAGGAATTCCCGTTTGGTTTTGGGAAAGAGGAATTCTTTTTTACCAAACTTAGATACCCAATCCGGGTCGTGTTCGGTATTCAAGTGGCGATGGTGCCGCATGTGGTTTTGCCGATACTGTTCGATGGAAGTAAATAACGGATACATGATCAGTAAATTGGTGACGAGATCGTTCCATTTCCGGTTTTTCATAAACCGGTAGTGGGTAGCATCGTGCATCAAGATGGCCAGACCGTGCATTCCGGCGCCAATGACCAATACGGCAAAGGCGTAGGTTACGGGGTGGAAATACTGTATGCAGAGGTGGATGGCCAGGAATATGACTGCCCAATCAAAGGCCATGGCAAGCGCATGCCGGTGGACTTGTGTTTTGAACAAAGGTTTTAACAGAGCAGAATCGATTTGTAAATTCAAATCATTGGCATGGTGTTTAGACGGTTCCATGGTTGAATCTTTTGGGTTGAGTTTGTTAATTAAATCGTGTCCTTCGTGGACTATTCAACCATTTATCCAAGATTCAATTCATGGTTATCACTTTTGGGAAATTATTTTGCCAAAAGGCCGATGATGTAGTCATAAAATTGATCGACATCGACTTGCTTCGCTACTTTTATCCACTGCTGACTACCTGGTGATCGGACCGTCCGACCGGCCTCCGGAGTATCCGTTTTTACCGCCAATTCGATGCTTTCAGAAGTGAAGGCTTGGGGGATCCCCAGGTAAGATGTTGCCAACACATCCCACATAAAATAGGTGTATTCATAGCCGGGAATGGTATTGAGGGTAGTGGCCCAGAATTGGGAAGCCAGATCGGCGAGTGGATTGTCGAAATGCTGGGCCAATCGCTGTAGAAAAGGTTTGTTGACGGGTACTTGGTTCGTGACGTCTAAGGGGATCAACTGGATGTCGAGCCCAAAGCTAAAAAGTGTTTTAGTGGCAGCTGGGTCCCAATAGGCGTTCCATTCCGCACTGGTATTATGGTGATAGGTAGCCACATTGCCACCGACGTCGACCGCACCTCCCATCCAGACGACTTCCTTGATTTTGGTTTTTAATGCCGGATTGCTTTCCAGGGCGCCGGTCAGATTCGAACAAGGACCCGTTATGAGCACGGTAACGGGGTCGGTCGCCGCATCTAGTTGCTGCTCGATGAAGGCATGTGCCGGTAGGTTGGATATTTGTTGGTCATTTTCTTGGGTAAGCAACATGCGAGGAAAAGCATTGACAACCATAGGTTGCGCTCGCCATTCCTTTGGAAACGGATTGACGGGACGTACGATACCTTTGGCAACCGGCACCGATTCATTACCGGTGAGGTTTAGGATTTTTAGCGTAGATTCTGTTGCATCCTCGATGAAACAATCCGCCGGTGTCACGCAGACACCCACGATCTCTACATCGGGGATCTGGGTCAGAATTAAAAGAGAGAGGAGGTCGTCGATCCCACCATCATGATCAAAGAGTACTTTTTGGGATTGAGAAGATAAAGAGCCGATGGACATCAGTGGTAACAGGTATAGTAGCAAATGTGATTTAATGCGATTCATAGTGTATTTAATTTCCTTGCGGTGCTCTCTTAAGGGGACTGACTTTCTAAAAAGTCGTTGACAACACCTTTGAATTTTCTGCCGATCGGAATCCGTGTTCCATTGATCGACATTGAATTTGCCTCAAAATATTCAACTTTAGACAAATTGACAATGAAAGATTTGTGAACCTGCACAAAACCATTTCTTCTTAACTGCTTTTCCAATGTTTTCAAACTATTCAATTCTATTATTTTGCCCTTTCCCGACTGCCAAACAACATATTCCTTCATACCCTGAATGAAATAAACGTTGGATAAAGAGAGCCGATGAATGCGCTTCCCTTCTTTGATCAGGACGATATCGCTCTTTTCGAAAAGCTTTTGTGCTCTTTGGACTGCTTTGAGAAAACGGCGAAAATCAAAGGGTTTTACCAGGTAATCGGCAGCTTCCAGCTCAAACCCATTCAGCGCGAATTCCGGGTAGGCAGTTGTGAAGATGAATTGCTGCCGAGGAGTGACCATGGCCGCTAGCTCGAGCCCTGTCAATCCCGGAAGATTGATGTCGAGAAAGATGAGGGCCCGATCGTGCTTGGAGCGTTCGCTGAGGAAAAGTTCTGCCGTGGGATAGGAAGCTACTAGCTCAAGGCCTTCGATGTTTTCCAGATAAAGTTCGATCTTCTCTCTCGCCAGTTTTTCGTCATCGATAATGACACAGGGTCTCATTGGGTATCGTTTTTTGATGTAGTGAACAGTGTTAAGTGCGTCGTGGCAAATTCGGTATTCTTTTCGAACGTGAATTTGTGTTGACCGGGATAATTCAGTGCCAATCTTTTTTTCAAATTATCCAATCCTATTCCCTGGCCCTCAGAGGACCGGTTGACGGGGCCGAAAGAATTCTTAAGAATGACTTCCAACTTCTGTTTTTCTTCTCTGACCGCTACTTGGAGCCAACTTTCGGAGTTGTATTCCACACCACTGTGTTTGATGCCATTTTCTACCAAAGAGGTCAGCAGCAATGGTACGATGGCCAAATCGGGAGTTTGGATCTGATGGGTAAACTGTATGTTCTTCGGTTGTTCGGCACGCAGTCTGACCAAACGCAAATAGTTGTCCAGGCTTTCCAGTTCGTTTTGCAGGGCAGTCCGCTCTTTTCTTACTTCGTACAACATGTACCGTAATAAATTCGAGAGGAGTACGGTATATTCGGCGGCCAACTTGGGGTTTTTTAACACGAGGGTATGGATGTTGTTGAGAGCATTAAAGAGCAAATGCGGGTTGATTTGAGCTCTGAGGTACTGAATTTCCGTTTGGGCTTTTTCGATTTGGAGCGCTTGTGCGAGGCGCTTGTTTCGATCATTTTCAATGGAAATTTTCAGCGCCAGGCTTCCGACTAACGAAAGGGAATAGGGTACCGAACTGGAAAAGAATTCCCAGAAACCATAGCGGAACACCACCGGTGGAAAATCAATAATGGGAAGGCCGGGAAAAATTTGTCCCAGCGTTTTTGTCGTTGCTTCGATCCAGGTAAAGCTATAAATGAATGCCAGGTAAACCAGAACCACACTGAGCAAGCCGTAGAGGATGAGTTGGCCACGTTGATAAAGATAGGGGAATAAAAGCATCCAATTGAGGTAGGCAACCGATGCTTGTAAGCTGACCATGGCGACATTCTTGGCCAGGTAAAAACCCACATTATGCCCTTCACTCATCATGAATGATTGCAACAGCCAATAGACCAACCAAAAGAGAAGATGATATTTTACTTTTTCCGCTGCGATGCCGAGTCCCGTTCTTTTGATCAAATTTAAAAAGGACAGCCAAGGATAAGGTGCTGTTGGTTCAGTAAAATGCGTTGTTGGTTGAAATTTTGTCATTTTCCGTTGGTGAACCCTTTCCTTAGATAAAAAAATGAAACGGATCTTTCTCCTTTTAGGGCTTTGGGGCCTAACGGCTTTTGCCCATGGCCAAGCCGGTTATGAATTGGTACTGACAACAGATTTTGAGGGTGAGGTGGTCACCGGATCCATCGATTCGCTGATCCATCATATTCGTCGGGGCAGGCCCGCCCGTGTTGGATGGCAATTGGACTTTGATAAAGACCAGCAACCGGATTTTGATCATTGGGTAGATGCCGAATTCATCACCATTCTCGGTGGGCACGTTTTTACCCAAATTGAGACCATCTTTATGCAGGGCCCCAGAGTCGATATTCCGCAAGTGGAGATCTACCCCATTCCGGATCAATGGACAGCCGTTATTGGTACCAACGGCAAACTGTTGAACCGGTTCATCCGGGAGAAGGAACAGAAAATACAATTGAAAGACTCCGACGGTCCGGAGGCTGAGGCCATCCGAAAGCGCGTCATGGAAATGGTAAAGGTGCAGACCTGGAAGGTGGCTACATTTTGGAGCATTATGAAGTAGTCTTGGTTTTAAAAAATCGGAAATACATGAAATACATCGTTTTTATGATTGCTTTGATGACTTTCTTGGTGAGTTGTCAGAGCAAGATCGATCAGGGTAGATATCGGGTGGCCTATAAGAATGACCGGGACGGTCGCGCGCTGGCTGGAAGCAAAGCACAATTGATCCAAGCAATTAGGGGTGGGGCCGACATCAGAATTGGTTGGGGTTTTAAGGGAAAGGTGCATACCATCGAACATCTTTCCGATCCCATCTGGATAGCAGTCTTAGATGAGAAAGAAGTTATTGCACATCTCGACCCCCAAGTCCTATCATCGGTCGATTGGGATAGCTTGACGGCAAGTTATGCAGACTCTTCGCTCTTACAACAGGAATGGCGGGTTGTGCTTAGTACCAACGGGGAATTTGATGCGGTTTGGTACGACCGAAAAAAAGAGAAAATGGCGGAGCGACGACCTCAAAACCATACAATGACTTGGTATGTTAAGGGGGATATCTCAAAAGCCGGAGCGTTGTTCCTTAACTGAACTTGGCAATTTCTACTGGCTGACTTCGCCCTTTAACGACCACGGAATCGAATCTATCGGGTTTTTCTATGTCTTCTGGTAATTGCTCGAATACTTCTTTGGATACAATTAAGGTGCTCTTGTATTCCTTATTCAGTTGTTCCAATCGCGAAGCAATAATGACCGGGTTACCGGTGATGGAGTATTGTTTGCGATCTTTGGTGCCGACATTTCCGGCAATGACATAACCAGCGTGTAATCCAATTCCGATTTTCGTGGGCGGAATTTCACCGGATTCGCTCTTTTGTTTGACCATTTCCATAATCTCCGTTGCCGCACGGTGTGCCTGCAAGCAATCGTTACCTACGGAGGTAGGAGCGCCGAAGGTGGCCATAAAACCGTCACCTAGAATCGTATTGACAATACCGTGCCTTTCGATGACCTTCTCGATCATAAAGCCCAATACATTGTTTTGATAGTCAATAATTTCTTCGGGACTCAACTTTTCTACGAACGGAGTGAAGTTGCGGATGTCAAGAAACATGATACAGACAAAGCGTTGTTCCATCTTTGGGATGCCGCCACCTGCAATCAATTCGTTGGCAACGGCGCCACTCAATTGTTGCTTCAAGAGGTCGGTAATTCTCTTTTCTGCATTTTTGAGGTCGCTCTGGGCGGTAGCCAATTTTTTGTAGGCAGCCCCTAATTTTTGGTGATCGCGCCGCTTATTGAAATAAAGCAGATAGAGCGAGCCAGCCAGGGCAGCTAAGAGGCCCAGCCCGATCCAAAGGTTCCGTTTGAATGCCTTTTGCTTTTCCAGGGCTGCTTGCTGTTTGACCAGCTCTGCATTTCGGACCGAGAGCTCCGACTGGCTTTCGGCTAACAACATCTTATCCTCTGCGATTTGTTTTTCTTGTTCGGCCAGGGTGAGCTTCATCGCCAGCAGGTCTTTGTTGAGCTTCTGCGAAGCGGCAAAATCTTTTTCTCTTTCTGCTTGTTCTGCCTTCCTGCGAATTTTATCGACGGCA
>JANQRV010000514.1 GCA_028284395.1 Saprospiraceae bacterium
GCACTAACATTGGCTTTGTTTTGTGGCGGCAATTCCAGTTGACCATTCACTTTAATGGTTGACTTCAAATTTTTCGCTTCGAATTGCCCGAACTCCAAGCCAATCTTCGCCATCTGCTCGTTGGTCAATTCTACTTCCTCCACCTCTTCTCCCACATGATCGTCATCCGCATGATCATCAGGGTGATCGTGGTCATGACTGTGACAAGAGAAGAGCATTACGAACAGGACTACAAGAGTAGCAAAATAATAGACGTTATATCGAAACATGGTAAATCTTTTACTTTTTAAATGATGGATTCTATTTTAGTTGATTCGCATTGCCCCTAAAAGGAATACAAAAAGTCCGTTTGAATGCGCAGCAAATGATGGTTGCGCAAGAGTTCCAGATATTTCAACTTGTATTGAATGAGTAACTGAACACTATTGGCATAATCCAAATAGGAGGCTTCCCCATTTCTCCAGCCAATCCGGGAAAGTGTTACCTGTTCCTCCGCTTGCGGAATCAGTTCTTCCCGGTGAAACGCCAATTGTTGCTCGATGCCTTCCAATTGTTGCCGCCCCATATCCCTTTTTCGATCCAATTGGTACCGAACCGCGTCCCTTTGATCTTTGCCGACCTGCACCGCTACTTCTGCCGCTTCTATTCGCTGTTTTTGCGCGCCCTTGAACAAGGGTAGATTCAATCCCATCTGATACCCGTAAAAGAGGGTCTTCCCCTGTAGACTTTGCAACCGAAATTGGGTCGCAATTTGGGGCAACAATCTACTCTTTTGGACCTCCACTTGCGTCATTGCCACCTGGGTTTGTTGATCCGCCAGTAATACTTGCGGATGCTGATCAATTGGTAGTGCCCGCAACGGCAAGGGCGGGGGCAATGCTTCCAGTTCTACCAGGTAAAGGGTGTCCGAAGCCAACCACCAATTTAATGTGGCCACCGCTATTTGATAATTCACGGTCACTTCCTGATTCATAGCATCGACTTCCTTTTGTCGGGTCCTGGCCGCAACAATGGGCAATCGACCGCCTTCCCCTGCTTGTTGCCTGATATTCGCCACGTCCTCCATTTCCCGATAGAGTTCAGCCAGCGCTCCCATTTCGATCGATCGCTGTTTTAAGTAGACCGATTCAAAATAGGCCTTCCGCACCGACCATTCCACCGTATTTTCGTCCAAATCGACCTGGCGTCGGGCCAACTCGTAGGTCTGCTGGTAATAGGAACGTTGACTACGCCCTACCTTGGGCAGATTAAAACTTTGCGCCATGCCCAAAGACTGTAAACCGGAAACGCCATCAAAATTAAATTCATCGCCGCTAATGAATACGGATGCCATCGGGTGATTAGACCGAGTCCCCAACAAACGCTCGGCCTGATCGACTTTTCCCCTGCTGGTGATCAAAGAAGGATAATTGGTCTTTGCCATCCGTACGGCCTCTTCCAGGCCAATCGCAGGAGATTGCCCCACGGCGGACGGCATCCCTACCCCCAGTAACACAACCACCAATCCACTCCGCACAGCAGTATCCCTGCGCTTTTCGGAGAAATAGTATAAAGCAGGCAAGACAAATAGCGTTAGAAAAGTAGCGGTTATCAAACCTCCGATCACCACCGTGGCCAATGGCTGCTGCACCTCTGCGCCCGCCGACTGCGAAAAAGCCATGGGCAAGAATCCCAATGAAGCCACCATGGCCGTCAACAAGACCGGACGAAGGCGAACCTTGGTCCCCTCGAAAATGCGCTGTAAAACATCAGTCATTCCTTCTTGCTTCAGTCGATTGAAGTAACCGATCAGAACAATGCCGTTCAAAACCGCCACACCGAATAATGCAATGAAGCCAACGCCGGCCGAAATACTGAATGGCATACCGCGAAAATAGAGTGCCCATATCCCCCCAATTGCCGACATAGGAATGGCGGTAAAGATTAACAATGCTTGCCAAAAAGACTGGAAAGTCAGGTACAAAAGCACAAAAATGAGCCCTAAAGCAACGGGCACCGCGACCAAAAGGCTCGCCCGGGCTTTTTGCAGGTTTTCAAATTGCCCGCCGAATGTCAGGTAATACCCCGGCGGCAGAGACAACTTTTTCTCCAATTCATCCTGGATGTGTTCCACCAGACTTTCCACATCTCTGCCTCTGGCATTCACACCGATGGTAATGCGGCGCTGCGTATTGTCTCGCGAAACTTGAGTTGGCCCTTCTTCAAAACGAACGTCCGCAACTTCCGAAAGCGGCACCTGACCTCCTCCCGGCAATGGAACATATAGATCCGCAACATTGTCAATACTTTGCCGAAACTCCTCGTTCAGCCGAACCACCAATCCGTATCGTTGCTCGCCTTCAAAAATGTAACCGGCAGGCGCTCCCGCAAAACCCGTTCGGATGGTCCGATTCAAGGTTTCGACCGAAATGCCGTATTTTGCCAATTTACTTCGGTCGTAATCGGCAATAATTTGTTGTAGCCCGGCAGTGGGTTCCACCTGAATGTCTCCTACTCCATCAATTTGTTCAACGATTTCTTTTGCATTATTAGCGTATTTCACCAAAAGTCCCAGGTCTTCCCCATAGATCTTGACCGCTATATCTTGTCGAACTCCCGTCATTAATTCATTGAATCTCATTTGGATAGGCTGTGTAAATTCATAGATGACTCCCGGAAACTTATTGAGTTCTACTTCCATTTTCTCAAACATTTCTTCTTTGGTCTTCGCCGAAGTCCATTCCGCCTTCGGTTTCAGAATGACGTAAATGTCACCGGCCTCAAGGGGCATGACATCGGTGGGAATTTCCGCTGTTCCAATTTTGGTAACTACTTTTTCCACCTCGGGAAAATGATCCAGTAAAATGCGCTGTAGATCGTCTGATATGTCCACCCCCTGGGCAAGGGAGCTCCCGGGAGGTAAAATCTGGTGCAGGGCAAAATCACCCTCTTCCAAGGTTGGGATGAACTCTCCGCCCATATTGCTGAACAACCACAGACTCCAACCAAACAACAGCATCGTCAGCAAAATCAATACGGTCTTTACTTTCATGGCACTCCGCAAAAATGGTTCGTATACGGAGTGCAGAAAGGCCATGATTTTTGTCGCAAGCCCGCGCTGCTCCCCAACATCTCTTTTGAGTAAAAGTGCTGCCATCATGGGCACGTAGGTAAGCGACAACAAAAGAGCCCCAATAATGGCAAAACTCACGGTCTGCGCCATCGGCTTAAACATCTTTCCTTCGATCCCGCTCAGGAAGAGAATGGGTAGATAAACAATAAGGATAATGACTTCGCCAAAGGCCGCCGACCGGCGGATACGGGTTGCAGCCAAACCGACTTCCTCATCCATTTCTCCAGTCGACAACCGCTGCCCTCTCCTCCGTAGTCCGAGATGGTGCAAGATTGACTCCACGATGATCAATGCTCCGTCGACGATCAGTCCAAAGTCAATGGCTCCCAAACTCATCAAATTTGCCGACACGCCAAAGACCCCCATCATACCCACCGCAAAGAGCATAGATAAAGGAATGACCGAAGCCACGATCAACCCCGCCCGAAGGTTGCCCAGCATCAGAACAAGGATAAAAATGACAATAAGCCCTCCTTCCACCAGGTTAGTGACCACCGTTCTGGTCGTTCGATTGACCAGCTTTGAACGGTCCAGATATGGTTCCATGACAACGCCCTCCGGAAGGCTCTTCCGGATTTGTTCAATGCGTTCCTTCACCCTATCCGTTACTTCTGCAGCATTAGCCCCTTTCAGCATCATGACCTGCCCCGATACCACCTCTCCAATCCCATTCATAGTAACTGCACCGAAGCGAGGCGCATGACCGATTTCCACCGTCGCCACGTCCGACAAAAGAATGGGTAATCCATCCTGTTGCTTCACTATGATATTACCAATCTCACTCGCATCCTCCAATCTACCCTCTCCTCGAATGAAATAGGTATAATGTCGCTTCTCAATATAGGAACCGCCGGCATTCGCGTTGTTCATTTCCACCGCCTCCACCAATTCCGGAAGCGTAACATTCATACTTTTTAACTTATCCGGATCAACCGAGACTTCATATTGTTTGAGAAAACCTCCCGAGCTGTTCACTTCGATCACCCCTTCAATACCAATGAGTTGCCGCTTGACCACCCAGTCTTGCAAACTTCGCAGTTCCATAGCATCGAATTCATCTTCGTAGCCGGATTGTGCATAGAGTACATACTGATAGATTTCACCCAAGCCAGTGGTAATGGGCCCCATCTCGGGCTGTCCCAGCCCCTGCGGAATGTCCACACCAAGCAATCGCTCCCCAATCAACTGCCGGGCGAGATAAATGTCCATTTCATCGCGAAAGACGATCGTGATCAAGGACAACCCAAAACGGGAAACGGATCGAATTTCTATAACTCCGGGAATGTTCCCCAGCGTCAATTCCAGCGGGTAAGTGATTAATTTTTCTACTTCTTGTGCTGCCAGGGTCGGCGAATTGGTAATGACCTGAACCTGGTTGTCGGTTATATCTGGCACCGCATCCAAAGGCAGGTGAACAACCGAGTAAGTTCCCCAACCAATAAGCGCAGCTATCAGTAGGCCAATCAACAGTTTGTTGCGTATCGAAAAACGTATGACATGGTCAATCATCAGTGGTGTGGTATTGTATGTTAAAACCTGCCCCAAGACAGCAGCTGTCGCAAGGGCTTACAGAGAAGAAGACATAGAAATCCCAGTGGGAAAGAGATCGTCAGGCAGCAGGAGGGTGAGAAATCGCAGCCAAATACCCCTGTAGATAAAACACGTTGAGGTAGCTGCGATCAAGGGCACAGGAAGGCAGCACCATCGCTCCCTCCAAGTCCATAGCACTACTGCAAACGTAAGCAACGGAGCTGCTGATACTGTGCATCGGCAAACCATCGTGCTCATCTTCATGGTCGTGCTTATGATCCTCAGGATTGACAAAATGTAGGTAAAGAAAGGCGCTGAAGGAAATGGATTCTCCCTCGGCTAACGCTTCTTCTACGTGAAGGTGATAATGTTCAACCAAGTCGTTCAAATGCATTAATTGGCTGAAATCCGTACGAGGGATCATACTGCCAATCAAGAAATAGCCGGCTAACAAAAGTGCGCTGGGTTGCATTGAATCAGTTAATCAGTTGATCTTCAACAAATGTAGTAGTTATTATTGAGTCCGACAAACAACCCCGATTTCTCCTTCAATTCGGCATACTCACAAATCCAAAGGGGCGTAAGATCGACCCACCTTAATTCGCTCGCCAGACCCCAGCAATACGAATTCATTGCGCTGATTGCGCTCTTTCCCGACAATAAAACGCTTATTTACGAGGTATTTGCGATGGATCCGCACAAACTCCGGCGCCAGTTCGCTGCTCATCCGTTCCATAGTGTAACGCTTCAGCAAAGTAACCCCTTCCGCATGGATCTTCAAGTAATGATCATAAGCTTCGATCCATCTGATGAGATTCGCTTGTATGGTCACTTCTTTCTTACCGACCATTCCCGATACCATTTTCACCGGTTCTTCCTTTTTGCGGAAGTAAAAGTAAAAGCAAGTCCCCGCCAATACCAACATGTGATAAAGCGCCTCCCGGCCAAAGTACTGACGGGCATAGACCGGGGCAAAGAACTGGTCGTAGAATCCCGCCCAATGAATCAAAACACTGGAAATGCAGTAATAGACAAAAATAATTAGCCCCGCTAAGCCCACCGTTAAAAACCAATAGCGCCGGGGCTTCCGCTCTCGGGCCCGTAGACAACCGCGCATCATCAGCGGCACAAAGGGTAAAAAAAGCAAAAGAGAAACCAAAAGATACAATACGCTCCGCCAGGGATTGTAAGTGGCGTGAACACCATAGCGAATGATGTTCTGAACCAGAGAAATGGCAAATATAACCATCAAAAATACCACAGCGGCCGACAGCAGTTTTCGTTCTTCCTTAGTCAGGTGAAATCGCTCTTTCATGTTCATAAGATACAAAATATTCAAGTTCAACTGTAGCCACTGCGACATTTCTGCCACGCACGCTCCAGATCAGTTGCAATTTAGGATACTAATTAGTATGTTTGAGATATGACAAAAGCCGCATCCACCAGACAACAGATCTTGGAAAAAGCCTTCCAACTCATTTATCAAAATGGCTATCAGGCCACCAGCATCGATAAAATCATCGATAAGACAGCCGTCACCAAAGGGGCCTTCTACTATCATTTCAAGAACAAGGAAGATATGGGCGTCGCTATGATCCGCGAAGTAATCCAACCCCGACTCGAAGACAGCCTGCTCAAACCACTCCGGTCTTCTTCCGACCCCATTGAAGACATCTACCGGGTGATTGAGCACAAACTACTAAATGACAATGACTACTACGTAGATCACGGCTGCCCCACCAATAACTTGGTGCAGGAGATGAGTCCCATCAATTTGAAATTTCACAAGACCTTACGCAACGTCCTCGACCGGTGGGTGCACACCATCCAACAGGCATTGGAAATGGGTAAAGCCCACGGAAAAGTTGGTAGTGACATTGACACCAGAGCCGCTGCTGAGTTCATTGTAGTAAGTTATGAAGGCCTGAAAAGTCTTGGCAAAATATACGGACCGGATCTTTATCGCTCTTATCTACTGCAATTGAAGAATTACCTCGAAACCATGCGATAATTTTTTTTGTCATCTTACATACTACTTAGTACTTTTTAACAATTGAAAATCAACCACATCTTATGAATACACCATTTTATGATTTGACCACTTTTTGGGTCATTGCTGTCAATCTTGTTGTTGCTTTGGCAACGTTATGGCTTTTTAAGATCGGGGAGGCTTCCAATCGCACCCTGGCATGGGTAGCCAATATTGTCGCCTAATCCCACTACAAACCACCTCTTTCACCTAAAAAAGAAACATGCTGATCTATCAAGTTAAAATTACCGTCCAGTCAAACGTAGAAACCGAATGGATCGAATGGATGCAACGGGTCCACGTACCGGATGTGATCGCCACCGGCCTGGTTCAGTCCTATCAAATCCTGAGACCAAAAGATAAGGAACCACACACCTACTATTTTCAATACATCTTTGATGATCCGGCTAATTTTAGTCGCTACGAAAACGAGCACGCCGCCAGGTTAAGAGCTGATCCTATGGAAAAATTTCCAGATCAGTTTTCTGCCGAGCGTACCATTTTTGAAAGAATATGAAGGGATGCTGTGATGCTACGGTCGCCCCTAAGGCGTCCGCAGCATCAAGAACCAAACACGCCCTTAATGTGCGTCTCCGTCAATCCCTTCTCCTCCAACCACGCCATCAAATCCTCTTGTTTTCCAACTTTAGCGTGGTGCAATAAGGTAAAGCCATGAGGCCCCGGAGCCCGAAGCAGTTGTGGAAAGTCCGTCACCAATTGCCGTACCAGGTCAGAATACCCCAGGAAGGCTAGGTTGAAGATGTCCAGTCGGGCCCCCTTCCCCACCAATAGGTCAGCAATGTCTTTCCGCCCCATGTGGGAGGCCCCGCCGATTGCAGTTTCGAAGTCTCCTTTCCTGAATTGGTTCGTGCAATTCAGCAGCAATGGTTTTGCTTCAACGATCTTTTTAGTGGCCTCGATATCCGAATGTGCCGCAAAAACAAACGCTCTGATTTCTTCCGCATCAAAGATCTCGTTTTCCAAGGTGGGTCGCAAGACGGGCAAAGTGGCGATGGCACCAGCGGCAAACATGCCTTGCCGCAAAAAATCCTTTCTGTTCATCCAATTAATTTTTAGTAGACATTATTCTGAAATGATGGAGCCTCAACCTAGATCAAAATGAGCTTAGATGAATGTTTCCCGGCCAAAAATTCGCAAACGGGCGGTCTGCCGACGTCAATGGGACACCATTTCAACTCCCTAGAATTAGGTATTTGATACCTAAACCTGGAACCGCATTTTTTAACCAACTACGGGTATTGCTGTCGGCTCCGAAGTACGCTAATTTTGGTCCCAACAAATTAGCAAACAGTTATGGAAGCCAAGAAACAAGTCAACTTTTTCCAACTATTGGGTCAGGTCACGAGCAACGGGATGACCAGAATCTACGGAATGGCTACCCACCACAAAAAGGAAGAGGACATCGACGCATTGCTGGTCGAGGAATTATCAAAAAGTTCGATTCGGCAAAAGTCAAATCTAATATATAAGAACCCACCTTCAGTACCCCAAAATCCTGATATTAGTCGAAAATAGAGCTGATTAGTCCTTAAAACCTGGGTAAGTTGCTACATTTGGGAAGAAACCTAGTTACAACGTACCATGCACATCTCTATCCAGGGCCTCAATAAAATCTATCCAAACGGCAATCAAGCACTTACCAATGTAAATCTGGATATCCAAGAAGGAATGTTTGGTCTGCTGGGTCCGAACGGTGCCGGTAAATCCAGTTTGATGCGAATACTGGTCACTTTAATGAAGCCCAGTAGCGGCCAAATCCTGGTCAACGATCTCGACCACTTCAAAAATCGAGACTACGTACGCAGCAAGCTGGGTTACCTACCTCAGGATTTCAGCTTCTTTTCCAACCTCAAAACATATGAATTCCTGGATTATGCAGCCCGATTGGCGGGTATGAAAAGTGGCCGAAAGCGCCGAGCCTCCGTCGACCGCATGCTCGAAGACGTTGGCCTTTTCGATGTCCGAAACCGCAAGGCGGGAAAATTATCCGGAGGTATGAAGCGCCGTCTCGGCATTGCACAGGCCCTGATCAATGAGCCGCAGATCATCATCGTTGACGAACCGACTACCGGCCTGGATCCCGAAGAACGCATTCGCTTCCGTAACCTACTCGCCAGATTGAGCGTCAAAGATGTCATCATTATTCTATCTACACATATCGTTGCCGACATTTCCAGTACCTGCGAGCACATGGCGCTTCTAAATCGCGGACAGGTGGCCTTTACCGGCTCCCCGGAAGAACTCATCAACCAGGCCAAAGGACATGTATGGTCGATAGATGTCAGCGAAAAAGAATATGTCGAAGTCAATCAAAAATACCAGGTCATTGCCACCGTCATGAAAGAAGACGGCTGGAAGGTTACGGTGGTCGGTGATGAGGTAAAAGGGTTCGCCGCTGAAGCCATACAACCCAATCTGGAACACGCCTACGTCTATTTTGTAGAACATACGCTTAAAGCGAATTAAACGCTCATGTTATACACCTTCAGAACAATAGCTAAGTACGAACGGAAGATCCTGATGCGCAGTTGGTTCTTTCGCATCTTCGCCGGCTTGGCGCTATTTGTTCTCTTTATTTTTAACATGGCCGAAGTCTCAGATGTTGGAGACATGGAATGGATCTACCGGGCGGTGCCGGCCAATATGCCTTACCTAAATCTCTTCATTCTCAATGTAGCGCAGGCCATCATTGCCGTATTCCTCGCTTCTGAATTCATTAAACGGGACCGAAAACAAGATACAGCCGAAGTTTTCTTTGTCCGCTCTATGAGCAATGCCACCTATATTCTAGGTAAAACGTGGAGCATCGTTTCCATATTCCTTTTAATCAATGCTGCGGCACTGACCCTGGGGTTGGTCTTCAACCTTTTGGCATCCGATACAAAAGTGGCCTGGCAAGCCTATCTTTTCTACCCTCTATTAATTTCTCTGCCGACGCTTCTATACATCATAGGCCTTTCTTGTGTGCTGATGAGCATCATTCGCAACCAGGCCCTGACTTTCGTCGTGCTGGTTGGCTACATCATTGCCAGTCTGATCTTTTTGCCCAACCAATACCATTATCTCTTCGATTACATGGCCTTTCACCTGCCACTGTTCCATTCGGACATCGTTGGGTTTGCTGACCTTCGGACCATCCTCACATTACGCGGCATGTACGCCGCACTCGGATTGGGTTTAATCTGTTTTTCCATCCTTTTTTTAAGGCGTCTTTCTCAATCCCGAATCGCCAATTTCCTCGCCGCCGTCGGTGGCATCTCTTTTTTATCGATCGGTGGCTATCTCGGATACCTGCACTTACAGGAAGTGCAGCGAAAAGAACAGCTTCCCCTCCAAATGATTCAATTAAACGAAGCGTTCATCGACCATCCCCAAATGGACGTCGAGTCCCATTACCTAACGTTTGAACAAGAAGTCAACGGTTTTTCAGCACGTTCCCGCATTTCCGGAACAGCACCCGCCAACAGCTCTTCATTGGTCTTTAAATTAAATCCCAGTCTGATCGTCCAGGAGGTACTCTTGAATCAATCTCCGGTCGACTACGAACGCAAAGTACATCTGCTCTTCGTCGAGCTACCCGAAAAATCACTGCCTGATTCCGTCTTTCGGTTGTCCATTCAATATGAAGGCACCATTGACGAAGCTGCCTGCTATCTGGACATTGATCGGGAAACAAAATACAAACGTCCCCGCAATGTCCTCTTCGACTACGGCCGGCATTACGCCTTTAATACCCCCGACTATGCCCTATTGACTCCCGAAACCAGCTGGTACCCCATGCCTGGAGTGGGGTATAGCCCTTCCGATCCATCCTGGTTCAAAAAAGATTTTGTCGATTACCAACTGACCGTCAAGACCCTTCCCGGCCTTAGTCCGGTATCGCCGGGAGTCAGGAACCAAATCGATTCGAATACCTATGTTTTCGAGACCGGATTCAATATGCCGCATTTACCATTGGCCATCGGCAGATACGAGCATACCTCCATGCAGGCCGATAGCATGGCCTTTTCGCTCTACTACATCAGCGGACACGATTACTTCCGGAGCGGCCTTCCCGACATTCGGGATACCATTCCCTATCTGATTAAAGAGCGATTGGAAGATTTCGAGCGCGAATCCGATCTCAGATACCCTTTTGAAGATTTTACTTTGGTCGAGGTTCCCGGACAATTCAAGTCTTACGATCGTGCCTGGACCTCTCTCCACGAAACCAATCACTGCGGCATGGCCTATTTCCCCGAAAAAGGAATGCACAACAATCGCTGGGACTTCAATGGTTCCTTCAATAAACGCAAGCGTTGGGGACGCAATCGGGATCGATCTCCGGAAGAAATCCAGATGGACGTCCTATACGGCTTCCTGGACGATTTCTTTCGTTTTAAGAATGTTCGCACCAACAACAACGGCAACCGCACTACCGTAGAAGAAACCATCAATCCATTTTGCCAATTTGCCCAATTGTACGAACTTCGAAACAACCTGGAATCCGACGAATGGCCTGTATTGAACCGGGTCTTTGAGTCTTACTTCAAAACGGGCACCGAAGATACCAGGTGGTGGGTGCGCCGCAGCAGCGGTACCACCCAATACGAACAAGCCAATATGGTTTTGCAAGAAAAATCGTTCGCTGACATCCTGACTTTGAAGGAAAACCAGGATTTGATTGACAACGTGATCGAATTAAAAGGAGAACTGTTGTTTTCCATGATGCAAGCCAAAGCCGGCGACCAACGATTCCGTGATTTTATCAATCAGATCCTGGAGGATTACCGCTTCCAAAATTTAGCGTTCGACACGTTCAATGAATTGCTTCGGGCCCAATACAACATCGACCTTTCCGACCACATGTCCAAATGGTTCCGCGAAATCGAAATGCCGCGTTATTTGTTCAATGATCCCGTGGCAGAAAAAGTACTTGCCGGCGACCGGGAAATGATCAGGGTTCGTTTCAAGGTTTCTAATCTGGGCACTTCGGAAGGCGTGCTCAAGGCATCCTTGCGACTCGAAGAACCCAGCGAAAAATTGCTCTTCCTGGAAGCAGGCGAGACCAAGGAGGTACACTACCTCTCTGTCGAACCACCCAGTGGCATCCTCTTCAACACACTGGTTTCAGGCAACTTGCCCAATCAGATCTCCTATAATTTCAATCAAATTCCGGAGACGAACGTTACCAACGCCCGTGCGTACGAGATTTCGGTGGACGCCCCCGTCCAACTGGCGGAAACCAGCGAAATCATCATCGACAACGAAAGTCCAAATTTTGCCTTCTCCGAGTACCAGGAACTCAGCCGACTGCGCAAATGGCTGAATACGGAAGAAGACGACGACTTCAAATACAAAGGTACCATCGTTTGGCGCCCTCCTTTCAACTGGACTGCCACCACCGACGATGACTTCTTTGGTGATTTCATCCGTTCGGCCTATTACATCAAGGCGGGCGACGGAACCAAACAAGCGATCTGGAAGGTCAAATTGCCCGAACCCGGCCATTACGATGTGTTCTACCACGTTTACCTGGACGAATCATTCAACTGGAGTCGCAACCAAAAAGGAAGCTATCAATTTGAGATCCCTCACGACAACGGCACGGATCGACCCACGATAGAATTGAGTAAGCAGACGCCCACCGGCTGGACTTTATTGGGCGACTATTCTTTTTCTTCCGATTCTGCCACCATTATTTTAAACAACGAATCCAAGCTACGAGCTGTCTTCGCGGATGCCGTCAAGCTGGTAAAAATGGATTGACAAAAGTAGGTTATGACCATCATCAATTTTACCCGATCTCTCTTTGTAATTCCGCTCCTGGTCAGCGGTTTTGCTTCCCTGTTGTCTGCACAAACATTGGTCACCCTCGAAACTGCCTTAGCCAGTGCCGAAAAAGGTAGCCCTACCATTCAGCGATACTTGTATACCATCGAACAAAACCAATACAGCCTCCAGGCGCAAAAGGCCGACCTGAAGTCCCGTTTTTCTTTGACATTGAACCCCATCGATTTCAGCAATCGAAGAACCTTCGACAATCAGTTCTCGCAGTGGTTTACCAACGAAAACTTTACTTCCACCGGAACTTTCCAAGTAGACCAACCCATCCTCCGAACGGATGGCACCATATCTCTGATCAACAGTTTTGGCTGGCGCAGCAACAGTTCGGAAATTGCCGGCTTCGGCGAAAATTCCAATGAGGCATTTTCCAACAACCTTTACCTCCTCCTGAACCAACCCCTCTTTACCTACAATCGAAGAAAACAACAATTGGCAGAATTAGAACTGACTTACGAAAATGCCAATCTTAACTATTCCATCCAACGCCTGCAACTGGAAAAGACCATTGCCAGCCAGTTTTTCGATGTTTATCTCGCTCAACTGAATCTGGATATTTCCAAAGAAGAAATGTCCAATACCAATAAGAATTTCGAAACCGTCAAAAACAAAGTGGAAGCCGGACTCTTGGCTGAAGAAGAACTCTATCAGGCCGAACTCAACTTTGCCAACGCCCAATTGTCGGTACAGGACAACGAACTGGCCCTGGCCAACGCTGAAGAACTATTCAAACGGGAAGTCGGCATGGACATTGACGAAGACATTCAATTGGTCACCGACCTGGAGATAACTCCCATTGTGGTCGATCTCGATCAGGCCATCGAATATGCCCTCAACTCCCGCATGGAGCTTCGCCAACGGCAGATCGAAATCGAAAGATCCTTCTTTGAGATGGAACGCACCAAATCCCAAAATGAATTCCGCGCCGATTTACAAATGACGCTGGGTATCTTTGGTGACGACCCCAGGCTGGGCAGAATTTACGACAACCCGACCCGAAATCCAAGCGTCGCCTTGTCCTTCCAATTACCTATTTTCGACTGGGGCGCCCGCAAAGCCCGGATCAAGGCACAAGAAGTGGCCATCGAATCCCAACGACTCGATTTGGATCAGGACAAAATCCAGATCCGAATGGACCTGCGGCGGGAATTTCGCAACCTGGAAGCACAATTGCCTCGTATCGACATCGCAAGAAAAAGTGTGGAAAATGCAGAAAGGACCTATGAGATCAACCTCGAACGATACATCAACGGGGACCTCACCGGTATCGACCTCAATCAATTTCAGTCTCAGCTATCCAGCAAAAAAATCGAATATGCACAAGCACTGATCAATTACAAAACCCAAATACTCAACCTCAAAATACTGACACTCTACGATTGGGAAAAACGAGAACCCGTTTCCATTGCACTGCCTTCTCTCAATAGCGAATACAATAAAAACTGAACACAGTGAAGTACTCAAAACCGCACAAGCTGATCGCACTTTTCTTCCTTGGCGCCCTGATCTGGTCCTGCAATCCTCCGGATGAGGAAAGCCCCAATATTGACATTGCGGCTCCCGTATCCGTGGCCGAAGTACAGACCGGCTCCATTGCAAAATATACTACCTCTACCGGCAATGCCATGGCCGAAAAGGTCATTGAGTTGAATACCCAAATTGCCGGCATCTACCGACCACAAAAACACCCAAAGCGCAAACGCCCTTTCCAACTGGGTGACCGCGTATCAGCCGGTCAATTATTCGCAACCGTCGAAGACCAGGAATTCGTCAACAACATCGGCCTGGAATCCGCTAAACTAAACCTCGAACTGGCCAAACAGGAATACGAGAAACAAAAGTCGGTCTACGACAAAGGGGGCGTTACTCTGAGAGAATTGCGCAACGCCGAACTGCAAATGACCAATGCCCAAAAAGATCTGCGCAACGCCGAGCTACAGGTCGAAAAACCCAAGGTCCTGGTACCGGTATCGGGTGTGCTCACGGAGTTGCCGGCACACACTCCCGACAGTCGCATCGAACAGGGGCAAAAACTGGCAACCATCATGGACTACTCCAATATGTTCATCGATGTCAGTTTACCCGAAAATACCATGATGGACATCAAAACCGGCCAAAAGGTGCAAATCACCAACTACAGTTTGCCCAACGATACCTTGGTCGGTACCATCAGCGAACTCTCGCCGGCCATCGACGTGCAAACGCGCACCTACCTCGCTAAAGTCCGATTTCGCAATCCCAAATTGCTCATCCGGCCCGGCATGTTTGTCAAGACCCTCATTAAGATCAATCAAAAAAACAACATCATTGTCATCCCAAAAGAAGTGGTCATCTCCGATCAAAAAGGCAAACGCGTCTTTGTCGTTCAGGAGAACACGGCTTTCGAACGCCTCATCGAAACGGGACTCGAAAACGAAGAGCTAGTGGAAGTTATTGGAGGATTGGAGGAAAATGAACGCCTGGTCGTCAAGGGTTTCGAAACCCTCCGTAACAAATCCAAAGTGAAAGTTCTGAGATGAAAAGACTGATCCAATTTGCTGTAAATTTCCCGGTGACCATCCTGATGGTCATCTTCGCCATCTTCATTTTGGGATATATTTCCTACTCCCGTCTGGGAGTGGACCTCTTTCCCGATCTCAACTCTCCCCGGCTCTTTATCGAGTTGCAAGCCGGCGAAAGCCCCCCCGGAGAAATCGAGAAGCAATACGTCGAGCGGATCGAAGCTCTGGCCATGCGTCAACGGGGCGTCAACCAGGTCTCCTCCGTAACCCGAATTGGCTCCGCTCAAATGACCGTCGAGTACAGCTGGGAAAAAGACATGGACGAAGCTTTCCTGGATCTCCAAAAGGCCCTCAATGATTTCAGCCAGGGAGAGGACCTGGAAAGTCTGATCGTCACCCAGCACGACCCTAATAGCGCCCCCGTTCTCTTGATCGGCATCTCTCACGCCACCATCGCCGACCTGAACGAACTGCGCAAGGTTAGCGAGAATTACATCCGCAACCAACTGGTCCGGCTCGACGGCGTGGCCCAAGTTCAATTATCCGGTCAACTGGAACAGGAAGTTGTCATTAAAACCTACCCCTATAAATTGGAAGCCTATGATCTGACCATGGACGATATCAGTCAGAAGATCCAAAGCTTCAATCGCAATGTATCCGGCGGCTCGGTTCAGGAAATGGGACTCCAATACACCGTCAAGGGCGTAGGCATGCTCGAAACCGAAGACGACTTCAGCAATCTCATCATTGGCTACAAAGAAGCCCAAGGCGAAAGCCAGGCCTCCGAAAACAACCTTCAAAACAGTACCGAAACAACCAATGACAAAGCCCCGATCTATCTCAAAGACGTCGCCGATGTAGATTTTACCAATAAATCACCCCAAAACATCGTACGGATCAATGGCCGACGATGCATCGGCCTTTCAATCTATAAAGAAAATCGCTTCAACACGGTCAAAGCCGTCAATGAAGTACTATCGGCTTTTGCTGCCATCCAAACGGCCTTGCCCGGATACCGATTCGAGGTCATTTCCAACCAGGGCACCTTTATCGAAAATGCCGTCGGAGAAGTGCAGGAAACAGCACTTTTCGGCGTCCTCTTGGCAGTTCTCGTGCTTTTTCTGTTCCTTCACCGTTTCGGAACGACGTTGATCATCAGCATCGCCATTCCCATTTCTATCATTGCTACTTTCACCCTGATGTACTTCAATGGATTGACCATCAACATCATGACCTTGGGTGGACTAGCCCTGGGTGCCGGCATGTTGGTCGACAACGCCATCGTCGTACTCGAAAACATCTTCCGCAATCACGAATCCGGATTGGATGCCAAATCAGCAGCCATTGAAGGAACTAGTGAAGTGGGCGGGGCCATTACTGCATCTACCCTGACGACCATCATTGTCTTTTTGCCCATCATCTACCTGCAAGACGCCGCCGGGGAGTTATTTGAAGATCAGGCCTGGACCGTGGCCTTCTCTTTGCTTTCGTCCCTATTTGTGGCCATCTTCGTCATCCCCATGCTTTATCATCGATTCTATCGCCGACGTCTAAGTCCTGCCAAAGCGCGCTCCCTGCAATTGGGTGGGTATCGGAAGTTTTTGCACTTCATGCTTCGCATTCGTTGGTTGGTCATCTTAATTGCGATCGGTCTGGTTGCCTTGGCCGCTTATTTGTATCCCACCATCGGGACCGAATTTATGCCCAGCGCCACGACCAAGAAATTCCAAATGGACATCAAGATGCCGGAAGGAACCGTTCTGGAAAGAACCGCCGCAACGGTTGCTGGTGTCGAAGAATTAATTAGAGATGGCCTGGGAGAAGACATCAAGTTCATTTATAGCCACATCGGCCCCAGGGCAGAGCAGGAAGAAGGTCAGGCTTCCATCTTTCAAGGTGAACATACTGCTGTAATCGAGGTAGCGCTGATCGACAGCACCAAGCTGGGTACCCAAAAAGTAATTGCCGCACTCGATGGCATCACCAGCGGCATCAGCGGTGTAGAATTCACCTATTCACTGGAAGTCACTTCCCTCAACAGCATCCTCCGAACCGAAGAAGTACCTCTTGTTGTTGAAGTAAAAGGCAGTGACCTCGAAACCATCGAGTTGCTCACCGAAAGTGCCCGCGATAAAATGGCTGCCATCCCCGAGCTTCTCAATCTACGTACCTCCATCGAAGCGGGCGCTCCCGAGATCGAAGTGCTTTTCGATCGTTTCCGTCTGGGTCTCTACGAATTGGACATGAACAATGTCATCACCCAGATCCAGGATCAACTGAAAGGCAAAGAGGCGGGCAAACTGGAGCGAGGAGGCGAAATGGTCGACATCAACATTACGACACCGGATCGGGGACTCAGCGATTTCGAGAATATGACAATAAAAGGCGGAAACAAGGTGTACCGATTGAGCGAAATTGCCAAACTTAACCACACGGCAGCACCCCGCGAAATCCACCGCCGGGATCAAAACCGAATCGGCAAGGTATACGCCCAAACGCAGGATGAAGTGCCATTGGAATTCGTCGCCAATGAAATCCGCGCAGTCCTCGCAGAAATCGAAGTTCCACCCAATTATTCCATCAATGTGACCGGCGATGAGTCGAGACGACAGACCTCTCTGCAGAGTCTATTGTTCTCCCTCATCCTATCGATCGTATTGGTTTACATGGTGATGGCTTCCCAATTCGAATCACTCTTACATCCATTCACCATCCTGCTGACCATCCCATTGGCAGTGGTGGGTACCGTCGTCACCTTTTTCCTCTTACAGACCCCTCTGAACATCATGGCCATCATCGGTGTGATCATGCTGGTCGGCATCGCCGTCAACGACGCCATTATACTGGTAGATCGGATCAACCAGCTCAAGCGCAACGGATTGGACCGAACGGAAGCCATTCTCCAGGCAGGACAGCAACGCATTCGGCCGATCCTAATGACCAGTCTGACGACCGTACTTGCCTTGTTGCCCCTGACTTTCGGATTCGGAGAGAGCGCCTCATTGCGGGGGCCCATGGCGTGGGCAGTAATCGGAGGCCTGGTCACTTCTACCTTACTAACATTGGTAGTGATACCTTGTGTCTATGCAGTAATCGACAATATTGGCCATCGTCGCCAAACAAAAGGACAGTTATCGTAACATGAGCAGCATCATACATAGGAAAGTAACAATTTGCATGGTCTTCATCGGCTTGACCATGCTGGGCTACCTTTCTTACAAGGAGTTACCCGTCGAACTATTGCCCAATGCTGAACTTCCTATGCTGTTTGTACAAATTCAGGCTCAGACCCAGGTAAGTCCGCAATACCTCGAACAACAGGGCGTCCTTCCGGTCGAAGGGGCCATCGGCACCATGGAAGGCGTCGAAAAAGTAGAGACCAGAATCAATGGTAACCGTGCTTTTGTCCAAGTAAGTTTCAAGCAGAACGTCCGCTTTAAATACGTTTTTCTCAAGTTGCAACAAAAGATCGATGGCATCAAAAGACAACTTCCGGACGATCTTTTCGTCATGGTGTCCAAAATCGATCTGCAGCAACTGACCAATCAATTTCTCGAATTACAGATTCGCGGCAGTGGTGGCACCGACCGCCTTCGGAACGTCACGGAGAAAGACATCAAACCGGCTTTTGAAAACCTGGACGGACTGGCCTCCATCAGCGTTTTCGGCGGCCGCCAGAAAAACCTGGAAATCCTGCTGGACAAAGAAACCTGTGACCTTTACAACATCACGATCGCCCAGGTTCAAAACAAGCTGAACCAGAATTCCGGTAGTCGAACCCTTGCCGGCTATCTTTATGAAGGTGACCAAAGATTCTTCATTCGAACCGCCTCGGAATATCGGGACGTCAAAGAAATCGAAAACATTGTCGTGGCCCCCGGCCCCATTTTACTGAAAGATGTATCCACGGTTTCATTTGGCGTCGAAAAGGAAACGACCATTAGCCGCGTCAACGGCAAAGATGCCATTTCACTAACCGCTACCAAACAGTCTCAAGCCAATATCATCGATGTTTCTCGACGGTGTCTCAACCTCATCGACCGGCTGAACGAACAATTAAAGGCAAAAGATGTAGAGATCGTTGTTCAACGCAACCTGGCCCAAAACATGGAAGATAACATCCAGCAGATCATTGACCTTGCCGTCATTGGAGGCCTTCTGGCCATTTTCATCCTCTGGATCTTCCTCAAAGATTTACGCCTCATTTCCGTGGTAGCTGTCGCCATCCCCATTTCCGTTTACGCTGCCTACAACCTCTTCTATTACGCCGGGATTTCAATCAACAGTCTGACTCTGGTCGGGATGGCACTGGCCGTGGGCATGCTATTGGACAACTCCATCGTCGTTTTGGAAAACATCTATCGCTTAGCGGCCGGTGGCATGGACAAAGATACCGCTGCAACCAAAGGGGCTACGGAAGTAGGTAAAGCCATTTTAGCCGCCACTTTGACTACTGCAACCGTCTTCATTCCCTTCCTTTTTTCCAGCAACTACCTTATTGGCCTGATCGGTAAGCACATCGGCGTGTCTATTGTTTCGACCCTCCTGATTTCCCTGCTGGTCGCACTGCTACTAATCCCGGTCTTGGCCTCCGTAGTGCTCAAACGCCAAAGTAAAAACAAGGCCATTACCTTTGGTCGCTCCAAAGCCATTCGTACCGAAAGAATATACCTGCTTCTACTAAAAAGCAGTCTTCGCCATCCAGCCCGCACCATCATCGGAGGTCTGTTGCTATTTTTCGTAACGGCCTTTATTGTCCTGGCCCTGAATGTCAACAACCTTCAAGATGTGGAGACCGACGAGATCAGCGTCTTCGTGACGATGGCCAAAGGAAGTACCCTGGAAAACACCGATAAGGTCGTACAGGAAATCGAAGCGAAAGTGGCCGACATCGAAGAAAAACAAGATGTCCGCAGTCGCATTCGCGAAGAAGATGCCGAAGTAACCATCAAGCTTCAGAAAAACTTTGAAGACATCGACCGCCGTTCCTACAGTGAAATCAAAAACCAGATTGAACGACTCATGCGTCGCATTGGCGGTGGAGCTCGGATCAGTCTTTTCCAAAGCAGCGGAAGTGGTCCGGGCGGCGGTGGAGGTGGTGGCGGTGGTATGGGCATGGGAGGATTTGGGGCACTGGGAGAACTCATGGGGTTCGGCGACAATCGCAACAGCATCTTGATAAAGGGTGAAGATTACGCCCTGATGCAACGCGTCTCCCAAGACCTGCTTTACTATCTGCAGGGATTGGAAGACACGCGCAATGCCAGTTTGAGTAGCCGCGGCAGTCGTCCGGAAGTCCTCCTCAATTTCGATCCCCTAACCATGGCTCGCAACGAGATCACCCCCGAAAACATCGCCGGAGCACTGCGAACCTTTGGCCAGGATCCTCCCAGCGGTTCCAAGTTCCTGTTCGCCCAGGAAGAATACAATATTTTAATCCGCGAAAGTGAAGACAATCGAGAACCGTTTGAACCGAGATCCATGGAAGATCTTCGAAAAACTGAAGTCACCGATCAACGGGGTCGAACCCACCCTATGGAATCTTTTTCCACCATTCAGACCGGAAGTGGCTTTGACGACATCGTGCGCATCAACCAACAAAAACAAATTGAGATCCTCTACGGACTGTCCCGCGAAGCGATGCAATCAAACGAATTATCCGCTGCACACCAAGAGGCGGTGGCGATGTTGATCGCAAACTATCCGGCACCGGCTGGAATTGCCATCGAGATCAACAGTAAGGAAGATCAATACCGGGAATTCAAATTCCTGATCGTTGCCGCCCTTTTGCTGATCTTCATGATCCTGGCTTCGGTTTTTGAATCGCTGTCCGCTCCATTTGTACTTCTCTTTTCCGTACCTCTGGCTGCTACCGGTGCGCTGTTGGGGCTCATCATCACCGGCAACAGCCTTTTTAACGCCAATACCCTAACGGGATTCCTAATCCTACTTGGAGTGATTGTCAATAACGGCATCATCCTCATCGACTACGTCAATAAGCTTCGTCGATCCGGTCACAGCAAAGCCCGGGCCCTCATGACCGCCGGTCGACAAAGACTACGCCCCATCCTCATCACGGCCATCACCACCATTGTTGCCATGTTTCCGCTGGCGCTGGGAACTGCGGAATACGTCAGCCTGATCGGGGCGCCCTTCGCCATTACCGTCATCGGCGGACTGACGGTCGGCACTTTTCTAACCCTCATCTTGATCCCTACACTTTACATCGCCTTGGAGACTTCCATTGCGTGGTTCCGCACCCTTCCCTGGCCCGTCAGGCTGCTGAACCTTGTTTTGATGGTGGGAGGCATGGTACTCGTATACTATCGTGTTCCCGTCCTATTGTGGCAGATGGCGGATATCCTGCTGATCATAATTCTCGTACCGGCCATCACCTATTTCATCGGTATTAGCCTAAAAAGAGCCAGTACCACTCTAATACCCAAGGAACAAGCCCTCCAAATCCAAATCCAGAACTTGGTCAAAATATACAATCGCGCCGGCCGTTTCTCCCGCGAGTGGACAGGTGGTCGGGCATTAGACCGGCTGTATGATGCACGTCTTGGCCGCATTCCGTGGCGCCTCCTCTTTCGGGAATTAATATGGCAAATACCGCTGCTCATTTTCCTTTTTTGGTTTACCTTCTCTTTCCTAACCGCAGGGTTTTGGATGAGTGTATTGGCCGTCTTGACCTATGTGGTATTGATCGAGACCACCAAACCTTTTTTCAAAGCCCTAATGGCCAGCCGTTACGTCATCGTACGTCGTCTCAGCAACTTTTCCCGGTGGCTGCTGAAGTGGGTTACCCCGGCACTTTTTCTCGTTCAGCTCAGCGGAAAATGGGCAGCCATCGGTCCCGCCATTGTATTGGGCGTCTTGTGGTACCTCGTCCTGATCATCACTTCTTCGTCGGGATATCTGTACCGCAACAAGATCAACATCGAACGCTTAAAGGGGAGTCTCCGCCGCTTTTACTACCGAACGATCCTCAACATTCCATTAATCGGCAAACGCAACCTTCCCTTCAAAGCACTTAGTGGCGTTTCGCTCCACATCGGCACCGGCATGTATGGACTGCTGGGCCCCAACGGCGCAGGCAAATCCACCCTAATGCGGATCATCAGCGGAATCTTCGAACAGAGTTACGGGAAAGTCTGGATCAACGGTTTCGACACCCAATTGCACCGCGAAGAACTACAGGGACTCATTGGTTACCTGCCCCAAGCCTTCGGCACCTACGAAAACATGTCGGCCGAAACCTTTCTCGACTACCAGGCCATGTTAAAAGGCCTGACCGACGCGGAAGAACGCCGCAAACGCATCGAATACGTCCTGCGCTCCGTCAATATGTACGATCGACGGAAGGAAAAGATCGGCTCCTTCTCCGGCGGGATGAAACAGCGCATCGGCATTGCCCAAATCCTGCTTCATTTGCCGCGCATCCTGATCGTGGACGAACCCACCGCCGGACTCGATCCGCGCGAACGGATCCGCTTTCGGAATCTCCTGGTGCAATTGAGCCGCGAACGCATCGTACTATTCTCGACCCACGTCATCGAAGACATCGCCAGCTCCTGCAATCAATTGGCCGTAATCGATAAAGGAGAGGTAAAATACCAAGGATCCCCACAAGACATGGTTCATCTCGCCAACGGCCTAGTGTGGGAGTACAGCGTCCCCGACTCCGAATT
>JANQRV010000549.1 GCA_028284395.1 Saprospiraceae bacterium
CATCAAAGGCCTTGGCTACGTTATAAACAATGTATTTATTCGCGGGAGAAGAAAGTACCGCTCGCTGCTCAACAAGCCTATGAGAGGATTCAATTTCTCGCTTCAATTCGCCCTGGTGTTTCGAAAACCGGTCTAATATCCCCGGTGGAATTTCACTTTGTGCAGGCTCCCAGATGGAAAAGGTTTTCATTTTCTTTTTTCGATCCGGTTCGACCGCTTTCAAGATTGTCTTACCGAAAAAAGATACCATGAAACCAAACTTTGCCAGGAATGGAGTTGGGTACTTTCCCGCTCGTAAATCGGCAAGGACTGGAAAATAAGTCCGATTGATCACAATTAAATGATCGATGTTTTGACCAATACTCCAGGTTTGCGGATTTGGTTTCCAATTCATCTCTTCATGGGATAGCTCACCAAAAAGTGTTTGAAAATCTTCTGTCGTCCGGTCAATTTGGTTGATCCATTGCTTCATATAAGAGGTGGTGTGTTTGGCGGCAAAGTTCGATACCTAAAATTACTTTATTCTTGGTATAGACCAAGATTTACGGCAGGCTAAATCCGTACTCGATTGATCAGCTTACTAAAATTCGTCGAATCGATTCGGAGGTAGGAAGCAAGATCTTTTTGAGAGATGGTACCCAACAGGTGGGGGCTCCGTTTGACAAAAGCTCGAAACCGAGCTTCCATATCGAAAGCCATTAATTCATGCTGTCGTTGTAAGACGCCCACTAAAAACGACTCCGTCGCCTTGCGAAATAGAGTCTCAATGGGTCGATATTGTTGCATCAATTGTTGATGCTGATGAAACGAGAGCCTCAAAAATTGGCTGTCGGTAATGGTTTCTAAAAAGTATCGGGAAGGCTCTTGTGTGAAGAATGACTCGGGAATACCGCTGAAAGAGGGTGCATAGGCAAACGCGATGATGTGTTGTTTCCCACTATTGAAATAATAGGATTTTTGAATGCCTTTGGTTACGAAGTAGATAAAGTGCTCGGTTTCACCCGGTGCCGTCATGATGGTCTTTTTGGGCAGTTCATAAGCCTTCCAATGCGAAATATATTCCTCCAGAATACGCTCCTCCACCTGATGTATTGCCGACAAAAATTCCTTCATCTATACTCTAATATAATGATCCAACGATGTCATAAAGTTAATCGCTTCTTTTGACTGAGGCAATTAAATGCCGTAACCACTACCCAATACCTGTTGTCTACTTCCTTTCTTCACTTCCCTTAAAATAGCTGGGACGCCAATTCAAACCACCAAAAACAACGCGGAGTTTGTCTTTCCAATTTTTGCACCTTTTTACATCGTTCCAGATATTCTTGTATTCGACAAAATTGATGGTAATTGGGTTGTTGGAACGGATGTTTTTAGTTAAGCCATACACCACTTTTTCCTCCTCGCGTTGGAAGGTGCCAAATAGTTTGTCCCAGATAATCAGTACTCCACCGTAGTTTTTGTCCAGGTACTTATTATTTGATCCGTGGTGAACCCGGTGGACGGATGGGGTATTGAACACTTCATCCAACCAGCCCATTTTGACAATTCGTTCGGTATGGATCCAGGTTTGATATTGTACGACGAAGATGAGCGCAACAATAGCTTGAAAAGGGGTAAAGCCTACTAAGATCATCGGGATTAAAAAAATCCACTCAAAAAGGCTCTCCACTACACTCAATCGCATGGACACTGTCAAATTGTAGTCTTCTGAAGAATGATGAACACTATGGCTGGCCCAAAGAATACGATGTTCATGTTCCAGTCGGTGCATCCAATAGTAGGTGAAATCTGCAGCGAAAAAAGCCAGCATCCAGGTCCACACATTCATGGGAATGGTCCACGGAGTTAACAATTGGAAAGGGATCAAACCAATGATTCCCAAGGCTCCGTAAACTGTTTTTTCCAACAATTGGTTGATAATGAAAATGATAACATTTGCACCGGTATCTTTCCACCTTCTTTCTTTGGCAGTCAGTAAATCCAACAGTACTTCGAAAGCAATCAGAGAGAGGTTGAATGCGAAAAAGTAGGCCACATAAGTCATTACGGACGCTCCTTCCAATAAGACCAATAATTCATTGAAACTCATAATCATTCTGGATTTCAAATGGTTTTAACACCTTGTTTCCCACAAAAGTATTTGGTTTTGAAGTCAGGTGTTTTGTCCTTTTTGGACATTCTAACCGGATTACTATTGGACTGGAATGTAAATTTCGGTGAGCAGTTGATTGGGAGGAGGGTTGAGGTGGTGATTGACGAAAAATTCCAACGTTGGCAGGTCGACCAATTCCGGATGCACGTGCGTTATCCAATTGGCATAAATCTGATCGTAAGTTTTCATGCAGGTTTCGTGTGGTCCTCGATGCACGAATTTCGCATATTTCTGATGAGCATGCCTTTTGACAAAAAGCAGCTCGCGGGGTAATTCACACAATGGTTTATCCAATATTAAAGCAACGTTGTACCGGCAAACGATGTCGTCACAAATTTCATTGTCATCCAGGATTTCGGCCATGAAAATACTTTCTTCCGTTAGCAATTGATGAGACTCGCAATATTCCAATAAACACTGCCATTGTTTTTCGATCGCATCAATGTCCCGATAATCACCACGATATTCTACATACAACATTTCGAAATCCGGTAGATACTCTATTTCAAATGGAAGTGGCGGTTGCCTAGAAACGACCGGTTCCGGCGAATGGCCGTTCATAACAATTTCCCAGCCGGTCAACTTTCTAAAGGCAGCGGGCGGCGTTCCGAACCGGGTCTTAAACGCTTTGCCAAAGGAAGCCACATCACTGAAACCCACGTCCATAGCGATGTCCATAATTGCCAAATCGGAATATTTCAAATATTCCGCCGCTTTTTCCAATCGAATGCGCTTAATATACTTTCCAATCGTTTCCTGGTGCAGCCCCTGAAAGATCCGATTGATGTTGCGGTAGGAGTAAAAGCAAGCCTTTTCAATTTTCTCGATATTCAAATCCTCTTTGAAGTGGGCATCGATGTATCGGCGCAACAGTCGATATCTTTCTATTTGAGAACGGTTGTGCATCTATCTACCGCTATTGGATTTGTGATAACTTGGAGATCTGTCCACCAATCAATACCTCTGGATCGATGTACCGGTTCTTATTCTTCACGGATTCTGCGGGCACATCCATTCGAATCATTTCATTAATCCACTTTTCCAATTCAATGCTCATTCCTTTCTGTATTTTATCGATGACATGGAAATCATCCTGGTGAAAGTCCGCAACTTCGATAATTCCTTGTTCAAGAGATTCTTTAGCTATCTTTTTCATCATTCGATTGGCGTCCCGATTCTCCTTTCCTTTGAAATAATCTTGGATCAGGTATTCGTATTTGGACTGAAACCAAAGCCCATGTGCTTTGGACTTCACCACGATTCTTTCTTCGAATGTAGTAAGGCCTTCCAAAAACCAATCAATTTCACTACGATTCAACACTCCCAATTGAAACAGGTCTCTCAGAGTATAGTCGATCCGGTCTGCCGAGAGAGCAGGCAAAGGGTATTCCAGAATTCGGTATTGCTCGAGGTCTAGAAATTCTTCGGAATGATATCCATATTGGTTCAGGATAGAAAGGAGTTCCGGATCTGCCATCACTTCAGCATACCTCTGTTCGTGGTAGTCTTCTTCCTCGATTTCCAGGAGGTAATCGATCAAATGAGAGAATGCCGTATGAGAAACATCATGCAGCAAACCGGCAATTTGGGCTTCCCGGCTCCCCCCCAATCTTCTAATTAGCAGCATCACCCCCATCGAATGATCATATCTCGTATTTTTCATTTGAGCATTGACGAGGAAAATAGGCCCTCCCTGGTGAATTCGCTTCAGTCTTTGAAAAACTCTTGTGTTAATGAGTTCCTCGAAGATGCCAGATATTTCATTGGCGCCATAGATATTATCCTGATAATGCATCATTCACTTTTTGCTTCAATGCGTTTGCTTCTGAATTCATCAATGAATCAATTTAGCTTTTGTCTTGAATCTTAATGACCTGATCCCCCAGGAAAGAAAACACCGACTGTCCTTTCAACCGAAGCGTCTCTCCCGCCCTCATGCCGTTGGGAAAATCGATTGCCAATACACCTCGGTAATCGATGTCAACCAAAACCAAATCTCCATCAAAGTGCCAGGCTATTACTTCCTGGCTTCTTTCTTTAAAATATGCAGTTGCGGCCTGAGCCTGCTCCTTGAACGCTTTTTTGCCTCGTATCGCCATACTGATTTGCCCACCGGATATATGCTCAAATTCCACCTCATCATGCAAATCTTTCAACATACCCGCCACGTCGAATGAATTGTAAGCTTGGAGATAATGCTCAATCACTGATTTTTGGAATTCTCGCATGCCAAATACATTTATTGAATGAATTCATCGGATTACCTTCCCGAAAAATAAGCTGTTTAAGAATAATTTATTGGTTCCATACCAAAAAGCCCGAAAATTCGGATTGTCGACAAATCCAATGACTTGGCCTCGTCCAAATCGATTGACGGCCAATGCTGACGAATTTCGGATCGCCGGCAGTTTTTCCTCCGGCGCATAACCACTCCAAAGTGGATCATCTGTATAGACCAGGGGATTTGCAAATGAATTGGCGGACTTTTCCAGGACCATCGTCCCCCGCTTGAAAAGAGGCACTTCTCTCCGATCAAAGCCCCAACCAATTGGATGACTAAGATCTAACGCAGCCCGGAAAATGCTTCCTCCAATAACTTGCGCTCCATGGAGATTTGAATAATCTCCGTAGGCCTGATCTCCACTAATGGGGCTGGCCGGATATTTGAATCGACTTTGACATAAGCCGATGTCCGACAACCATTTTGCTCCTCTTTTAAACCCGACAATCGTTCCTCCTTTTTGCACCCACTCCTTTAACTTATTGCTCCCCCGCTCACTTACCTCCCGATAGCTACCATCAACGCAAACAATAGCATTATACCGGTCCAGGTCTATTCCTTCCAGCCGATTCAAGGATAACAGCGTCACTGGCATACCAAAGCGCGTATCCAAGAGGTGCCAAGTTTCACCTACTTCGTAGCCCGATAAACCCCCATCGGCCAATATCATAACTTTTGGTGCCTCTAATAGCAAGAAATCATTACTTCCCAACGGAGGACCTTCCTGTACGGCACCTGTATTAACTTCAAAGACATCCGTCCCATTCGAAACAGCAATTTCTTGCATCATTTCGAATAATTGCCGCTCCGTGACCAATTGGTTCTTGACGGGAACAAGGATCGTTCCGCGCGAAAAGGACCGGCCTTGTGAATCGGTAAAAGGGCGTGCCGCCACCTTTGTACGAACGCCCATCTTTTGCAATTGATATAGACTTCGATGAGCATAATACCCCGTCATTTCAAAGAGATAGGCATATCCGGATTGACTGCCCGGCAGCCGCCCCGATTGAAATGGTTCGTTCACACCTTCACCCAGCAGCCCGTTATTGAATTGATTGGCGTCCAAAGCAGCATAAGGCAGATTGAAAGCCAACGGCATGGTCCAGGCGGATACATCGTAGAATAAACTGTCTTCAAACACATTCCGAATCTCAAACAAGGCCTGTACCAGTCGATACTGCGGTTGATCAGTGGGAACTATAAAGCTAAAATCCGGTTCGAAGTCGAGCCCATCCGTTCGAATTGTTGTCTTCGGTTTATAAATGTCAAGATCGTGGCGCCGGACAATCTCGGCTAGCTTCCAAGTTTTAACGGGGTCCTTCCTACTCCCAAAAACATAGGCTTTTAGCGGATCCTTCGACGCCAAATCAATCGCAGAGTCATAATAATCCTTTTGGTATGAAAGTAATTGTTCCCGCATTTCGTATCCGGCTTTTACCGTTGCCAGGGCCGCTGTAAACTGGTTTCGGATGGCAAAATGAAAATGCAGTACCCCATTAACGCTTTCTTGGGCATGTCCGCGAGCACTGGCTTGTTCAAATAATATGGCAATTCCACCGTTGAAATCAACATAAGTTGGCCCACGTCCCGGATAGTAGTCATCATAGCGTTCT
This sequence comes from Saprospiraceae bacterium, assembly GCA_028284395.1. GTDB lineage: Bacteria > Bacteroidota > Bacteroidia > Chitinophagales > Saprospiraceae > JANQRV01. The sequence goes on from JANQRV010000549.1 coordinate 6,050, forward strand.
TTGTAAAAATAAAGAGAACCAATGGCATCCAGGCCCTCCATGAAATAGGTGGAAATCTGCTCCGTGATCCGATAGTTATCACGGGGAATCAAAGGATGCACGCGCGAAGGAATACCCGGTTGGAAAAAGAAGGTACTATTGGTGCCCATTTCATGATGATCGGTATAAATGTTGGGCTTCCATTCGTGTATTTTGGCCAATCTACCTTGACTTTCCGGCAACTGTGCCGGAATATAATCGCGGTTCAGATCAAACCAGTAGTGATTGGTCCGGCCCCGTGGCCAGGATTCATTTTGTTCCAGGTTACCTGGGTCCGTAACAAGGTTCTGGCTCTTGTGACTATTTACCCAGCTGGCAAAGCGATTGAAACCGTCCGGATTAATGCAGGGGTCGATGAGAATAACTGTCTCGCTTAATAACTGTTCGATCTCCGTCCCGCTAGCGGCGGCAAAATGGTAGGCGGTCAGCAAGGAAGAATTGGCACCGCTGGCTTCATTCCCGTGAACGGAATGGCCTAGCCATACGATGGATGGCTGATCCTTAAGCCCGGTCTTCGGGTTTTCTCCCGGCTGTGTCAATTTCCGGTGTTCAGACTTTATAGCTGTTATATTCTGATGGTTCTCCGGTGAGGTTATGGTCAGCAGTAAAAGTGGGCGTTGCTCATAGGTACGGCCATATTCCTCAACGGTAACCCGGTCGGATTGGGCGGCAAGCAGATACATGTATTGCACCAACCGATCGTGGGAAACATGCCACTCCCCTACTTCATGGCCAATGACCGCATTGGGCACCGGAATATTTTGGTCGTAAAGTACATCTTTTGGCAAATAGTAATCCAGGCCTACCTGACCATTACCACTTTGAAGAATAAATATCCAAAGTGATAGAAAGAGAAGAGCGTTTCGAAACATCGGTATTTGTTTTGCATGAGCAATTTAGTGAATTCACCCAACCCTTTTGCAACCCGACCCTGTCTTTTGTGGTATAATTCATGCAACTAGATTGAAAGAGCTCATTACTAAATAAAACCATTACAGGTTATGAGAAGGCAAATTTTGGTAGTATTAATGATGACAGGCTTATTTTCATGTGCGGAATACCAAGATATTCTGCTCGATATCCTTAATCGAGAAGAAACCATTGCGGATACAGAGGGAGAGAAATGGCAACTCGTGAGTATGAGCGGCCGACTCCCCAATTCAGAAACGACTGGTGACGACATGGAATGGCAGGAATTCTATTTGCTACGGGAAGATGAAACATTCATCAAATCCCGCGAGCAGGATGGCATAACACGGGAAGCGGGGGGCACTTATCAGTGGACCCAGCTTTCAGATGGAGAATATCTGATCCTTAAGTACTTTGAAGACAATGATTTGATCGGTAACTGCACCGGCGATTCAAAGGAATACCTCTTCAGACAATCGGAGACTCAATTGACGGGCACGTGGCTTGCTTGCGATGGCCCCGGACTAGTATACGAGCGTGTGGATTAGTTTTAGATGTTTAGTTGTTTTCCCTCTTTCTTGACCTTGGCATCTAACTGGCCGCCAAAGATCAAACCAAACAATAGCCCAATCGCCGGTCCCATTGCAAACGGAATAGGAGTAAACATGCCAAGTAACAGTCCGAGGGGCATTCCGGTCGCAATTCCCAGCGTTTGATAATGCCCCTTCTTATGGAGGCCAAGTTCTGTTCGGACGAGTGTCAGAAGATGATTATAAGATTTGCTAAGTGACTTCAGTAGTTCTGAGTCATTACCATCACTAGCCTCAAATTGCTGAATTTCTTCCGTAATTTTAGATCTGACGGCAGCAGGGATATCCCTCTGTTCCAGGTCACTAAGTAACTTGTTGAATTTTTCCGCCAGGGCGTACAGTTTGGCGTTATCCTTATATTTCGCAAGATCAATCATAGTGCTTATTTAAATATTTCTCCAATTGTAGGCATGCTTCGGAACCATGCCCCATTCGTCCTACGGAAAACATTGCCTCTGTTTGCATTCCATAGCAACCATAGAATCCATAGAATCCACAGCCCCCACAGCAACAAAGCCTCTAACTTTAGCCTTCAGACAATTCCTCTAATGTATGGATAATGCGCTTATCATTCTCCCGACCAATCCTAACCATTTCGTCGGCACCATTTGACGGTCCCCCAATCCGCATGATAACATCGCACTTTGAGATCAGACGGATCGCTACCGGGTGAAACAATTCATTCCAAATGTCATCACCCATCCCCTTAGACCCGGCTGTTTCGATCAATGGCAAGGCAAACCACTCACCTAGCACCGGCAAATGGCCCGACTGGTAGATTTGTAATGCCATCTCATTCATGTTGTCTACATTCTGTTGGATGAGGACTGGATCGTCATTGGTTCCCGAGCGGTAGGGCCCCGCAACCAGGATCATCAAAGGTGTATTACTCTTATCCATATCTATATTCATTATGTTTATTGTTTGAGCGTAATCATCCATTCAATTTGGAATAATACATTGGTTAAAGGTAGTGATCAGACTTTTAAATCAATCTTTATTTTCCTATCTTCCTGAACCTAAATATATAGCCTTTCTGTCAAGTAAATTACCTACTGTAAAATAGGGGTAACTATTGAATCAATCCATCGTTTATTATAGAAGTCTAATTCCCTATTGCATTGCTCTCTTAATTCGATGAAAACAAACGAATCACCAATCCAAAATCGCTGTTCATCTATTTTAACCTAAATGGCTAATAGAATACTTATGAAGGGCCACCTGCTTACAGTCATCATTAGTGCAATTGTGTTAATGGGGATACCACGATCAGTATCAGGACAAAAATTGTTGGATCGGCTGACCGATTTCTTCGAATTTGAAGTCGGCCGTAATCGCTACCATCAGGATACGAATCGGTTTGTTTCAAAAGTGGTGCTGGCTCCCGTCATCACTTATGAGCCTTCCACTAGCCTCGGCATGGGCATCGGCGGCAAATTGCTTTTTAAGCCGAATGGAGCCGGCCCTGACACCAGGACGTCTAATATTCCTGCCTCTATCACTTACACACTTCGAAACCAATTCATTTTTTATTCCGGCTACGAAATTTTTTTCGACCAGGAGAAGTATCTGCTAAAGGGCACACTTGAATTTTCGAAATTTCCACTGCGGTATTATGGAATTGGAAATCGAACGACAGAAAGTGACAAAATGGAAATCTCATTTGACAATTTTCTGATTGAGCCTCTTTTGTTAAAGCGAATTCGTCCGAATTTATTTGTAGGAGGGGGTATTCGCTACAAGACCATCTATAATGCCAAGTTAGAAGAAGATCACGAAGGCAATCCACATGGGACGTCTTTACAAGACCAGGTTGGGTCGCGCTCCCTGGGTGCAGAGTTTGCGGTGACTTTCGACAGCAGGGACAATGTCATCTATGCACTAACGGGAAGTTTTCTAGAGTTCACTCACGGGATTTATGGGAAGGAAGCGGGAAGTTCTTCCGATTTTATGCTCTCTAAACTAAACTTTCGAAATTACATTCGTATTCATCCACAAAAACTGAACATCTTGGCATTAGAGTGGTATGCCCGCTATGCCTGGGGAGATGCTCCTCCTTTCGAGCTATCGGAACTGGGGGGTGACGAACTTCTGCGGGGTTTCCAGGAAGGGCGCTACCGCGATCGGTTGGCCCTTTTTGCCCAAGCAGAATACCGCTGGCAAGCGCTAGATCGGATTGGCCTGGTTTTCTTTGCCGGTGCCGGGGAAGTTGGAAGGGATCTGGATGATATTCGCATCGACAACCTTAAATACTCTGTCGGGACAGGTATTCGCATTAAGATCGTCAAATCAGAAAACCTCAACATCCGGTTTGATTATGGGCTAGGTCTGGGTCCGCAAAGGGATCAGAACTTCTATTTAGGTATTGCTGAGTCCTTTTAAAGAAGGACTATTGTTTGCTTAACCTGAACTAGTTAGCAATTCAGATTTTGCTATCTTTAAGGTTAGAGCAGTACCAAAAAACATGAGCCATTCTTCTATCGTTTCCGCAGCCGCCTTTTTCTTTCTCACAATTTTGCTCATTCAGAGTTGCAAAACAGACCCGCAGCAATTTGATCCTCTCCAACCTAACATTCTCTGGCTAACCAGCGAAGATATGAACCCGATGTTGGGCTGTTACGGTGATTCGCAGGCACGAACTCCCAACCTGGATCAACTGGCCAGGACCGGCCTGCGCTACACCAACGCCTTTGCGGTCGCCCCGGTCTGTTCTCCTTCCCGCTCCACTTTGATCACCGGGGTCTACGCAACTTCACTGGGTACGCAACATCTACGTTCAACGGTTGAAAAACCAGATTTCATCAAAGGTTTCCCTGAGTACCTCCGAGCTGCCGGTTACTATTGCTCCAACAACTACAAGGAAGACTACAATTTCTCCGGCAAACACTTTTGGGATGAATCCAGTCAAAATGCGCATTGGCGCAAACGCAAACCCGGACAGCCCTTTTTCAGTGTCTTTAACTTCAATACCACCCATCAATCACAAATTTTCGGGTCTGATGAAGCTTTTTATGAGAAATACGGAAAGCAGTTGACGGAGCAAGAACGGCAATCACCAAAAGATGTACCACTCCCCCCATACTATCCAGACACACCCCCCATTCGGAAACTAGTTGCTCGTTATTATGATCTTGTCACCATCATGGACCGACAG
>JANQRV010000552.1 GCA_028284395.1 Saprospiraceae bacterium
ACAGTTGTAGCAGTACATATACCTCCAATATTGTCATTTCCCATGGGGAAAGATGTGATTGTCCGGATGTCTTTGAACCAGTCTGTATAACCGACCCAATCACGGGGATCATCCAAACTTTTATCAACGCTTGCTGGGCAAAATGTGGTGGCATCGACGAAGCGAATTTCGAACGCTGTAATGGTTGCAATTGCCCGGTAACAATTGATCCGGTGTGCGTATCTACAGCGGATAGCATCATGCGTTTTGACAATGTTTGTCTCGCTCGTTGCGAAGGATTTTTGGCGGAGGAAATTGAACGATGTCGTCCGATAGAGGATTGTCTCTGTGAAGATATCTATCAGCCCGTCTGTATCTTTTTGCCCAACGGTGAATTTAAAGAGTTCCCCAATGCTTGCTTTGCCGCATGCGAAGGTTATTTCACTCTCTTCTCTTGCGAAGGCAACCAGCCCGACTCTTGTACTGCTGCCTTTTTCGTAGACTCCCCGGATCCAGCGGAACTGTTGGTGATCTTCAACGACATCAGCACCAGTAACACCGGACCCGTAGTAGGTTGGAAATGGGATTTTGGGGATGGGAACGGAAGTAGTGAACCCAGTCCCTCGCATGTCTATGATGCCGAAGGCAGTTATCTGGTCACCCTTAGTATCGAAACTGCCGACGGCTGCTCTGCTTCCATTGAACAACCCATTAATATAGGTCGCAATTCCGATTGCTTGTGTACCACCGAATACGATCCGGTGTGCGTTTTACTCAACTCCGGCTATAAAATAACTTTCCCCAACGCATGTGAAGCACTTTGTGTAGGCTTCTCCAGGGAAGACCTGATCGATTGTAATGACACCAACGATTGCGACGAATGCCCATCGGTTGAAGACCCGGTATGTGTCATCTCGGACAATGGCGACATCATCCAGTTTACCAATAAGTGTTTTGCCAGGTGCGCCGGCTATGTAGAAGTTGTGAATTGTGAACCGGATTCCTGTTTTTGTCCGACCATTTTCGATCCGGTCTGCGTGGTTTCCGGTCGCGACACCATACAGTTTTCCAATCGCTGCTTTGCGGCATGTGAAGGCTTTGCAGAGGATCAATTGTTTCGCTGCATTTCGGATTCCACCTGTGTCTGTCCTGAAATTTACGCCCCGGTATGTATTCTTTCCGCAAATGGCACGATCATTACTTTCGACAATGAATGTTTTGCAATCTGCGAAGGTTTTTCTCCGGATCAGTTCGTGCCGTGCGACATCAACTGTGCTTGCCCGGATGTGGTGGACCCGATATGTGCTAAGCAGGATGATGGCAGCATCATCCGCTTTAAAAATTCGTGTGAAGCGATCTGTGCCGGCTACGAGGAAGCCTCACTATTTGATTGCGATGACGAGCCTTGCATTTGCCCGGAGTACTACGATCCCGTTTGTGTCATCGATGCCGACGGACAAGTCAAGCAATTCTCCAACGAGTGCTTTGCTGCCTGCGAGGGCTTTGGTCCACAGGATTTTGTTGCGTGCGATTCCTCTTGTGTGTGCGACGTCGTATACGATCCGGTCTGCATCTACCTGGATGATGGGCAGGTCATCAGATTTGGCAACGCCTGCGAGGCCAACTGTGCCGGGTACGGAGAGGGTCAATTGGAAAAATGCGAACCGGGTAGCAATTGTATATGCCCCCAGATTTTTGCCCCGGTTTGTGTACAACTAGATGACGGGCAAATCCGGTCTTTCTCCAATGCCTGCTACGCCTTGTGCGAAGGCTATTCCGAAACCGATTTTGTATCCTGTGGCGGGGGTACGTGTGAATGCCCATTGATTTTTGACCCCGTTTGCGCCATCGACTCCGGAAACGTCATCCTCACTTTTCCGAATAAATGTTTTGCCGAATGTGAAGGGTTCAGTGATTACTTTTCCTGTGATGAACGGGAGCTAGACTGCTTTGCCAATTTTTCGTGGACAGAAGCACCAACCGCAGCAGCACTGCCTTCGATTCAGTTTGAAGACCTCTCTTTTTCACAGCAATCCCGGATAACCGCCTGGCAATGGGAGTTTGGAGACGGCACTATGAGCAATGAACAAAATCCCCTCCATGTCTATCCCATTGCAGGTGGTTATTCCGTTCAGTTAACCATTACAACGGCAGATGGCTGTCAGGCGTCCATCAGTCGATATTTGGCAATCGGAAATAATATTTCCGTCGATGGCCCGCAGTGTCAGGCCATGTTCTTCTTCACCCAGGACAGCAGTCAAAATGGTCGATTCCATTTCAATGATCTTTCGATCGGCGAAGTAGACAGCTGGTTATGGGATTTCGGCGACGGCCAAACCAGCACGGAGCCCAATCCCAGTCACGAATATGAGATCGCCGGCACCTATCTCGTTAGCCTTACTATTTTCAGCGGACTATGTGAGAGTCAGACGGAAATGTTGCTGGTCATGGACAGCGACATCTGGTATAATCGCGACTGCAATGCCTTATTTTTACCGTTGATCAATCCGGATTCCCTGGAGGTGTTTTTCCTGAACCTGTCCAGCGACGATGCCGTGAACTATTTCTGGGATTTCGGTGATGGGCAGACCAGTACTGAATTTGTTACCTCCCACCGATATGAATCCAGCGGCGTCTATGAAGTCACACTGCTCATTGAAACGGCAGCAGGTTGTACCAACTTGTTCACGGTAGTGATCAATTTCGCTCAGAATGACTTTACTGCCGCCCCTCAATTCCTAACCACCAGCACCAAAGAAGAAAAAATACAACTGGAGTCGATTCAATTGTTCCCCAACCCCACTAGAGATTTTGCCAACGTCAGCTTCGAAGTCGCGGAAAAGACCTCGCTGGAGATACACCTGCTTTCCATTGACGGTACGCTACAAAAACGAATGTTTAGGGAAGTCGACAGAGGCACTCATAACGAAAGAATAGACCTTACCGATTTACCGGCGGGTATATACATTGTCAATGTAAACACCGAAAGAAATACAAGAAGCCTTAAACTAGTAGTAAACAGGTAAGCTTAACCTGCAAATAGAATCCCATGTACACTTTGAGACGGCCCATTCGGGCCGTTTTTTTTTGTTGAAGTCCGATCGAATCAGAATCCGATCTTTTGCTTTTTTCCGGAGAACTGGCCCTTAAGTGAAGCCAGGCGAATGGCGGTCACTGCAGCTTCAACGCCTTTATTACCGTGCTGTCCACCCGCTCGCTCCAGGGCTTGTTGCTCATCGTCGGGGGTAAGCACGCCAAAAACACATGGAATACTGGAAAGAACACTTAAATTGGTAAGGCCAGAGGCTACCGCATGATTAATGTACTCATTATGGCTGGTCTCTCCCTTAATAACACAACCGATACAAATGATGGCATCGTATTTTCCATTCGCAGCCAAGAGTTTGGCTCCAATGGGTAATTCAAAAGAACCAGGCACTTGGATGGTTTTGATCCGGTCTTCCAAAGCACCGTGCTTTACCAAAGTTTCATAGCACCCTTCGTAAAGAGCATGGGTGATCTTTTCATTCCATTCGGCAACCACAATGCCAAATTGAAAAGAAGAGGCATCCGGAATGGTTGCCTCGTTGTATTCAGACAAATTCTTCAGAGCGGAAGCCATAAATTTCCGTAAGGTTATTTTTTCATGACCCGGGTCAGATATTTTTCTGCATCCTGGGCACCGGGATAATTCGGATAGTTATTCTTAATTTCTTCGAAAGCGGTCTGTGCAGCCGCTAGGTCGCCGTTTTTCTCGTGCAATAGCCCTATTTTGGTAAGGTAATAAGGGGTTAAAAATTGATTGTTTCCACCCTTGACTCCTAACTTGTAGTATTTCATGGCTTTCTCCAAATCACCCAATTCTGCAAAAGCATCTCCCATAGCTCCGTATTTCATAATGGGAGCAATCTCTCCCCCCGGCTTAAACTCATTGAGGTAATCGAGTGCTGCAGCATACTCACCGATTTGGAGATAACAAATGCCAGAATAATACAATGCCAAATTGCCGGCTTTGGTCCCCTTAAAGTTCTCGGCAATGTCCAAGAAGCCTTGATACCCGCCTCCAGGATTGGTCAGTGCCATTGCAAAAGAATCCCGTTCGAATTGGATCTGAGCCTGTGACATCTGATCCACAGCCTCCAATTGTTTGGGTGTCAGATAAAAGTTATTGTAGGCAAAGAGACCACCAATGATGAGCACAACGCCCACCAAAGCTCCGAATACTATATTTTGATTTCTCTCTATGAAGGATTGGGCCTGATCTTTTACTTCTATCAGGTCCACCAGTGTTTCATCCGCTTTTTGCTTCTTGTTCCTTCTTCTCGCCATTTTGTGATTATTGAATTAACAAATTTTTATTTTTCGAATTGCACTTGCCTGCTGCCGGATCCCCTATGTGAGAAAGGGATAATCATCTTCCACGTAGTTATCGGTATACAACTGAGAAGGATCGGGAAATTTAGATGCTTCTGCAAATTTCACAGCCTCGTCGATTTCAGCTTTGATAGCCGATTTAATCTCCTTGATGTCAGCCTCCGTTGCATAGCCGCGATCCAATAATTTTTGCTCAGTAACTTTGACGGGATCTTTTTCCTTATACTCCATCACCTCCTCCTTTGTCCGGTACTTTGCCGGATCAGATACGGAGTGGCCCTTATAACGATAGGTTCTGATTTCCAGGAAGTAGGGACCTTTCCCGGCCCGGATATGTTCCGCCGCCTTCGTAATCGCTTCATAGACCGTTTCGGGCTGCATTCCATCGACCACTTCGCTGGGCATGTCGTAAGCAGTACCGAGTTTGTAAATATCGGTGGAGAAACTGGTCCTGCCGACAGAAGTCCCCATCGCATATCCATTATTCTCACAAATGTAGAGCACGGGAATCTGCCAATTCATGGCCATGTTAAAAGATTCGTGCAAAGCGCCCTGGCGTGCCGCCCCGTCGCCGAACATTGTCACGCAAAGGTTGTCGGTCTTCCGGTATTTTTCCGCAAAGGCGATTCCGGTACCGATGGGAATTTGAGCTCCAACAATTCCGTTCCCCCCGAAATAGCGTTTTTCGGCGGAAAAGAAATGCATCGACCCCCCTTTTCCCTTCACCGCTCCGGTTTCCTTTCCGAATAATTCGGCCATACATTCTTTGGTCGTCAGTCCACGGCCGATAGCGGTACCGTGCTGGCGGTAAGCCGTCACAATAGCATCTTCTCTTCTGATCGCAGATTCCATGCCGGCGGTCACCGCTTCCTGTCCGATATATAAATGTAGAAACCCACGAATTTTCTGTTGTCCATACATGGATAGGGCTCTTTCTTCAAACCTCCGGATGCGCAACATCAATTCATACCAATCCAAATAAGTTTGTTTATCAAAGGATGTTTTACTCTTTGCTGTTTGACTCATTACAACTATATTTTCTTGAATTCCATGGACTTTATAAAAGCTCCGTTCCAAAAAGTGAGGCAAATATACCTGTTAACCGCAAATTTTTGGATTTTTTAGAGTTGTTTAGGAATAATTTTATGAATTTCCCGTAGAATTCGGTTTATGAAAGAACTTTGGTTAAACCAAATAAAGCTTACCAACTTCAAAAACTATGCTTCTGCATCCATAAAGTTGGACAAAAAGCTCAACTGCTTTGTTGGCAATAACGGCATGGGCAAAACCAATCTTCTCGACGCCGTCTATTACCTCTGTACCGGCAAAAGTAATTTCCGATCCGCCGACAAAATCATCACCAAAAAAGAGAGCCCCTTTTTTCGCTTGGAAGGGACCTTCCAATTGGCATCAGTACGCGAGAAAATTGTGGCGAAAGTAATTCCGAACAAAAAAAAGGAGTTGATTCGGAACGACATTCCTTACAAGAAGCTTTCGGAGCACATCGGACTACTACCAATCGTATTTATTTGCTCGGATGACATCAGCCTCATTAGAGAAGGCAGTGAAGAAAGGCGCCGTTTCATCAACAACATACTCGCCCAGACTGACCGCGAATATCTTCGCGCCATTATTCAATACCAAACGGTCCTCAAACAGCGGAATGCATTGCTTAAGTCATTATCAGACCAATATGGTGTCCCATCCGACACCCTACTTGATGTGTATACCGAACAGTTGATCGGTCCGGGGATATTCATCCACGCAAGGCGTACGGCATTTACCCGAGAACTCTTGCCCATTATCAGAAACAACTACGGCAAAATTTCTCAAGATGCGGAGATCGTCGGATCGACTTACCAATCCCAATTGACTGACCAGGATTTCAGAAGCTTGTTGAAAGAAAATCTACGCAGAGATCAAATTCTCCAACGAACTACCGTAGGTGTTCACAAAGACGACTGGAAGTTCAGTATTGAAGAGGCCCCATTCAAAAAATTCGGTTCTCAGGGTCAGCTGAAATCGTTTGCCATCGCACTAAAATTGACCGAATATCATTTCCTGCAGCAGGAATTACAAAAAAAACCTTTGCTGATCCTGGATGACATATTTGACAAGTTGGATCAAAGTCGTGTCGATCAGTTACTCAGCCTAGTTATCTCGGGAGATTTCGGGCAAATTCTCATTTCGGACACCCACGCTGATCGCGTCCAAAGTCTGACGGAAACCAAATATCAGAACGGAATTTTTTTCCAAATTGAAAATGGTTCGGCCAGTCTTTTGTAATTTCGCTATGCACTAACTCATAGTCGTCATGCAAAACAATAACGAACAAAGCCTAAAGCAAGTCTTAAAGAGTATGGTGGAGACCTATCGATTGAAAGCCCGCCTCAACCAGACAAAGATTCAACGAAGTTGGGAGACCGTTATGGGAGCCGCTATTGCCAAATATACCCGGGAAATCAAGATCAGGAAGAACAAACTCTTCATCACCATCGATTCCGCTCCTCTCCGACAAGAGTTATCTTTTGGCAAAGAAAAAATCGCCAAGCTCATGAATCAAGAACTTGGCGAAGATTTTATTCAAGAAGTTGTTATTCGCTAATTGGCAGAAAACGGGGTAATGGTAATTTTGCTGTCCGCTTAAGGTCTCGCTGCAGCCACATCTTTCTTGGTGGTTCCGGTACGAGTTTTTCCATCGGAGCTACCTCCACCACTTCTGGAATTGCCCTTCTTCTTTTTCTTTCCTTTCACAGATGCCGCCAACCTCACCGCATCATATGCATTGACCATGCCACCACTCGTACTCAGCTGCGAGAACGGGACCTTTTCGGAAGTCCCCGGTTTGACCACTTTAATTTTCTGCTTGGTAGAGGATTGCAGCAACACTTCTTTCACCTGTTCTGCGGTCAGATCGGGAAAATAAGATCGCAATACCGCTGCTACTCCAGACACCACGGGGGCGGCCATGGAAGTACCTTGCTCATCTTTGTATTTATCATTGGGAACAGTCGAGTAGATTTCGGTACCCGGTGCAAAAACATCGACAAATGAATTACTGTAGTTGGAAAAGCTAGCGGGCAAATTCTCATCTACGGTCCAATGCAATGCCCCTACTTCAATCCAGTTCTTTGCATACTTGGATTTAAACAATCCTGGCTTTTTCAAGCGGTCATTTGGAAAATTGTTGTCCGATTTGTTCTCGGAACCGTCATTACCGGCAGCGTGAATCAGTAAAACATCGTGCTTCATCGCGTATTTGATTGCTTTATCAACCACCTCCTTGCGTGGAGATTCTCCCTTACCGAAACTCATATTGATGACGGAGGCTCCATTATCGACGGCATATCTGATAGCATTCGCCACGTCTTTATCGCGTTCGTCACCGTCAGGCACTACCCGCACGGACATAATCTCGACATTATTAGCCACCCCTCTGATGCCAAGGTCATT
>JANQRV010000558.1 GCA_028284395.1 Saprospiraceae bacterium
AACGGCGGTAGGAGGCGATGTTGTCCATGCCTATGGTACATTTGAAAAATTTGCCCCCCAGGCTTTACCCGATGTATCGCCTGATTGGTCGCCGCTCTATCGGACCGGTGATTTTAGAAAGCTTTATCTGAGTTAATTAAGCCGCTTTTTTAGCTCCGAAAAAATCGACAAGAGATTTATGTAATGGAGCTGTTGCAAAATTTGGTAAGGTATTTCCATTGTAGGTGAATGATCTTGATGATTGAATGGAAGTGCCTTGCCAAACTTATTGGTTTTCCAGGAGTCCAATTATACTACCTTTGTTATCGAACACGCCAGCCAATCGAAACTCCTTCACTGCTTCTTATAGACCGGCTTATACTCCACCTCATCAATGACCATTTTGGCAATTATTTCTTTCATGATCTCTGAGATGCCGCCATAAATCGGCGCAATCCGGACGTCGCGATAGATTCGGCCAATGGGATACTCCTCCATAAATCCATAACCGCCAAACATTTGCTGGCATTTGTACACGATTTCATTCAACAAATCACCAACCCTCATTTTCAGCATGGAACATTCTTTGACTACATTTTCTCCTTTTGCCAAACGGTAACAATTGGTTTTTCAGCGTAATAGGCCTCACTCACTTTTTTGCCCAATACTTCTAATTGTCCCAAGTATAGGCTGCTCCCCAGCCTCCTGCCATCCATATAACATCGTATTTGGTGAAATCTATGGCATCGATTTTCAGGGAATTTCTCCCCCTTTAATACTCGCTGCGTCTACTTCCATGCCGGCATCCAGAAATTCGTAATACGGAACCGTCATTTCTACCATCTGCTCATAATATTTATTTCTGTCTCAGGATTTAAATCATCGTTGGGGTCAATGGCAATATTTTCATCTGCTTTAACGGAGATGGGGATCCCCGCTTCTTTGATGCACAAATCGATGTTATTTTCATTGTCCCTAAGATCCGCAATCTGAAATGGATGGACTTCAATGGTATCGCGATCCACCAATAACTTGACGTGAAAATGCTTGCGTTCTGCCTCCCCGATTTCTTGGCCTTCTTTTGAACGCACGCCTCCAGACCATACTACCTTTACGACAACCTGAGTTTCGGTTTTAGGGCAATCACAACCTCTGCCCTTCTCCACATAGGGATATTGATCGTCTAATTTAAAGTACTCTGCGTAACTTATGAACGGGCCTTCTTTCAAGGGCGTAACGGCAATTTTTTGCCCTTTTAAATCCCGTCCATCTCTGGTTTTCAATGTTCCGGTGATTGTTACTTCAGCGGGCTCATTGTCGGGATAATCCCCGTATTCACCGATCAATAAAATCGTTCTCAATTCAAACTCCTCCACCGCCGGCTTGTAAGACACGAATTCAACACCTCGAATTTCTCCTTTCTGCGTCTTGATTTGAAAATCCGCGGCATCCAGGGTCTGAGGATCAATTTCATGTGAGAAGACAATGGGCATGCCGTCTTTTCCCGGAGCTTTCCTCCAAATCAATCTTGATTGCGGAGTTAGCCCATTATCCAAGCCAAAAAAAGCAGAAAGCATTTTTGGCTCCCTGGTTTTGTCAACGGGAGGTACTTTGTCGGATAAAATGTAATCAGGAACGTTCATACAGCTGGTAATTGCTACCAGACCAAGAAGGATAAAAAGGTTGCAAACAAAGCTCTTAGTACGTTTCATAATTTAAATCAATTAATAATAGCGTGAAAAATAATGGAGTATTTGAATTCTTCAATCTGAATTTGGCATTCTCTTCATTACGCGCTCTAGCAAAATTTACAGATATTAACTTATTTACGGATAAAATTAGCACTTTTATGCTATTAGATCAATTTAATTAGTATTTAAATACTAATTTTGACATGAAATTGAAAGAGAAGATTCTTATCAAGGCGGTTGAATTGTTTAATGAAAGGGGTATATCCTCCACATCACCCAATCAGATTGCAACTGCATTGAATATTAGCTCCGGTAATTTGACTTATCATTTTAAGACCAAGGCGATCCTGATAAAAGAAGTCTATGAGAAAATGCATGCAGATTCGCAGGATTTCATAAAACTGGAAGGCTACCTGACGCTGGATGATTTTAGGAAGATCATGCGCACTTTCCGGGACTTCATGCATAAACATAATTTCTTCTTTCAGGATTTGTTCTTTATACTTTACAATTATCCCGAGGTGGGTAGATTATACGAAGCGACCAACCTAATGCGCTTAAAACAAGGTAGAGCACTTTTTGAACACTACGTAGCAACGGGTAGAATGCTGCCGGAAAAAGAAGGCATTAATTACGATTATTTGACCCATAACGTATGGATGGTGGGAGCCTTCTGGAATTTACAAAGTAAAATCTTCACTCCCGGTGATCTCTTCGAAAAACCCATGGACCTGGTGGATATGACCTGGTACATGATTTTGCCTTACCTTACAAAAAAAGGGCGGGAAGAATACGAACAGATTAATGAATTTTTGGGGAAGCAATGAGGGGAGCCGGTGGGTCAATAAGTCTAGTGAATTCATTTGATAAAGAGTTGAGACAAATCCGTAATTTGTTAGACAAAAATTGACCAGATTACGATAATCGAAAACTTATGTCTGAAATCCGCGCTCGTTTTAGTCAATTAATGTCCATGCTCTTGTTTTTTTATACTTGCGCCGCATTGATTTTCTCTTGCAATGAAACAGAAGCAGAAAAACCCAACCTGCTTTTCATCATGATGGATGATCTGGGCTTCGGCCAGTTTGCGGTACACAACCATTCCTTAAATGTAGAGGCCTTTGATCCGTATTTTACCGAACTGGTAACCGCACGCGGGGACTACCGTCCCGAGCAGGCACTGGAGTTTTCCCGCCGTGCAATGCCGACCCTTAGTGAGTTGGCTGGAGCGGGCGTTGTGTTTACCTCTGCCTTTGCGCCCAGCAATCTTTGCGCTCCGTCCCGGATTTCCATCGCCACCGGAAGAACGCAACAATCGAGAGGCATCTACATCAACGTGGATGTGGAAAACCTGGGTTTGGAACGGGGGTCGCACCTTGCCCACCAACTTCAGGATTTGGGTTACGGGACCGCTCATATCGGCAAATGGCACATCGGGGCCAGGCGCAAGCAGATGATTACGGAGGTACTGAAGCGGCACGACATCGACAAGGGTTATTCTTACGGAGCGTTGAAAACCATTCATCCCGCCGCCTACGAAGAGCTCCGCCAGGCCGGTTATTATGGATCGGTGGTCGACGAGCATCATCCCCTCCATAACGGATTTGACTACTACTACGGATACAATAACTGGGCGAGCCAATTCTATGGTTCGACCCTGGTATGGGAAAATTACGAGCATGCTGGTGTTCAGCCCGGATACAATACCGATCATTTTACGGATAAGGCCATGGAATTCATGGATGGAAAAATCCGTAAAAAGCAACCTTTTTACGTTCAGCTGCACTACCATGCCGTTCACGATTCGCTCGAACCGAAGGCCCCGCAAAAGTATTTTTCGAAATTTCCGTCGGATTCCTACGATCTGACCAACTTCTACGCCCATGTCTATGGCGTCGACGCCAACATCCGCCGGATTCTGGACTACCTGGAAGAAAGGCAGGTGCTTGAAAATACCTTGATCGTATTTACCTCCGACAACGGAGCACAGGCAGGGCTGTCCGGAGGATGCGGCCCTTCGGCCCTGCCGGGAAACGCTCCTTTTCCCGGGACTAAAGGCAGCTTTTTTCAGGGAGGTTTGCGCGTGCCGTTGGTTTTTTACTGGCCGCATGGGATCAACCAAAGACGGGAGCGAAAACAACTCGTATCTACGATGGATATTCTACCGACCATGATCGATGCCGCCGGTGGCCGTGTACCGAGCGGACTCGATGGGAAAAGCCTGTTGAAGTGGCTGACGACGGATACGGAACAAAAGGTGCGCGACCGGCTCATGTGGGCGGGCATCCACTCCCGCGCCTGGGGTTTTAACATCCATAAATCGTTCGTGGATCGTGGGAAAGAAAGACACTTCGCCCCGCCGGCCTATGTTGTAGCAACGGATTCTTTTTTGCTCCGATATACCGGCCATATTGAGCCCGACCTATACCACGAATATCCGGCCGGGGCCGGCCCGGTTTACCAACTTTACAATTTTCCGAACGATCCTGCAGAATCCCACAACCTCGCCGAACAGAAACCCGAAATCGTTCAAGATCTGAAGGCCGCTTATTTGGAGTGGTCGTTAAGCTTCCGGTCGCCGATAACTTGGCGAGTGGACAAATGGGAAGAGATTGCGGGCCGGAGTTATTAGCTGTGCGAAGCCAGCCTGTAGCATTTGGCGTTTTAAATTGAAGCTGTAAAGCCAAGAAAAAATGAAATGAAAGTACTATTGAAGTTATCGATGTTGGTTTGCCTGCTGAACGCATGCTCACCACCTAAAAACCGGACAGAAAGAGAAATAAGATTTTCTAAACCGCATCACGTTGCTGAAAATTTGCCGACTACTTCTGAGCTTACTCCCGAGCAACAATCCGCTTTCGATGCATTAAATAGACTGCAAGTAAGCACGGATCAAATGAACCGCTTGTATTCCACTTTTGCTGGGATTGATCAGCTTTGTTATCCACCAGACACCAGTTTGGCAATTTCACAATCGGAGTTACTGATGGCAATGAAGCAATTTGTGGCAAGCAATTGCAAAAATATTACCGTTGCGGAACGCGATGAGCTCGCTGCTACTTCGGTTCTAGCCCAGGAAGAATATACCGTATCGCTTTGTCTTGACAGCTCAGCCAATGTAACTTATGAGAACGGTATTCCCAGGACCGGAACTTGGGTCCTGCCCAGCGTTCTTGGTCGCAGAGATGTGATTATCGTATGGTGATTAGGTCAAGTACCTTATCGTAGGACGGTAATCACCTTCCTGATTTGTGTGGAAAGTCTGGCTCAAAAGAGTGGAGTACTTTTCGATACCATTTCAAAACTCGACAGCATCACGGCTGGAATCCGGAGATCTATTTCATTACGAAAGACGAGTAGGTAGTTGGTAAGACTGTTGAATGACCAGCTTTTTTTGACTTTCTTCAAGCTGTTTGCCATCAGTGTGACCGCCTCAGAAGCTGTTAAAATTTAATACTATTGTTAATATGAGCACCTTTTTCTGCCATGCTGCGTTACCAAAATCCTCATTATACTTAGGCATAACTCCGGTTT
>JANQRV010000600.1 GCA_028284395.1 Saprospiraceae bacterium
TGCGATCGGGGACTACGATCAAGATCTCGACCTGGATTATTACATCACCAATATCGGAGAAAATGTCTTGTTGCGAAATGAAAGCAACGGAACGTTCAGCAATGCTACCAACATCGCGGGTGTAGCCGACACTTATGCATCGGAAGACCTATTTACAACGGGCTGGGGCACCGGTTTCATGGATGTCGACAACGATCAAGATCTCGATCTTTATGTTGTCAACGGATATGTACCTGCCGCCCCTTTTATCGCCAACGCTAAAGCCAATCCCAATCGACTGTTCATCAATGACGGCAATGGTCATTTCTCCCTATTGGACTCCATCGCGGATAGTCCCCTATGGGGGCGTGGCCTGGCCTATGCCGATATCGATCTGGATGGCGACTTGGATTTCTTGGTAACCAACGTCAATCGACAAGCCACCTCCGACACCATTCAACGAATCCAGTTGTATCGAAACGACCTTGAAAACGACTTTAACTGGCTGATGGTCCGCCTAAAAGGCGTGGAATGCAATAAAGATGCATTTGGAAGTAGGATTTATCTCTATGCCGGTGAAAAAACATTCCTCCAGGAAGCACATGGCGGTTTCGGTACGCATGCCTCCCAACACAGCAGTAAGGTACACTTTGGCCTGGGGACAATTGAAAACATCGATAGCTTGGTCGTCATTTGGCCGGGCGGCAAGCGACAGGTCGAAACGAATATTGCCGTCAACCAACACCTTACAATCGAAGAAAAACCTATCCTGACCAATCTAAACCGCGAAATTCATCAAACAGCGACTTTAACAAGCTTTCCCAATCCTTTTACCGAAGAAATTTCCTTGCAGTTCCACCTGCCGAAAAGCAGCGATGTGGAGATCATAGTTTTTGACCGGCTGGGCCGAGAAGTTTATCGAAAAAGAGAACAGAAACTTCCACCCGGAAAACACATTCGACGGTGGCAAACACCGGGCCCAGGTGCCTTTTTTGTCCGTATCCAAACTGATCATAGCTACTTGTATGATACCATTATTTCAATCTAAAAATTACTTTTAAAATTCATCAAAATGAAAAACATTTACTTAACATTATTCTTCGCCCTATTGGTCGTTGTCTCCTATGGCCAGGAAGAAGAATTAATCCCGGGCGCGGTGGTCGGATCCTGCATCGAACCGGACTCCAATTTGATCACCATTTTCTTCGATTACAGCAAGAACTGCCCTCAGGCTGACCCGAATGGACATTTGGCGGGAGCCGAACAATTGGGATTCCATTCGGGGATCAACATGTGGTCGACTATTGTGGCCTTCGACGACCCAAACGCAATGACTATGGCCAATTTAGGCAATGATGTATATACAGTCAGAATTAATACCATGGAGTACTACGGTGCTCCACTTTCCGAAATTGAGACCATCCACTTTCTGATGCGAGATGCAGACTCGTCTGTAGAATGGGACGCCGGAGCCTGTCGGGACGATCAAGGTGGTGGTGGTTTTGGAGGAAATGAGCCTTGCAATGATTTCGAAATTGCCATTGCCAATTTGCCCACTTGCTCGGAATTGGCTCAGGAATCCAGCGTTTCCCTCTTCGGAGCCACTACTTCTGCCAGCTCTTGTGTAGATACGGTCAACGGGGCCGTTACCATTGAATTTGACCTAAGTCTGAATTGTCCGGAAGCCGATCCGAATAATGTGTTAGCCGGGGCCGCAGAGCTGGGTTTTCACTCGGGAATCAACGACTGGGAAGTACAGGTTGATTGGGACTCCGAAGTAGCTATGACCGCCGTCAACAACGGCAGCGATGTTTTTACAGTGACCGTGAATACCTCTGAATATTACGGCGTACCGCTCTCCGATATCGACAACATCAAAATGGTCATGAACAATGGAATAGCGGATCCGGATAACGCTTTCGATGCAGCAGGGAGAGATGAGCGAGATGGCGGATTCGGCGGAACAGAGCCTTGTACGGATCTGATTATCCTGTTGGACGAAGCCCCTGCTTGTCCTGTCGAAGTAGATACAATGCCAGAACCAATGGAATCCGCGACCAGTGCTGCACTGCTCTCGGCGGAGGGAGACGTCAGCACCTGTGTCGATCCGGATCGCGGACGGGTTCGTATTGGATTTGACTTGAGCCTGAATTGCCCGGAAGCGGATACCGCAATGGTCTTGGTGGGAGCGCCGGCTCTCGGTTTTCACTCCGGAGCCAACACCTGGGCGGAAACTGTGATGTGGAATGATTCCAATGCCATGAATGCCGTCAATAATGGCAGCGACATTTTTACCGTCACCATTGATGTCATGGACTACTACGGCATTGAATATGACAGTCTTCAAAACATCCAGATGGTGATGAATAATGGCGTAGCCGATACGGCAATGGCCTGGGCAGCCACTGGCCGCGACGAACGGGACGGTGGCTTCGGTGGTGATCAACCCTGCTCGGATTTATTCTTGCTCATTTCAGAAGCGCCAACTTGTGATCTAACGACACCCGACGATCTTGAGACCAGCAACTCATTGCTTAGTGATGCTGCTGGCTCCTGTATGGACCGGAACTTTGGCTTGGTAAAAATTGGTTTCGATCTGAGTCTGAACTGTGCCGAAGCCGATACGGCCAACGTACTGTCCGGTATGGAGAGACTGGGCTTTCATTCCGGAGCCAACAACTGGAGTTCTATTGTCAATTGGGATGCGGACGGATCAAAACCTGCCGTCAACGATGGTAATGACGTCTTCAGTGTCGTCATCAACCCGGAGACCTACTACAGTCTTCCACTCGACAGCATTAACAATATTGAATTTCTGCTAAACAACGGTTTCGGCAACCCGGACGACCCCTGGTCCATCACCGGAAAGGACACCGGTGCCGGAGGGTTCGGAGGTACGGACCCCTGTAAGAACCTCCTCCTTGTTTTGGATGAACTTCCCGGTTGCGATTTGAGCGAAACAGCTTCCAGTCATGCAATATTCAACGGCCGGGCCGCTTCTTGTGTAGATACTACATTGGGCATCATTCAGATTGATTTTGATCTGGATTTAAACTGTCCGGAAGCAGATACGGATGGCCTTTTGGTCGATGCCCCGATGCTGGGCTTCCATTCCGGAGTCAATGAATGGATGAATCAAAAAGCCTGGGATGATGCAGGAGCAAAACCAGCCGTAAACGATGGCAGCAATTTATTCTCGGTAGCGATCAATGTGGAAACTTACTATGGCCTTCCATTGGATTCGATTGAAGCCGTCAATTTCCTATTCAACAATGGTATTGCTGCACCGGATGCTCCCTGGGACAACCAGGCTCAGGATTCACGCGACAACGTGGGTGGCTTCGGTGCCAGTCCTTGCTCAAATCTCTTATTCATGGTTTCGGAAGCTCCCGTTTGTGATCTGGCCACCAGCGTGGTAGACGAAGTTTTGGTGGAAAGCTTACGCGTTTATCCGAACCCATTCAATAACGAGGTGATGATTGAATTTGACAACCCGAATAGCAGATCTTTTGAATTGATAATTACCGACATCAACGGTAAGCTGGTCCGACGAGTAGCCGACCTGACCGGAACCCAAACCATCGTACAGAGGGATGGTTTGCCGGCTGGTATGTATTTCGCTCAATTGAGAGACCGCCAAGGATACTTTGCTACTGCGAAATTGATGATTCAAGACTAGTAGCGCAATGCATCAAAAATGTTCATAATTCGATTGTGGAGGCAGATGAGGCCTCCACGATCTTCTTTCATTCTCCGCTCTATTTATTCTCCGTAAATAAGGTTGATCCATCAAAAAATGAAGCACACTGCCTATTTGATTTGTTCGATCGTATGTTGCCTATTCTTCCCATCCTGCCGCCCATCGGAGAAGGAAGTCTTGCTCCACCTTCCTTCTCCGAATTGGGAAGATCAAATTTTGTACTTCATCGTAACGGACCGCTTTATGGATGGAGATTCAACCAATAACGATCAGGGGGAAGGGGAGTATAAAAAGGGGGACAAAAACTTTTGGAATGGCGGCGACCTCGCCGGTATTACCCAGCAAATTGACTACATCAAGGATTTGGGTGCGACCGGCATTTGGATTACGCCCCCAGTTGCCAACCAATGGCGAAATCCCGAAAAGACCGGTACCGGAAACCATGGTTACTGGGCCAGTAACTTTATGGAGGTGGACAAGCATTACGGCACCCTGGAAGATTACCGGCAGCTATCTTCATCATTGCATAAAAATGACATGTACCTGATCCAGGATATCGTTGTCAACCACCTTGGCGATTATTACACGTATTCCGGCCCTTACAATCCGGCGGACGTGACACAAAATTTTGTTCTCCGAAACATTCCGCAACCCACTCAATTTCCCTTCAACCACAACGATGCCAATAACCCCAAAGACCGCGAAATGGCCATTTACCATTTCACCCCTAACTTTCACGACCACAGTGATTCGATCAAGCGAAGAAATTATCAGTTTGCCGATCTGGATGACTTGAACACCAGTAATCCGTTCGTCCGAAAGACACTTCGGGAATCCTACAATTTCTGGATTCGTGAAGTAGGAGTCGACGGCTTCCGTTTTGATACGCCAATGATGGTGGAACACGAATTCTGGCATGATTTTCTTCATGCAGATGCACCGGCGCCGGCAACCGGCATCGAGCAATACGCACAGCGGCTGGGCAAAGAAAAATTCTTGGCCTTTGGCGAAACTGCCATGTTCAGCAAACCATTTGACGATCAGGCTATTCGCGAAGCCGCTAGCTATATGGGCACCTTGGAAAAGCCAGAAATGAACGCCATTCTGAATTTTCCATTGCACAACAATCTTCAAAGAGTCTTCCAGCAAATGCGTCCCACCTCTATGCTGACCCATCATTTCACGGCGATGGACCAACTTTTCAGTCACCCCAGTCAATACCTCAATTTTATCGACAATCACGATGGTAGTCGATTCCTCTCACAAACCGATCGCGAATCCTTTCGCCAGGCACTTTTCTTCATCATGACCATCCCCGGCATTCCGGTCATCTACTACGGTACGGAACAGGAATTCCTTATCCCCCGTCAGACCATGTTCAAAGGAGGAGTAGGTTCACCGGAGCAAAACCATTTTAAGAGACAAAGCACTTCCTTCAAATTCGTGCAGGGACTCGCCGAACTTCGAAAATCTCTTCCGGCGTTGCGCAGAGGCCAACTTAAAGTCCTACAAGATTCACCTAATGGCCCCGGCGTATTTGCCTATCAATTGCAGTACGAATCCGAATCACTGGTCATGCTCTTAAACACGGCCGACACCGAAAAAATCGGTAGCCAGATTCCAATCAATCAACCAGTTGGTACACTCTTATCGGTGGTATACAGTTTGTCGGAAACCAAATCCGAGCCAGTTGTAGACCCATCGGGGCATATCAATTTAATCCTGCCTCCTAAGTCTGGTTTGGTCTTGAAAGCCGTAAATGTAGATAAAACGACGGCCAAAGAGCGACAGACTATTGCGCTGGCACCCTTGGACGTCAACACGGTATCTGAAGAATGGATGACCGTCAGGGGAACTTCATCCAACGTCGATGAAGCCTGGATTGCCATCGACGGAAACACCGAGCATGCCATTCCCTGCAAAATTGCTGAAAATGGAGCCTTCACTGCAAAAATCCCACTTCGATTCCTACTCAACGGCAGGCACTACTGTAATGCCTACACTTCAGCCGCAAATGGTGAAAATCTTGTGATTTCTGAACGAATCACATTCAATCTAGCACTACCAACCATCGAAAAAATAAGAAAGTCAGATCCAACTGGTGACGATGCGGGCCCTACCGGCCAATACAACTACCCTTCGCACTCCAGTTACACGAACCAGATGGACATCCTGGAAACCACTGTCAGCCAAATGGGGTCGAATTTGAAAATCGATGTTCGCATGGGTAGCATCACGCAGATTTGGTTGCCCCCGAACGACTTCGACCATCTGTTACTCAACATCTATATCGACCTCCCAAAGAGGAAGGGCACTCCAATTCTTCCGTTCCAGAACGCCTATTTTCCCGCCGATGGCAATTGGGATTACATGGTTGCTGCTTCTGGTTTTGGCAATGCCATTTATTCCAGTGAAACGGCCACGGCCACAAGTCCCGGCAAAGCCGGAGGCCCTACCCCTTCCATTACAGTAGACAAAGAACAGCAGGTTATTTCTTTTACCATTGCAGCGGAATCCCTGGGGAAGCCCGAATCTTTAAAGGGCACTAAAATCTACATTAATACGTGGGGCGGTAGTCCGGCTAACTTACGCGCGATGGATCCCAATCCGGGACTTTGGACATTCAGTGGAGCCAGTACCGATAGTCCAAAGATCATGGATGAGACTGACGTTGTACAATTGCGATAATCCATACGGATTTAAAACAATAAAATAAGCAAAAAGGAATGCATTACCACTTAAATTGTTTGTCTCTTTTGGTCGTTTTCTTATCGGTGCTACCGGCCCAATGTCAGGATACTCGGCCCAACATCCTTTTCATCATCGCAGATGATTGGAGTCACCCCCACGCCGGTGTTTACGGAGATCCTGTCGCAAGAACGCCTCATTTCGATCGAATTGCACGGGAGGGCTTACTATTCGAACAGGCCTATGTATCTTCTCCCTCCTGTACTCCGTCGCGGGCAGCTATTGTGACCGGCCAACATTTCTGGCGACTGGGGATTGGAGCGAATTTATACGGCCCACTACCGGAGCAACATCCTCGTTATCCTCAATTATTGGAAGAAAGTGGTTATTTCGTCGGATACACCAGAAAGGGTTGGGGCCCCGGTAAACCATCGAAAAACAAAGGCAATCCGGCCGGAGCAAATTATGAGTCCTTTGGCGACTTCCTCGGCCAACGACCCAGTGGAAAACCGTTCTGTTTCTGGTTTGGGAGCCATGAGCCTCACCGGGGTTATCGGCAGGGGTCGGGAAAGGCTGCAGGAATTTCAACCGGTGCGATCAGACTTCCCGGCTGCTTCCCGGAAAGTCTGATCATTCGAGAAGATATGGCTGATTACTACCTGGAAGTACAAGCATTTGACGAACAAATCGGGATCTTATTGGCACACCTGGAAGTACAAGGTGAACTCGACAATACCGTCGTTGTTGTCACGAGCGATAATGGCATGCCCTTTCCTCGCTGTAAAGGAAACCTCTATGATATGGGGGTCCGGATGCCCCTGGCCATCCGCTGGGGAAACGGTATTTCGGAACCGGGAGTGGTACGTGAGTTTGTGAGTCTCACCGATCTGGCACCCACATTTCTAAACCTCGCTGATGTCCAAATTCCATCACAAATGACCGGAAGGAGCCTAATCCCGATCTTTAACGGGGAAAGGGTCGATCAACGGCAACAAGTCTTCTTTGGGCGTGAGCGACATTTGCCCGGGCAAGAAAAGGGCGACCAAGGCGGATATCCGATGCGAGCCGTCCGCAACAAAGCGTATTTATACATCCGTAACTTCCGCCCCGACCGCTGGCCCGCAGGGACGCCAAATTACCGATCCGCAACTTATTATCCAGCCTTTTATCCGGATGTAGATGGTAGTCCCACCCGATCCTATATGATTGGACAACGACACCAAAACGAATACCACGCTACCCTATTCTCCCTCGCATTTGGTAAGCGACCAGCCGAAGAATTATATGATTTACGACAAGATCCCAATCAGATCCACAATCTGGCTGAAAACAGCGACTTCCTCCAGATTAAAAGAGAACTGGCCACACAACTGATCGATGAATTGGAGAAAACCAATGATCCAAGGGTCTTGGGAGGCGAAGAAATCTTTGAGTCCTATCCATATAGCGGAGGCTTTATCTACGCGCCTAACTTCAAAAGACACGGTCGAAAATTCGCTACGGTAAAGATCGACTCCTTTGCCTCGCAGCACATTACCACCCGATCCATTGAGGTTTTCGTGCCAGTCGGCGTGGAACACACAGAACGCTTCCCAGTACTGTACATGTTTGATGGGCAAAACCTGTTTCACAGTTTCCCCGGTTGGAATGGGGGCATCAACCAGGGTTGGCAGGTCGGCAAAACCATTGAACAATTGATCGAAAATGGAGCCATTCCAAAGGTAATTGTCGTCGGCATCTTCAATAGTCCCCAAAGAATGTCGGAATACATGCCGGCAAAACCTGCCGACCTACTTGCCGAAAGAATCCGTGCAACGGATCATGAATGGTACAAAACCTTTAAGGATTCCCCCCCGGACTCCGATCGACAATTGAAGTTCCTGGTGGAGGAACTAAAACCTTTTATCGACGCCACTTTTATGAC
Organism: Saprospiraceae bacterium; assembly: GCA_028284395.1. Classification (GTDB taxonomy): domain Bacteria; phylum Bacteroidota; class Bacteroidia; order Chitinophagales; family Saprospiraceae; genus JANQRV01. Next base: position 8,292 of record JANQRV010000600.1, read on the forward strand.
AAAGCCGGACCGTTCGCATACCTTCATAGCCGGATCAAGCATGGGAGGACTGATATCGGCCTATGCCGTTTGCGAATACCCGCACGTGTTTGGTGGGGCCGCATGTCTTTCTACACATTGGCCTCCATTAGATGGCGTCTTTCTGGAATACCTCAAAGATCATTTGCCCGACCCCAAAACCCACAAGATTTATTTTGACTACGGAACAGAAGGGCTAGATGCGGAGTACGAACCGTTCCAAAAGATCGCTGATCAGGCAATGCAGGAAAAGGGTTTTAAGCACAATGAGAATTGGATTACACGCAAATTTGAAGGTGGCAACCACCACGAAGAAGATTGGCGGGACCGGTTTCACATTCCATTGCAATTCCTTCTTTCCCCTCCATCAAATTAGCGCTGAAGCATGCATTTTAACGCATCAAGATCGGGACAGCATTGGAAAAGCGAACTGCTAATCATTGGTAAATTAAATGTATTATGAAAACACTAATTACAACACTAGTCTCCGCGGTCATTTTAAGCGCTGGCTTATTTGCACAACAGCAGAAGATTTCCCGGATCGAGCCTCCCAACTGGTGGACCGGCATGAAACATTCAAAAGTACAACTACTGATACACGGAAAAGACATTGCCGCTCTTCATCCATCCACCGACTACCCCGGTGTCTTTATCGACCAGATTATTAAGGTCGAAAACCCGAATTACTTATTTGTCGATGTAAGAATTGAGGTTGATGCTCAGCCGGGGTCAGTAAAGTTTGATTTCTCCAAAGACAATCATATAGTAGAGTCCCATAAATGGCAATTATGGGAACGAGAGAAAAACGGCGAGGATTATCTGGGTTTCGACAATTCCGATGTGATGTATCTCATTACTCCGGATCGCTTCGCCAATGGTGATCCAACCAATGATGATATGGACGGTATGAAGGAAAAGGCCAATCGCGAATTTAAAGGTGGACGCCACGGTGGTGACATTGAAGGAATTCGAAAGAATCTCGATTACCTGCAGGATATGGGTTTTACCGCAATATGGCTCAACCCGGTCTTGGAAAACGATATGCACGAATATTCTTATCACGGTTACAGCACCACTGATTTCTATAAGGTGGATCCACGATTCGGAACGAATGAATCCTACCGGCAGCTGAGCAAAGAGGCATCGGAAAAAGGAATTAAGCTTATTATGGACCTCATCGTCAACCACTGCGGTTCCGAACACTGGTGGATGGATGACCTGCCCACGCACGATTGGTTGAATACCTGGGAAAAATATACGGTGACCAATCACCGGAAAACACTTTCACAAGACCCTTACGGTTCAAAATACGACCGAAAGTTGTTTTTTGACGGCTGGTTCTACAAAACCATGCCCGATCTCAACCAAAGGAATCCATTGATGGCTACCTATTTGAATCAAGTCACCATTTGGTGGATCGAATACGCTAATTTGGCGGGTATCCGGATGGACACCTATCCCTATCCGGACATGCACTACATGACAGATTGGACAGAAACCGTGATGGAGGAATATCCCAATTTCAACATCGTTGGGGAGGAATGGAATGGCAATCCAGCCATTGTGGCCTATTGGCAAAAGGGAAAACAGAATGCCAATGGATACACCTCAGAACTCAAAAGTCTGATGGATTTTCCATTGCAGGAAGCACTTCACGATGCCCTTATCGAGAAAGAATCCTGGGGCAAGGGCTGGCTCACTCTTTATCAAGCGCTGGCTCTGGATTTTATTTATGCGGATCCCTACAATTTGGTAGTCTTCCCCGATAATCACGATATGCCCAGGTTCTACGCACAGATGGGAGAAGATGTCGGGCTTTTCAAGCTGGGATTAGCGTACATTTTAACCACACGAGGTATTCCGCAGCTTTATTACGGCACTGAAGTTCTCATGAACAGTCCATCACAGCGCGACGATGGCCTGATCAGAAGTGATTTTCCCGGGGGATGGGATGGAGATCCCGTCAATGGTTTCAGTGGAAGCGGCCTATCCAAACAACAACAGGAGGTTCAGTCTTTCTTGAAGCAGTTGCTGAACTGGCGTAAAACGGCCTCCGCCATCCACAACGGCCAACTACTTCATTTTGACCCCGTAGATGGTGTATATGTATTTTTCCGATTCAATCAAGATCAAAAATTGATGATCATCCTCAACAAAAATGAGCAGTCATATGATTTGGCTATCGATCGTTTCAAAGAGGTGATCGGACATCACACCGAAGCGGTTGATATACTGACCTCTGAAAGAAGGTCCCTGACTACATCGGTCTCACTACCGGCAAAATCACCTCTGATTCTGGAAATAAAATAGTGAAGTGCAAAATTTGTCCAAGTAAAATCTCATCGTTGCAAAATAAATCCTATCAAATGCAAGAAAAATGCAGGTCGGGTCCCCATTAAGATCGGATATTGACCTCAAGTCCAAGCATACAATCGCTGCCATAAAGATAAACCTAAACCCAAATCATCTACTATGACTACTACCCAAGTCACGCCCTCTAAGATCATGGATACTGGTCTTGGATTCTGGGCCTCTAAAACCCTGCTTGCTGCTGTAGAACTGGACCTCTTCACTTTTCTTACCAACGGCCCGCGCAAGGCGGCAGAGATAAAAATGGAGCTGGGGTTGCACGAACGGGCGCTTTATGACTTCCTCGACACCCTAACGGCACTAGGCTTCTTGATCAAAGAAGGAAAAAAAGACGCTGCCAAGTACAGCAATACTGGTGAAGTCGATACCTTCCTAGTAAAAGGTCGTCCGACCTACGTAGGAGGAATGCTCCAAATGGCCAATCATCGATTGTATCGCTACTGGGGAGGTCTGGAAAAGGCTTTAAAAACAGGCCGCCCGCAAAATGAAGCGCGGTTTGGTGGCACGCCGCTCTTCGACGCCATTTACGCCAATCAAGCGGCTTTGGAAGAGTTTCTGACGGCTATGGCCGGCATCCAGCAGTGTAATTTTCGGGCCATCGCAGAGAAATTCGATTTTACTCCCTACACCTCCTTTTGCGACATGGGAGGAGCCGATGGCTCCCTCGCTATTGTAATTGCGCGTAAGAACCCTCATCTCTCCTGTATTTCTTTTGACCTTCCGGCAGTAGAACCCATTGCCGCCAAAAATATTCGGGAGGCCGGACTGGCGAGACGGATCATGACGCAGGACGGCGATTTCTTCAAAGATGATTTTCCACATACAGACATCATCATGATGAGCAACATCTTGCATGACTGGGCGGAAGAAGAGAAAATAACTTTGATGAAAAAAGCATGGGCAGCACTTCCTGAAGATGGCGTCTTCATTGCCATAGAAAACGTAATTGACAATGATCGCAAAGAAAACACGTTTGGTCTAATGATGAGTCTAAATATGTTGATCGAAACGAACGGAGGTTTTGAGTACACCGCAGAAGACTTTGAAAAATGGGCTGCTTTGGCGGGATTTTCCCGGGTGGAACTCATTCCACTCACTGGACCAGCCAGTGCGATCGTTGCCTACAAATAGTTGTAAGCTAAATGACATTTACCCTCAGACCACCTGTTAGTTGTCACTACAGGTGGTCTTCTTTTTAGATGTTTCCGCGTGTCTGGTAAATCCAATTACGTTGCCTACCAGAATTCTATTAGTCTCCATTCCGGATTCCTACTTTCAAGTTTCGATAAAATAGTGCATATTTGTAACGTAAAGCAAAGACACCGCTCATTTACCTCCTTGGTTTAGACACTACTTTCAAATTTATAGATACGCTTTTATTTTAAGTGAATAGGGCCTACCCCTCGAAAATGGCACTTAATCGGTGCCTCTAAACGAATTTTCGACCAGAGAATAGCAACAACTCTTCAGGATGTTCTTGTCAGCGAATCTACTACGCAGGATTCGCTGCCCCGCTTTGGTATTTGTCTAGACTACTCTGATCTCATAAAAACATGCTTATGGAATTCTACAGTTTTTACAATCGCTTAGAGGAAGAAAACAAAGAGGAAAACCAAATGGACCAGACAGAAGAACGGATGCTCGAACCGGAGGAAGAACCGTCACCAAAGGATCCCATCCAAGTCGAGATGTCTGAAGAAGAACCTAGTGAACCTTCCATCAGTGAAGAACTGAAATTGGAAAATGAAAATGAAGATGTGGTGGGGCTCAATGCAGCAGAAGACGATTCTTCTGATTTGCCCGGTCCAATCACGCGACCACGGGAGGAAAGACCTAGATTTTAGACACTACACGTATGAGGATCCCCCGCAAAATGGAATAGTTAAAACGCATCGGGATGAAAGGCATTTTTCTAACATTTGGTTTCGGCCTTCTTTGGGCAGGTTCTGTTTTCGGGCAGGAACTCGCCGGGGAGCCAATCAATGCAATCTTTGACCGGGTTTATGATTTGGCGGAAGCAAATCAAACAGATTCTGCAAAATTCCTGCTGAAAACAATCATTCCCTTGATCAACAGAAATGCGGATGAGGCCAGTCTTGCACGCTACCACAGTATTCGTGGTTTCATCTTCGATGCGGAAAGAAAATGGCACCTGGCCTTAACCGAATACGGCAAAGCAGTCGAAATTCAGCAAAGGTTGAAGGCCTGGTTAAAGCAGGCCAAACTTTACGTGGCCATTTCCTGGACCAAGGAACAACTGGGAGACTTCAAGGCTGCGTTGCAATACGCTGAAAATGCGGTCCAATTGGCTGAAAAGAACGACGGGGATGCCTGGCTCAAAGGTTTGGCATACAATCGCATTGCCATCTCGCATCGCAGTTTGAAGAATTATGAGCAAGCAAGGATGTTCTACGGCAAGGCAACACGCGCCTATCAGGCCGTCGAAGATATCGACCGTATTGCCCTTATCAAATACAATATCAGCGAGTTGTACTTTTTGCAGAATCAATTCGATTCGGCAAAGATCTTCGCAGAGGATGTCCTTGCGATCATTAATCAATCAGGTGACAACAACCTAAAATCCAGCGCATTAAACATGTTGGCCTCCATTCATTTGCGCAAGAAGGAATACACACCGGCTAGAGAACGCTATCGCGAAAGCGAAGTCCTGGCCAAAGAAAGCCGGGACTCATTGGCACTTTCCGACATTTATCTGAATCTCAGTTTAACGGAGCTTTATGCCAAAAACTATGAACAAGCTAAGGTTTATCAACAAAAGTCTTTGCAGTTTTCCGGCAAACAGATTGGATATGAGGCCTATAAGCGCCTGTTACAAATTACGGGAGTCATCCTGAGCAATATACAGGCAGGCGAAGCTTTAAGAAAAAAACGCCAGATCAATCAATACCTCCTTGTAGCCATCACTATTTTGGCCATAGGAGGTATTTTTTCCTACTTCAAAATCCGTGAAAAGCAACGTAAGAGAAAACACAAACAGGAAATTGATGCCATGCTTTCAGAATTCCAGGTACACACTATGCAACAACAATTGAGTGGTGAAAAGAAAGAGAGAAAACGAGTCGCAAAGGTGCTCCACGACACGGTCGGAAGTCAGCTGGCGGCTACCCGCTGGCTGTACGAGGAAAACATCGAAGAATTCAAGAAAAACAACCTTCAGCTAAATGACTTGGAAAATGTTTATTCCATGCTGATCAAAGGGCATCAATATCTTCAACAAGCCACCTCTGAACTAAAGAAAGAGGAAAACTTTTGGCTTCGGGAGCTGGAGAATTTTTGCACCCATATCACCCGCAAGGAAAATTTTGAAGCAGAACTGAATATACATAACCGGGAACGAAGCATTGATGCCCATATCGGGGAGCAAATAAAGAATATGGTTTTGACCCTAACGGCGAATGTCCTGAAACACGCCAAGGCATCCAAACTCTGGATCATTATCAGTCTATTGCAAGATAAAACAGAAGTGGTCATTGAAGATAACGGACAGGGATTCAATCCCAATACCGTCATCAAAGGAGATGGCCTGGTGAACGTCGAGCGAAGAATCAAACAGTTGAAGGGAAACTGGAAAATCAACTCTGAAGATCAAAGAGGAACTACCGTCTATCTTTCTATACCACGAGCAGTCGTGAAAGTATAATGTAATCACTTATTTAAAACCTATAGTTCCCCTCCAAAACCGTTGAAAAAATGTCTGCCAGCAAAATCCATGTTTTCGTCGCTGACGATCATGACGTTCTGAATGATTCACTGGAAGCAGTGTTTTCGAAAGTTGCCGACTTTAATTTTGTCGGCAAAGCCAGAGACAGTGAGCAACTCCTTTCGTGTTTGCGCCATAAGCAAGTGGATGTCCTCTTGCTGGACCTCTACATGCCGGGAGTCAATCAAGTCCAATTTATCGATAAGGTGAAAACGACCAATCGAGATGTAAAGGTCATCATGTTGACTTCCAAGGACGACCTCTATATGGCCGAGGAAGCCATTAAGTGCGGTGCCAAGGGGTACGTCTCGAAGACAGTTCGTCGAGGGGATCTGGTCAACGCCATCAAGGATGTCTATCACGGCAATACGGTCATCAATGTTAAACCATCCGCACTCTACCAAAACGGTGACGAAGAAGCCATCAAGCGGTCGTTGACCAATCGCGAAAAGCAGATCATCTGCTTAATGTGTAAGGGTTTTAAACTCAAAGAGATTGCCGGGATTTTACAGATAGCTGTTTCCACGATCGATATACACAAACGAAACATTAGAAACAAACTCAGTGAATTGGACATATCTACAGATGCCAGTCTCGGTTTCTGGGCCGCCAACAATGGCATTTGTGAAGATGTAGAATTTGCTTAGCCAGCAGAAAAACACATTAACTTATCAACTGATGTAAGGGATTCATTCACTTACTCAGAGGCTAATGGAATCATAAAATCCAAATAGCCTATCAAGCATTCAATCATTAAATGACAGCATCAACAATCAAAGTATTTTTGGTGGATGATCACGCAGTGGTCATTGATGTCTTGATTGCTCTACTGGGCAACGAGCCCGAGATAGAAATCGCAGGGAGAGCATCGAACGGCCAAATACTGATACAACAACTGGCACACCTCGAATCTCAATACCCAGACCGGCTTCCGATTGACGTAATTCTTACCGATATTCGGATGCCGGTTCTAGACGGGATTGAGGCCACAGCAATCGTCAAACAACGATATCCGCACATAAAGGTATTGCTGCTGACGATGTTCGAAGAAAGTCATTACCTCGACAAAGTCAAACAAGTGGGTGCCGACGGATACATTTCGAAAAATAAAGGTAAAAAAGAATTCGTCGAAGGCATTAAAAGAGTCCACGACGGGGAGTTCGTCCTATTTGCTGATCTAAAAGTTTAAAAAGAGGATGAATCCTTTTTTAGGGCCTGGCTTCTAAAAGGGTTCATCCTTCTTATCCAACGCCCAAGGCATAGGTTCTGGCCTAGCCGATTCATGGCTCTAATTCTTCTAATTTCTTAGCCAGTAATATTCGCTCGGAAGCTGATTTAGACAATTCCAATGCTCTTGACAAGTGAAAACGTTTCTTTTCCAAGTGATCCGTATCGAACAACTCGGCTAACAAAGCGTGGTACAGGTGATGATGATCCAATTGCAGCTTCAAGGCTTCCGTTAATCCTGCTTTTTTACCACCGGCTCTGGCAAGGGCGTAGGTTCGGTTGAGAGCCGCCATAGGAGAATAGGCAATCTGAAGCAAGTAGTTATACAGTTGAAGAATATTTTCCCATTTTTCCCGGTTATCCGGTTGGGTATGCCAATAGGCAATGGCCGCTTCGAGGTGATACTTAGTCAATCGATCTCCCCGCGACGATTTATTGAGATAATAGGACCCCTTTTCCATTAGTTGTCGATCCCATTTGGTCCGATCCTGATCTCTGTAAAGGACCAGTTGACTCCGATCGGTTGTTCGTGCACCAAATCGAGAAGCGTGAAAGCACATCAGTGCCATTAAAGCGTTTACCGGAGGTAAATTCGTATTGGGATTTTCCGTCAGTAAAAGAACGAGTCGCATAGCCTCCAAACTCAGGTCGGCACGCAGAGGCTCCTCGTGACTCATCGCATAGTATCCTTCATTGAAAACCAAATACAATGTAGTGAGCACGGAATCGAGACGATTGGGCAATTCTTTTTCAGGAGGGAAATCAATGGAAATCCGACTTTTGCGTAAGCTTGCCTTAGCTCGATAAAGGCGTTTATTGATGGTTTCTTTGTTTGTAAGCAAAGCAGAAGCAATCTCCTCAATGCCCAATCCAGCCAAAATCCGCAGGGCCAAAACTACTTGCGATTCCTTTTTCAACATCGGATGACAAATGGCGAAGAGCATGCGGAGAGTACTATCCGAAATATTCTCCGAACTTAGATCGAGGTCTTGATCATCACTTTTGCCCTCCTGGCGAAACAGGTATGGTTCGACCTTTTCGATTCTTATCTTTTTCCGTCGCAGGAAATCCTTCGTTCGGTTGTTGGCAACACGATGAAGCCAGCCAATCTGATTGTCCGGAATGCCTTTCTTTCCCCAGGTTTCCATTGCCAGAAGAAAGGTGTCACTGACAATGTCCTCTGCAAGTTGAATATTTGACAATCCAAACCTTTTGCAGAGTACGGCAACCAAGTTGCCATACTCTGTACGGAAAAGGTTTGGAAGTATTGTGTTCGGCTCGGTCATTAAGCGTTGATCAACATGAATTCGCGCACTTCAACGTGCCCTCCAATTTCCAACACGGGGCAGCTCTTTGCCATTTCTACTGCCTCGCCAAAGTTTTCGGCCTTGGCAATCAAGTATCCACCAATGATTTCCTTCACCTCCGCGTAGGGTCCGTCCGTCACCATCCGGTCTGATTGAACCACTTTTCCTTCGTAGCTCAATTGATTGGTACTCGAAAATTTTCCCTGTGCGGCAATACCCCCGATCCAATCCTGCCACTTCTTGATCTCCGCTTGAATGTCTTCTGGGGTCGGTTTATAATCTGGATTAGGCACATGTCTGAAAATCATCATAAATTCATTCATTTCTCTAAATTTTAGCTTGGAAGTCGCTCAAAGTTTTCTGCTGCAGCCTCGAAAGCAATCAGCAACTTCATTCAACAAATTAAGTTTTCATCCCCTTGACGAAGGAGTTCAGCAAAATTGGACAACAAGCAATCATTTTTTTCGAAATTTTATTCCCCTCTGTCAAAAGATTTAAAAATTCATACTAGAATTCTACGATGCATAGCCCTAGAAATCCCATCTGCTACCCATGGATTCCCCTATGCATGGTCGCTCAATAATACCGACATTTACAGTGTAATTCGTTTGACAGATAAGGAACCTTTTTTCTGACAAAGAGTAATCCCAAGTAGATATCCTAAATAAGTGATTTTCACGGAGTTCTTTCCAATCGCCTGGAAATGCTCCGTTTTTTTGTTCAGAAAAATACCGGATCAAACACCAGCCCATTCCCGGTAACGGCGATACAGATGTCCTGCCTGCAGGTAGGCAGATTGAGGGCTCATGAAATGTGAAAACTCAAAGGTGATCGCTTTCTCCAGGCCGGCAGTCTGCGCCGCCTCCAATTTCAGTTTTAACTTTTCCCATTTAATAGGAAGAAACTTAATGGGCATGTCCCGGTCAAAACTTTCGGCATTCGTCCAGCAACGCAATCCGTATTCATCGGCCAATTGTTTGTTCACTTCAAAATAAGCTGCCAGTTCATCAAATTCGACGTGTCCGTCCTGAAAGGCAACAATATCCACACTTTCCTTAATGCCATCGAATATTTCCCGCCACTCCTTTTCGTGTTGCTGCAATGAAATGTGCTCCTTTCGGTTAATGGCTGCTTCCGACGAAAGAATTGCCTTGCGTCCTTCTATGTAGGGGGAAATTAGGGTAGGTAACCCCCGGGACACAGACTTGCAATGCTGCCCCAGTTGGCGGTAGAGATCAA
>JANQRV010000613.1 GCA_028284395.1 Saprospiraceae bacterium
ATTTCTTCTCAGCCGCCTTTGCCTCGCGTCGCTTCCTACGTACATCTTTTTTAAAATTCTTAAAAAACTCGCCAAAGGTGTTGAACTCTTTTCTAAAACTGAGTCCGGTGCCCAGCTGCAGGCGGCTGCCACCGCCGATATCGGGTAACAAGCGCTGATAGATCCGCAATTTTAAATTGCGGTCGGCATTCAAAATGTATTCGATGACCAGGTCGTTGCCGACAAAAGAGCCACTTGATTCAGCCGCCGCACTGATGTTACCACTCAAATCGATGTTGCCCCCCAGGATAATTGAGAGGCGATCGTTGAAGAAATCCTGGCGCAGGCGCAGCTCCAATTCATCACCGGCGCTAATGGCATTCCCACCATCCAGGGTAACTCGCTGCGAGGGATTGTAATTAATGTCAAAATCAATGCCGGACAAGACCGAGCCGTCTTCGATGAATTCGGAAAAGAGCTCTGTGATCAAGAGAGATAACTGGTTAGAGACAAATTCGGAAAGTGTATTGTAAATTAGATCGTTTCCGGCACCTCGGAAATCCAGTTCGGAGGGAATGAACTGCCCCATGGTAATCAACCCAAAAACCTGTTTATACAACTCGTTCTGGTCTCGTTCGAGCAAACGCAGCTTATTGTTTACGTAGGTTTCCAATAATCCCTTTAATTGAGGCATTTCGATGCCAAAGTTGATGACGGGACTCAATAATTCTCCGGTCAGTTCCATCTTCAGATCGACCGCCGTAGCCAAGCTGGCATTGTTCTGAATATTTTCACTGGCGTTGACCAGATATTCCTGGATCAGATTGGCAACCGATGCGCTGATATCGGAATATTGCGCCTCCAAATTGATGTTGGCCGCAAACGGATCTCCGGACCAGGTAATGGTACCTCCCTGCTGAACGGTAAATTTCTTATTAACCAAGTTGTAAAGTGTAAAGAGATACTCACCCTGTTCGATGACGTATTCGCCAAACATTTCAAATTCCCCGGTACGGGGCACCAATATCCGAATGTTACCGCGGCCATTCCCCCGGATGATATCGCCCGCCTGTTCATCGAAGATGATTTCGGCGTCGGCTTCTTCGTTGATGGTAAGATCCATTTCGAGGCTAACGCCCTTCAATAGTTTGGGCAGGCTTCTTTTCTTTTCTTCTTCCGTAATCGCACTTTTCGGCTTATCGAGGATCTTGATGTACTTCAATTCCGTCACTTCGCGGTCGGAATCCAGCGGGATGACAAGTTTGGTGCCGTCTCCCACCTCCCCATCTACGTACACATTGGGTTGTTGAAAACTACCGGAGAACCTAATCCGCCCGGCCCCCAGCGCATGACCATAAAAAAGTTCGTTGTCGCCCCGTTTCGTATCGAGTGCCAACAAGCGCGAAGTTTCAAGATAAGCGTCGAAGCCCAGGTCCTTCAAAAAGCGATGGCGCACACCACCGTAAAGAGTCGCTTCATTACCGTACTTATCCCGGACGATTAAATTACTGGCGTCAAACAATTGGTTGTTTACCCGGACGACATGAGAACCAAAAGAATATCTGGTTTTGAGGTAGTTGACGGTGACTGCGCCCCCTTCGGTCGTAATGGTACCTTCTACATTGGGTTTGCCCTGGCCGAAGAAATGCAGGTCGGCATCAAAATTTCCGATCGTTTCAGAAATAGAACGCTCAATGAAGTATTCGGCAATATTGAAGGGGAAACTGAAGATATTGGTCGTGAAGTCAAAATACTGTCGCTTGTCCGTATCTTTAGTCGGATTGGGTACCAGATCGGCCAAATTAAAATAGCCTTCTGCCAGGAGCTGACGGACCCCATTCGTAATAGACACATAACCATTGATCCTACTCTTTAAGTTGGGGACATTGGCATCTAATCTAAAAGCACCCCAGTCATCCCCATTGATGATCATGGTATCCGAAAAGGCAGAAAGATTAATGCCCTCCATTTTGAAAATGTCATTCACTCGAAGAGAGATGTCATAATCGCCGAAAAAGTCCAGTGGGTCGTAGTCCCAATATTTATCGATTTGATGAAAATCGGCGTTCTTAAAATCCAACGATAGTCCGTTTCGACCGAAACTCTGCAACCGGATCGACTTCTCATTGGAGACGTTGGATAATAGAAAGTCCTTGATTTCCAGGCTGTCCTTGCTGACGTGCAAGTAATTGTCTTCGTTGATGATCCAAAGGTTGTTGAGGACGGTGAGGTTCGACTGATTCAGTTTGACTTCATAACTGGTCGAATCGAATGGATAAAGTGCCCCCGACAGATTGAGGTTGTCCAGCAGGTTTTCGCTCGCGGAATAATTCAATCCGAAAAAGGCGGTATCCCGGTAAAAGGTGCTGAGAAAAGTGACCGGATCAAAATCGTACTTACTGTTGTAAGTGGTATTTTCGATGGAGAAATCCAGGTCTCCCTCCGGCCCCAGCGCGTCGAGAAAAATGTTAATCTCCTCAAAAGCGAATTTATCGAAGGTCAAATTGGGAATTCGCAAAATCGCCTTCAATGAATCTTGCTCACCGAAGTAATAGCCATCGAAATTGACATTTTCCAATTTGCCTAATCCGGGGTGAATGACGTAATGTAGACCGCCGGATTCTTTTAGATCAAAATCCCAGACAAAGGACTGTGAAACGTTGACGGTTCGGGGTTGGATGCCGATCCGAGTTGCTGCCTCCGGATGGTATTCCAGCAAAAATTGCTGGAAGATCACGGGGATCTCATCCAAACTAAAATCTCCCGTGATCTGCCCGTCCATCACATCGGATTCCAAGATGACTTTCTTCTGATTATTCAGCGAATCGATCGTAGATTTACCAAATACTCTTTGCAGGGAGACACGCTCGGTTTTGTCGGCAACGATCTTGAAGTCGCTCAACAAAGCATCACCAGTGACATTTTTCGACAGATCATCCCTTTCCAGGTTCAGATCGATACGACCGGACAGCACTAGGTCCCGTTTCCCCAAATTAAGGTTGAGCAAATCCAGGCGGTTGATAACGGCATTAAACTTATAGTTGCTGATTGGTTTCTTGAAGTTCAGACGTCCGTTAAAGAGGAAGTCGATGTTGTTGTCTTGAATGAGAAAGTCGCCATCCAAAAGGTTTCGGTTCAATTTCCCTTTGAATTCCGCATTTTGGTAGTTATAATTCTTGAAGTAGAAGCTACTTACATTCGCACTGAGCGTAGCATCGACCGATTCGCCGGTTAAGCCGACCCCGTTGTCAATCTTGGTAATGGCATTCACCTTGCCGAAATCCGGATTCTTCAACCAGCCGCCGAGGTCAAAGTCGATCAATGAAAGTCCTCCGGAATAAGTTGCTTGTTCTCGACCCTTTACCAGACTGAGTTTCATGTCCATGTTGACCTTCCCAATGTCGGTAGTCAGGAAGCCATAGGCCACGAAATCGTGAAAGAAGCCCAAAAAGTTGCCGCTAAAATTCAGTCGGCCGAGGTTATCAAAATTATTCGGAAGATCGAGACTCGGAATCAAATCCTTAAAAGTTGCCATCGAAGTATTGAGCCGGTCAATATTGAAATCCATGAATTCTTCATCCTTTACCCCCAGGTTGAAAGTTGAGAAATTACCTTGGAAAATACTGCCGTCCTCCAGGCGGATATCGAGGTTTCTTCCCTCTAATTGATTAATGGTTCCTCTAATCCGTCCGTCGATACGCACCACTTCATTCCGGTTTTGACTAAAGAAGCGGCTTTTCTGAAGGTCAGGGGCAAAAACCATGATGTCTTTCAAAGCCACACGGGTATTGCTCAAGCGGGTATCTAATTCCACCAGATTGGGAAAATCAAAAAAGTCGGGATATTCATCGTAGTAAAACTCCAAAGTATCACCAATTTCACTGTTTTCGGTTTTGACCTTTACTCCGTGCAACAGGATGTTTTGTGGTGTTACCTTGGCCGATGCAGAGGAGATGTTCTCAACGACAAAACCCGATTCGGATCGGAATGAAAGCCGGTCGATCCGACTGGCTTCAAAGTTGTATGCTTCGTCAAAAACAAAATCTTTAAAATCCATATTGATGTCCAGCACCGTCATATGCTTGAAATCCAGTTCGTCGTCCGGTGTTGTTTTAATGGGCGCCTTCCGATAATTGTGAACGATCAACTTCCCGTTGCGAAAGAAAAACTGATCAACATCTGCCGTAAACAACAAGGAATCCGGAACATCCTGGATGGTATCTGGAGGTGGCTCTTCAATCAGCAGGCTGTCGGGCAACGGATATAAAGCAACGTCCAAGACCTTAACGACCGGTTCGAAGAGATCGATCTTACCAATGCACATCTTCTTTTCAGACCAGTGCGTCTCCTTAACATCGATGATGCCCCGCGGCAATTGAATCATGATGTCCTTTCCTTTCAGTTCATCGTATTCGGCATAGAGGATATCCTCTAACTCAATGTGCCCTATTTCCATCTGGAAAGACCCATTTTTCTTCTTTTCCTTCTTCGGGGGAAAAAGTCTCCCCATGATCACATTGAGATTTTTGTCGCGCTCTCCGCGGAGTCGCTTCAGTTCCAAGTTGGCGCCTTTCAGATGCAGCGCTTCGACTACAATACCTTTCCGAATGATCTTAATTGGGTTCAGACTGAGATCGGCGGTGAGCGATTCTATGGAGATCAGGGTGTCCCGCTGAAATCCTTCGATGAGAAAACCGGTTAACTCCAGGCTATTGAAAAAGGGTAAGCGGAGACTGGCAATTTCCACTTCCGTTTCCAGACGCTGCTCTAAAGCGTGATCTACCCTTTTCAACAAATACTGACGAACGGGTCGCAATTGCAGGAGGAGATAGAACAACAACAAAAGTATGTGAAGGAAGACAAAGATCTTGAAAACCCACTTCAACAACCGCCACCAGAACCTGCGGCGCCACATAGCAGCGACTTTTCGCCCCACCCAACCATTCTTAATACCATCCAGTATCTTCATCGATTCGATTCAAAATTCTTATTCTTCTGGCAGTAGCCTTCTAATTCTCAGCGACTTTTCCATCTTTTCTAAACGTTCCAACTTTAATTTGTAGTCTCTCATTGTTTCGAGGGCCTCTTCCCGATTGTCGTGCAATAAGTCAAAGTATAAAGAATATCCACCTTCTTCCTCCGAGAAGCAACCCAGCCAGATGGTAGAAGCAGAAACACCTTGTTTGCGCAGTGCCTGAATGCGGTCGATCACGAGGTCGAGGTCTTGATAAACTCCTTCCTCAACGATGTACTTAGGGGTCCGTAAATTATAAAATCGCTCACAACTGTAGACAATCAACGACGTATTATCCTCTAAAGTCAAAACAATATCGAACCCTCGCTTCCTTGCTCTTCTCACTTGCGAAGATTTCTTTTCTAGTTCCAACATCTCAATATAAGGTAGGGTTTTGGGGGCCAAAGGTTGGATCAAGGAAGTTTTTTCAAAATAGACAATTTCTCTGAAGTAGCGAACGGTATCCAGATACATCATGGTATCTCGAGTGAGAAAGGTATCGCTTATGATGTCAAAATTGGGTTCGGGCTTCCGGTCCTTCAATTGTTCGGCCAATTGTTCCGGGTACTTGGCTTCGTTGGCATACTCAATGTCCTCTTTGCTTAACTCCACGATAAAAATGCCCAGGATGATCAACCAGCAAAGTCCCGCGATGGATATTTGTAAAGAATTGCGGGCATAGAACCTCGAAAGCCCTTGTGCGGGCCGAAATAGCCATCCGATCCATTTCCTGTAATCGAATCCCTGCAGTCGTTTCGTCACATCATTCAAAGGCAGAAACTGAATCATCCGTCGCTGTTTCTTAAAGGTGTCTTGCCGTGCCGGTGTCACAATTAAGTGCGGCTTCAATTCATCGTTAACTTTGATGAGGCCAAAACCATTCTGAATACATTGATCCTTGAGTTCTCTCAGGTATTTGTCTTCCGGACCTAAGAAGACATCTTCTCCGATTGAAATCCATTGCTCATTCGCATGATACTGTTTGAACTGTTCCACCGCATAGATGTACCGATACCGCTGCGACCGCCAAAAGGCCGTAACGAAGACCACGAAAATGACGCCAATAACCGTACCAATGACCGATGCCACCCAACTGTAACCGCTCACTTCCAGAAAGCGGACGTCTTCATAGTAGTTCCAGCACAGCCAAACGGTTGCAAGCAGACTGCCGATACACAACGCATCCCAAATGAGTTTGCGGGTTTGCACTTTATACCGGACCTCGTCTTTGGTGCCCAGCGAAGTAGCTTCGAAGGTGGATACGAAGTTGTTCCCTTCTTCCGTTTGGAAAGACAGGAAACCATCGGCAATAATGCCACCTTCACCTCTCATGTCAATGCTGGCATCCGTCTCACCGTCCCGGGGTCTGTTTTTGTAATACCCTTTCAGGAAACTAAGCGTGGACTTTTTAATGTTACGTTCACTAAGATTGCTCACTATTCTTGAGTTGTAGATACAGTTTAATTACTTCTATGGCTGGTTGGACATCGTGAACCCGGAGGATTTTTGCGCCGTTGTTCAGGGCCAACATATGCAATGCAGTCGTACCGTTGAGTGCCAATTCCGGGGTTGTCGCAAGGGGCTTGTAGATCATGGATTTTCGTGAAAGACCAACAAGTAGCGGTAGACCAAGGATGCTAAAGGCGTCTAACTGCTGCAGCAATTGGTAATTGTGTCGAACCGTCTTTCCAAATCCAAATCCCGGATCAATGATGATGTCTTTTACGTTCAAGGATCGCAATTTACCAACTTCCCGGATAAAAAAATCTACAATCTCCAAAACGACATCCTCATATACGGGCTCATCTTGCATGGTCGCGGGCCGATCCAGCATATGCATTAGAACGTAGGGCACATTCAGTGCAGCGACCGATCGAAACATATCTTCATCCAAAGTACCCGCTGAAATATCATTGATCATGCCTGCCCCTTCCGATACACAAGCATTGGCTACCTCGGCGTGTACCGTATCAATCGAAAGAATGGCCTCCGGAAAGGTCTGTTTGACGGCCTTTATGACCGGCAATACCCTTTGGCATTCCTCAGCTACATCAATGACTTTGGCTCCGGGTCGGGAAGACATTCCTCCGATATCTATTAGGACGGCTCCCTCCTCCAAAAGTTTCTCCGTCTGTTTTAAAACTGCCGTTTTGCCCTCAAACCTACTGCCCTCGTAAAAGGAATCGGGCGTCACATTGATAATGCCCATTACAACTGGTTCTTCCAACGACAGAATTGTCCCATTACAATTTAGTGTACTCGGCTGGTAAAGCATGAATTTTGTTTTCGGCAACCAATTACGGGCAAAGCTGAAAATTAACTAATAATAATGGATATTGTAAAAAAATCAAATACGATATTGTAATGAAAGAATTAATCTTGGATTACGGTCGCTACAACCTTTGGGCGAATGGACGTATCATCGAGCGATTACAGCCCGAAGATACTGCGATCCAAAGCCGGTCAATTGAAAGCAGCTTCGCGTCCATACATCTAACACTCAGCCATATCTGGGATGCCCAAACGATCTGGATTGAAAGACTTCGCGGGCGCTCCCTCTCCGAGTTTCCCAGCAAACTTAGGCCGTATGATCCAACCGAAATCATGGAAAACTTAATAACCAGTTCGCACGACTGGATCTCCTTTATCGAAACAAAATCCGACGACTATTTTTCGAATAAATTGGTCTATCGCACCACCTCTGGAGCGACCTTCGAACAGCCTCCCGCAGAGATCATCCTTCATTGTTTCAACCACAGCACTTATCACCGGGGGCAGATCATTACCTTGGCCCGACAAGTCGGCCTCACAGATTTACCGGCTACGGATTATATTTTTTACCTTCGAAACAATTAAGTACAAACTTTAAGGTCATCCAAGTTACTTTTGCAGGGACTCTTACGTCCAATAATTCAAACAGAAGGATCATGGCAGCGGAAAATATCAAATCTTCGAATCCGAAAAAAAGAAATTTGAGAATCGGAAGATCCATTCTTGCGGTTCTGGTGATGAGTTTACTCGCAGTTGTCCTCATCAAATTCTACGGAAATAAGATCACCAGTGGGCTTACGGCCAATACGACGACCGAAGTTCCGCTCAGATACATTCCCGCCGAATACGAAAGTAATATCAATGAAGAAGATGCCATTGCTGTACTGCAAAATCCACAGCGATACCGCCGGGAATTCAATGATATGGTTCTGGACATCAACACCTCTATCTTGCGCCATGTTGCCAAGCGGATGGGCCTTTCCGAAAGTCAGCGCGTTGCCGTCGTACGGGATTATAAAAACAATTATCACCCGGAATTTCGCAACCTGTATTTTCGGGATTACATGCGTCTGAGGGACACCACTTCCACTCTTTATGAGACCTGGTACGATGATCATTCGGCCAGTGCGGTGGAAGTCTTCAACGAAATTGCCTCCAAGTATACGTGTTTCCTGTCCCAGCAAGTCCTCAGCAACTTCATTGCCACCGACGAAAGTGGTAAGTTTCTGGCTCAAGGTAAAAAACTGGAATCGCCTTGTGGAATCGCCTTGACGGAAGCCTTGGCGCCCCTCGTAAAAAAGATGGAGGAGCGTGCTGCCATTCTGGATTTTGGCCGCTCGAAAGGGCTTTTGCAAGAAAAAATAGAAAAAACAATTGCCGAACTCGCCACCTATGAAATCGAGGACAAGAAGGGGATTTCTCAACAACAATCCACCAAGTTTCTCGGTTTCGATGTTTCTACTTCCGACGTTGAAGTATCGGCGATCAGCAAGATCAAAGCCGGCTTTAAGATCGACGATTACTTTGACATCGCACTGAACTCCAAAGCAGAAGTTGTCACCATTACTTTGCCGCAGCCCAAGATTTTGTCACACGAAGTATATCCCAAATTTGACAAACTGGATATTGGATGGATGCGAGAAGTAGAAAACCAAGATTTTAATAAAATGATCAATGTCTTAAGGGGTGAATTCCGACGGGAGGCCATGGAAGAAGATATGATCCTGGACAAAGCAAAAACCAAAGCTACTGAATTGATGAACACGCTATTTGGCCCCCTTTTGGCGTCGTTTAACCCCAATTTCAAACTGAGAGTTAGTTTCCAACAAGGTGAGGTCAATCCAGAATTCGAAAAGAAAGAAGAACCGCAAGACCTCAATGCTCTTTCCAATTAGTTTGCCAGCCATTTTCAAGTTCCGAACCGGTCCTGTTCGATCGATCCATTCAACTGTTGTCTCCGTTTATACGGCCGAAGACAATTCATTAAATTTATTTAAACTAAATCTAAATAATTTTGTTTGGAATGAAATTCTGCCTTAATTTAGCAGTCGATGCAGTTAGGAGAACGATGTGATTTTGAAGTAGCGGACTCCATTTAAATATCAGATGGCGCCGGCTGGCTTGATCAAACAGGAAACTTAAAATCTAAAGACCCGAATGTCATTATCAATTCCAATTATCATTGCGGATGCCCAGTACCTGACTCGGTTGGGGCTCAAACTGTTGCTGGCGGAGAAAAAAGAGTTCGAGGTAGTAGACGAAGTCAGTGACGAAGAGCAATTATTGGAATCGATCAAAACCCACAATCCTGAAGTTGTTGTGTTGGACTACAATCAAACCGGAAAATTCTCTCCAAGTACGGTCAACTACATCAAAGAAGCCTCGCCGAAGACCAGAATTCTAATTATAAGCGCGGACAGCGATAAAAAAACCATTGATAAAGTTCTGGAATATGGAGTAAACTGTTTTCTGACTAAGTCGTGTGAGGAAGACGAAATTTACGATGCCATCAATGCTGCTGCCAAGGGAGAAAAGTTTTTCTGTACCAATATCCTGGACTACTTGCTGGAAAAATCCTTTGCAAAGGAGGAAGTCAACTGCGCTCCAACTCCTTTGACCCCCCGCGAATTAGAGATTGTTCGCCTGGTTGCCAAAGGCCTGATCGCCAAAGAGATCGCCGACGTACTCCACTTGAGCACTCATACCATCTACACCCACCGTAAAAACATCATGAAAAAGTTAAGTCTAAACACTTCTTCAGAGTTGGTCCTTTATGCCTTCAACAACGGCCTGGTATCCAATCAATAGGTTATTGCTTCCCTCCGGTATGATTCTTTACGCGGAATAATAGAATCTTTTGGGCCCATTTTACGTTTTTACTCAACAAGGCATGTTTTTTTATATTAAATTTGGACATGAATCAATAAGTACTTGATCGGAATAGCCACCGCTTCTGCCGCGACCAAATTTCGAACACATACTTACTTCTAAACTACATTACTATGAAGTTGTTTTATTCTTTCGCATTCATCTTGCTTTTACCGGCAGCTGTTTTCTCTCGTAACATTTACATTGTTTACGACTCGAATTGCATGGATCGCCTTGAATACGGATATGCAACCGAAGATGGAGAAGCCAACTACTCGGTCTATCACATTAATCTCAATTACAACGAAAAAATCATCCTGGAAGTAGGAAGGGAAAGTGAAAAAATTCAGAAGTACATTCCTTCCAATTTTTGGAGATGTGACAATGCCAATTTTAATCTGGAACTGATCCAGTCCATTAATCAAAATCAAGATGACATTTTCCTGGTTCATCGTAAAGGCCGGAAAAAATACACCATATCACGCGTTCGGATTGCTTCTTATTACAAATTGGAGAATGAGATCGTGCAGTATTTCTCACCCAAATACAGATTTGAATTTGACCTGCAAGCCGGCATTATTGGCGAGAACATTGCTTTCGAAGATCCGCGCTCCGAAGTTTATTTTGAGGGCAGGTTGGATAATGAATGCAGTGGAGCCTACATCTTCCGCCAGTACTCGGAAGCGCGCAACAATCCTCCCCATACCGATATCGTATTGGTTCCGGAAGTGGGGGTGATCGAAGAGCGAAGCGGGAAAAACGTTGATGACGCATTCGACAATCTGCTTCATCTTCAAAAAATCAATGGCACCGATATTAACAGGTATCTGAAACGCCTTTGCGGCAACGGTGAAATAGAAGAAGACGAAGATGATTCGGTAGCAGATGCAGAAAATGATCCACAGCCCGGAGGACAAGATTACGATCAGCCAACTACTCCGGTAGAAGACGAATTCACCGAAAAGACGGTAGATCCGGGGAATGGCGAACCAACGACAGATCAACACATTGTCAAAAAAGGAGAAACCCTCTACAAGATCGCCCGTAAGTATGATGTTTCTGTTGCGCAATTGCAGACCTGGAACAATAAAACCGGTTCTAGTATCATTTATCCGGGAGATGTACTATGGGTTAACTCCCCGGATCTGGTAGCCCTAAACGAACGCGGTGGCGATAAGAACCCAGCTCCATATGAAGAAGATCCTTTCACCAGTCGCGGCAACAACCTTGACGATCGGATCAATTTGCAGGAATCGGGCAATTATCATCAAGTAAAAGTTGGCGAGACGGTAGCTTCTATCGCTATGAGGTACGGCTACACCGAAGAAAAATTCAGAGAAATTAACAATATGGGGCCAAGACAGATCGTCCGAATTGGTCAGCGTGTTCGAACTTCTGATTGCAATTGCCCTGAAAATACAGGCACTCGTAGCGTAACGCATCCAGAAAGTCAGCAAGGACAATCACCCAATGGATACAATTACTTCAGAGATTCGCCGCCGCCAAAGACAAACCGTTTCAATTATGTAAATTCCAGAAAGGAGACAACGCCGGTCAATAAAAACATTCCAACTTTTTATGATGCTCCTTCCGACCGTTTTGATCAACTCGACGATCAAGCCAAAGGAGGAAGCGCCTATTATGAAAATGTTTCCACCCCTCAAAATTATGGAGAAGTTCCCATTTCGTATGAGATTACGCCTCCTAATTCCCGAAAGGTGCACGTTGTTGGCGAGGGAGAAACCATCTTCACCGTTGCAAGGAAATACCGCTTGTCGGTCGAAAAAATCAGGGACCTGAACAACCTGGAAAAACATGAAGTTGTCATTCCGTTCCAAAGGCTCTACGTCGAATAGTCGAACGGAGAATCGAAGATAAAATACTTCAAAGATCTACCCGGGGGCATTGAAAATTAATTTTCAATGCCCCCATTCAATTGTCATCAGCACTAGTTAAAAAAGGACTATGGAACAACCCAATGCAACTAATCACAATCTCGCGGATGGATTTGACCGTTACGAAGACATTTTCTTCCTGACCCAACCCGATCAATTAGTAAATCGAATCAGGAAAGGCTCTATTTTTACTTTCTTTACCGAAAACGGAGTACAACTCCAATTGGATTTCGTCACCCCTTCCCTACTTAGATTCACTTATGAGCAGACTCAGAATGAGGTCGCCTCACCTCTGCCTTATGTGCTCGATCCAGATTTTGCAAGACCTGGTCTGCCGGAACTCGAAGAAGAAGATCAACTCAGTCATTTTTGCATCCGTTCGGCTACACTTATTTGCCTCATCGACAAATCCGACCTGCGCATCAAGATTTATGATCGCGAAACGAAAACCCTGGTCAATGAAGACACCCGGCCTTTTTCTAGTCGCTCCACCATTATGAAGGGTAAAGATCAGGTCGCCATTTCCAAAAAGACACAACGGCATGAGAAATACTATGGCCTGGGTGATAAATCCTGTAGTTTAAACTTACGGGGTCAATGTCTCGAGAATTGGAATACCGATTCCTTTGCCTATACCCGCAAAACGGATCCTCTTTATCGCAGCATTCCCTTTTACTATGGTTTAAACCAGGGTTTGGCCTATGGGATTTTTTTGCACAATACCCATCGGAGTTTTTTTGATTTCGACTCGACCGCCACTGGCGAAACAACCATTACCGCTGAGGGAGGAACCATGGATTACTTTTTCATTTATGGCCCCAATCTGAATCAGATAGCGCAAACGTATCACCTTCTGACCGGAGTACCGGAATTACCCCCTCTCTGGGCGCTTGGCTTTCACCAATGTCGCTGGAGTTACTATCCGGAATCGAGGGTCCATGCATTGGCTCGCGAATTCCGGGATCGGAAGATACCTTGTGATGCCATTTACCTCGACATCGACTATATGGATCACTACAAGTGTTTCACTTGGAACGAAAACTACTTTCCGAATCCTCAGCAAATGATTCAACGTCTGAAAGATCAAGGTTTTCAAACCATCGTCATGATCGACCCGGGAATCAAGGCAGAAAATGGCTACTGGGTTTATGAAGACGGCCTAAAGAGAGATGTCTTTTGTCGACGCACTTCGGGAGAATTAATGATTGGGCCGGTCTGGCCCGAAAATTGTGTTTTCCCGGATTTCACGAATCCTGCTACTCGGCAATGGTGGCATACGCTTTATGAAGAATTGTACGTTCAACAGGGCATCAGTGGATTTTGGAACGACATGAACGAGCCCGCAGTCTTTCAAGTCAAGAGCCTGACGTTTCCCAATGAAGTAAGTCATCATTTTGAAGGAAATCCTACTACCCACCCGCAGGTGCACAACATCTACGGGATGCAAATGTCTCGTGCAACTTTTGAAGGTCTCAAACAATGGAAAGCTCGAAAAAGACCTTTCGTACTCACTCGTGCAACCTTCAGTGGTGGACAACGATATGCCGCCATTTGGACCGGCGACAACATAGCTTCCTGGGAACATTTACGCCTGGCCAGTATACAGTGTCAACGTGCTAGTATCTCCGGTTTTTCATTCGTTGGTTCCGATGTAGGAGGCTTTGCCAAAACACCGGACGGCGAATTATTTGTCCGATGGTTGCAATTGGGAGTTTTCCACCCACTTTACCGGGTACATTCAATGGGGAACCACGCGGGGGGTGCTGAAATCGTCGATCAGGAACAAGTCAAAGCCAGTGAAATGGAAGAACGCAACGATCAGGAACCCTGGTCGTTTGGCGATGAATTTACGGATCTTGCCCGTAGCGCCATCAACCTGCGCTACCGACTGCTTTCCTATCTCTACAGTGCCTTTTCCCAGCACGTAGAAGATGGCGTTCCATTGCTGAGAAGTCTTGTGTTCTACGACCAGCATGACGAGCAATGCCAGGACCGGGAAAATGAATTCCTATTTGGTCATCAAATGCTCGCCAACCCCATTCTCCAAAGGGGGGCACGACATCAGGTCACCTACTTACCTGCAGGCGACTGGTATGATTTTCATTCTCACCAATTACATCGTGGAAAACAGGAAATTCAACAAGCTGTCGAGTTGGACAGTATTCCGCTCTTCGTTCGAGCGGGAAGTGTCATTCCCTTAAGCCCCATCCGGCAACACACCGGAGCATTGCCTGGTGCTGCTCCATTGCTGCGAGTGTATTATGGATCTAATGAAAGTGGAGCCGGTTATTTATATGAAGATCAGGGAGAAGGTTATGCCCATTTACGGGGCGTATTCAAAAAGAGGTTTTTCACAACGGAGGGTAGAGCAGGAAGTTGTACCGTCGTTCAAACCGTGGCTGGAACATGGGAAGTCCCTTACGAAAAAATTCAAATCCAAGTGATCGGTCTACCTTTTGCTCCGGATGTGGTACGAGTGGACGAACAAGAGATCGAAAGCTTGAAGCAAGAGAACGGCACACTGTCTTTCTCACTACCTCAGGATTTCAAAAAATTAGAGATCCGATAATTGATTCATCACATAATGCCTTTAGTCGGGCCTGGCCTGGCAAAGAATTACCGCCGTATTTAATCCCGGGGTATGGCCACCCAATTGAGGAGTTCGATCCAGTCCAAAAAGTAACGTTCGAAGTCGAGCAGAGCTTGCGGTGCGTCGTGATTGTTGGCGATCTTCTTTTCGACCGTACCGGTATTAATGTAGACAATGGTACTGGGTAGATCCGGAATTTTTCGGCCATTCCGGGGGTATTCCTCGCTAAGGGCATCGGGGTTGAGTGCAGCTACTTCCTCCAGCAAGGCGGAAAGGGCCTCCTTGGAAACAGAAGCTTCGTATATGCCTTTGCGATCGGTAAACCGTTGTCCGTTGTAGACCGCTTTTCCATCGGAGTAGACGCGAACTTCAAAAACGGGACAGCGACCAAAACACGGTGTTTTCTGTAAGCTGGCCAAAACACGGGGAACATCAGGATCTACTGCGGCTGGCTCCTTGGACTGCTGCTCTTCTACAAAGGCAAAGGGTTCCGGCTCTTCTTCACCGGCAACCTCCCCGATCGAATCAATGTAAATCTTCAATTCTTGTAGCCAGGCATTATCTTTTCCTTCGGTTACCAGTTGCTTTGACTGCGTGCCGCAGGAAGACAGGAGTATTAAAAGTGCCAAAAGATAATTGCAGTTGCCATTCTTGTAAGACATATGTTCACAGTTTTCACAATCCTCTTAGTACCCGAATCGGCACTAAACAAAACAGTTCCGGCCGGGGAACGGCCAAAGAGTCGCTTGCATATGCAAGACAGTAGCAAAAACCGTACTAAAATCGAAACCGTCCTCTTGATTACTTCTTTTTGCGGCGCTTTTTAGCTTCTTCTCTTTCAGCCTGAATGCGCTGCTGCTCTTTCATTGCTTTTTCCAGTCGCTCCTGGAAACCTCCTTTCTTTTTCGGTTTTTTCCGATTCGCTTCCAATTCCAACTTGATTTTTTCCTGGTCGATGATGAAGTTCTTGGTAACAAGTGTCTGGGTAATATTCATCACGTTGCTAAACAGAAGATAACAGGTTAGCCCCGAAGCAAAACTATTAAAGAAGCCCATAAAGAATAAAGGCATGATGTACTGCATATACTTCATGGCCGGCTGAGCCGACATGTCCATATGTTTGGTATTGTAGTACGTATAGATCAACGTTGTGATGGCCCACAACAAGGTAAACAGGCTAATATGGGCGCCAAAACCCATCGGTATGGTAAATGGTAGATTAAAGAAGGCATCATAAGAAGACAAATCCGTGGCCCACAGGAAAGGTGCCTGCCGGAATTCTATAGAAGCCGGAAAAAATCGATAAAGGGCAATCCAGATGGGCATCTGCAAGGCCATCGGCATACATCCACCGAGTGGGTTTACCCCAAATTCGCGGTACAACTTCATTTGTTCCATTTGCTGCTTCTGCGGATCGTCTTTAAAACGGCCCTTCATATTTTCAAGCTGTGGCTTCAAAGCAGCCATTTTCGACTGAGAATACAGCATTTTGTAAGTCAATGGATACAGTGCCAACTTAACGATGAGCGTCAAGACCAAAATAACGATGCCCTTACTTCCGATAAATCCGGATAAAAAACTAAAGATCGGGCGAATGATCCAGCGGTTGATCGTCCCTAAAATGCTTCTTCCAAAAGGAATGACTTCATGGAGTTCATGCCCCATCGCAGACAGGCGTTCAAACTCATTGGGTCCGATAAAGAAATCCATGGAGAAGGACTCGCTATTGCCGTGGGCATAAGGAATTTTCAACGTAGCCTGCAACCTCTTGAGATCCTCGGCATTTTCATCCAACATTTCGGTCTCCATCACTCCCGAAGCGAAAGCATTGTCCGCCATTAAGGACGAATTGAAAAACTGATTGGCATGCGACACCCATTTCACGGGTTCTTCATCAACATCATCTTCGTCCGAGGCTCGACAGGAACAGTAACTCGTTCCACCTTCCAGGGGCTTGAAATAGATACTGGTAAAGTTGCGCTCGTAAGTCGTATTGATCTCCAATCGGTCTAAATAATTTTGCCAATCCAGGGTAATCGACTCAACGTTCTGTGGAATGACATTGCTCAAACCCTCCAGCTTGATGTCGTAGTCAATCTTGTAGCTGCCATCCGATAGAGTGTACTTCTGTTCGAAATAGCGATTGTTGCCGGCATCAGCACGAAGCGTGATGCTATTGTTGCTTTTTTCTTTTACTTCGAAAAAAAGATCACTGGTGCGAATCGAATTATTGCTGACGTTGGAGAGCGGAATGATGTATTCAAACTTGTTCTTTTCGTCCTCCATTAATTTCAACGGCACCTTTGTTTGTTGGCGGGCGCTGTCTTCCAATACTTTGTAATAATCCTTGAGCTCCACCTCGACGATCCGCCCTCCTTTGTTGGAAAAGGTAATTTTAAAAAGGTCATTTTCCAGAACTTCCCGCTCTTCCTCTCCGGTCGCCGCAGCGGCAAAGAGGCCAAATTCCTGGCTAAGGCGAGAGTTTTTCAAAGAGTCGGACTCCTCCGCGGCAGCGGGCGTCGTTTCTACTATCTCAGCAAGCTTCTTCTCCTGAATCTTGGCCAGGCTATCCAAGCGAAACTGTTCTACTTGTTGAAGGGAATCCCGACGGCGCTTCTGCGCTTCTATTTCCTCCTGACTTGGGGTCAAAGTATATTGCCACAACATGAAGATGGCAAAAATCAATGTTAGCCCAATTACGGTATTGCGATCCATCTATTTCCTTATCAATTTAGATTAACTGACTACTTCTAAAAACCACGCAAAGGTAGATACCTAAGGCCACAAATGGTATTTAATTCGAGTTTTATTTCATTTTATTCGACCAACGGTCAAAGGATGTCCACTGCTTCCTCCTGATCGCTCCAAACGCGCCCAGGATAAACCTTAAGGGCTTCTTCCAGGCAATCCAT
Organism: Saprospiraceae bacterium; assembly: GCA_028284395.1. GTDB lineage: Bacteria > Bacteroidota > Bacteroidia > Chitinophagales > Saprospiraceae > JANQRV01. The sequence continues at coordinate 17,530 of JANQRV010000613.1, forward strand.
TGCAAGATTCAAGTCATCGCAATTCAGGACATAGGCAATACGGACTTCTTTCTTGCCCATACCCGGAGTCGCGTAAAAAGCATCTCCCATGGCAAGCATTACCGTTTGTCCGTTGTGATCGAAATCCTCCAGAAGCCATTGACAAAAACGGTTGCAGTCATCAATTGGAAACTGGGCAAAGCAGTAAAATGCTCCTCCGGGCAAATAAGAAATCACCCCTTCCATGCGTTGGAGCCGGTTGTACACCAGTCGACGGCGACGGTCGTATTCTGCACGCACCTCTTGGATGTAAGCTTCCTCGTGTTTGCCCAAAACGGCCTCTCCCAACAATTGACCGAAAAATGGAGGACTAAGCCGGAGTTTGGTGTATCGGGTCAGACTTTCCAATAGCGTCTGATTTCTGGTGACAATGGCCCCTACCCTAGCACCACAAGCACTGTACCGCTTCGAAATGGAATCGACGACGACTACGTGCTCGGCGGCTCCACTCAAATTGAGGGCCGAAAAAAACACCTGATCGTCGAAACAAAACTCCCGGTACACTTCATCCACAATCAGATACAGATCGTGTTTTTGAGCGATCAGAAAGAGTTTTGTCAACATGCGCTCATCGTAAAATGCTCCCGTGGGATTGTTGGGGTTGGTCAGCAGTATTGCTTTTGTCTTCCGAGTAATGGCTGCTTCAAAGGCCTCCACCGGAGGTAGGGCAAAACCATCTTCGATCCGGCAAGTTACCGGTTTAATGTTGACGGCAGCCATATGGGCGAAGCCGGAATAATTGGCGTAGAACGGCTCCGGGCTAATGACTTCTTCTCCGGCATTTAAGCAGGTTTGAAAAACAAGGGAAAGCCCTTCGGAGGCGCCATTGGTAACAACGATTTCGTCGGTGGTTAATTCGACATCGTATTTCAAATAGTACTCCAGCAACTTGGTTCGGTAAGAAAGGTTGCCGGCGGAAACACAATAGGAAACGATCTTCGAATCGAGATTCCTCAGGTTATCCATGGCGTAGGCCGGCGTTTCGATATCCGGCTGACCGATGTTCAGGTGAAAGACCTGGATTCCTTTTTCTTTTGCAATATCAGCGTAGGGCGCTAGTTTTCTAAATGGAGAAAACGGCACCCGTGCGCCTCTTTCCGATAAAACAGGCATACAAAGTTCGCTTTAAAATTGTTTGTAATCGATAGGTGCAAAGGTGGTAAAAACGGAATCTGGTAATGTTTGGTAAACGGCAATATCGGTGAGTTTTCCTCGTCCTCGATCTCCTGACAGAAGGATATCTCCATGTTGCTTATAGTCTTGCCACGGATTACTAAACCGCGGTTTTTCGTCATCTGCATTCGTGAAGAAGTCCCATTGGGTGACCAAGCGAGAGGTCTCATCTACGTAGACCCAATACATATTATTGGGCGTAACGCCGACCTCTTTAAATTTCAGTTGTAATTTATCCGCCGTATCTCCGGTAGCGGTAGTATCTTTTCCGAGTGAATTGAGGGTTACACCGGAATCCTTCAATTTGAAGGGCATGACCAACCAGTAAGAATCATTGATCCATATCTTCTTGGCTCGGTCTACGTATTTGCCAACGGAATCCGGGTGTGTCAGCTCCTCCCCTCCTTTCATTACTTTTCCGGAATCATCGAAAACATTAATCAAGTAGGTGGCATCATCGGTGGTGATGCGAACGTTACCCGATTTCTTATCCCAAAGTAAGTGCCGACGCCCGAAGAAATTCCAGGCAAGGTAGCGCGTTCCATCCCAATTGTTCCTTCCACCCATGGCCGCCATGACCTCATCCGCGATCGCAATTGCGGCAGCATCGGAATTTTCACCGTCAAAGCCATCAGCGGCCGGATTCACCTCTTGGACAGCTTCCGGGGCCTTATTTTCAGTAGCCTTTGGTGTGCATTGCCAAATCAGACCGATGATTGAGAACAACAATAGGGATTTAATGCTTTTCATAACCCATCAATTTTTATAGGTCGACAAAGGTAAACCTAAATTTTAAATAAAAAAAAGAGTTGCCCTTACTGTAGGGCAACTCTTTTTGCTGAAGCATTTCCGTCGATTACTTACCTGGGTCCTTTCCCCCATCGAGAAAGTCCTGGTAGTCACTAAGATCACTCCACTTTCCGGTGGCAGCCAGGCCAGCCTGCTTCGGCCAGGTAGATGGATCAGCCAAACGATATCGTTCGCCGGCATCGGACAGGATCTTCTTCAGCCGATCGACCGGGCAATTGGCCAATTCCGCCCAATTGTTTACTCCGGCGTCTTTTAGCAACTTCTCGATTTTCGGTCCGATTCCCTCTACGATTTTGAGATCTTCCGGATTATTGGAAAACCCAAGAATCTTCATACCCATTTTTTCGATCTTGGAAGGAGAGGACATACTGCCTTTCCCTTCGCGCCCAGAGTCGAGGAACTTTTGGTATTTGATCAATTCTTCCCATTTGCCTTCGTTGGCTAATTGTGCCTGTTCGGGCCAGGACTTCGGGTTGTGCATTTTGTACCTCGATCCGGCGTCGTTCAGTACTGCCTGCAGTGCATCGACCTTACTTGCGGCCAGGGCTCCCCAGGTCTTGATCCCCGCATCCTTTAGCAGGCCTTCGATTTTTGGTCCGACTCCTTCCACGATCTGCAAATTATCTTCATCAAAAATCTTACCGTAAGGCAGGGCGGCACCACCCGAGGAGGAGTCCACCGCACCGAGGATCACAGCGTCGCCATTGTCGGCTCCGGATTCATTGAATCTATCGAGCTTCGTTTGCAGTACGGCACGATCCGATTCACATCGGCGTAAGTCCTTCTTGACAATGCTTACATTCTCATCGGCTTGCTGCAATTTGTATTTCAAGCCGGCAATTTCTGATTCAAGTCCATCCAACTTGCCGGTCAAACGGTTATTTTCACCGCTTAATCGATTGATTTCCAATTGCTTTCCACGGCTAAACAAGAGCCAGTGCAGCAAGGTTCCCAGCAAGAAAGAGCCCAGCGAAGCCAGTGCCCACAACCAGGGGCAAGATAGTCCGAAGATTGCCAGGAAAATAAAATCAAAGTCCATATTATTCGTTTTTAGATTTTTTAATTTTTGATAAGTCTCACCTCCGCACGACGATTTTCATGTCTACCCTCTTCCGTGTTATTGGTTGCCACCGGTTGCGTTTGGCCGCGGGAAGCCGTGGAGATCAGATCGCTTGCAACGCCATGTCCGACCAAGATCGACTTAATCGCATCGGCCCGGCTTTGCCCCAACTTCTGATTGTAATCAGCTTGTCCCTTATTATCCGTATGTCCGGTAATGCTGATCTTTTCACCCGAAGTTTTTACGCGCTCAGCGAGTTTTGTCAAATAGCTATCCACTTCTGGTTCATAAGTCTTCTTCGTTGAGTTGTACGGAAAACGGATGATGATGCGGTCATCGAGTTCTTCAACCGTCTCTGCCGCTGTTTTTTCAGGGGCGAGCCATTTGAAGTCACCACCTTCGAAGTAGCCTTCCCGGACCCCTTCTTTCTCATCGATCAATCTTGCTTTTAAGGCAATTCTACTATCATCGGGAAGCTCGGCTCTGAGCAGTTCTCGGATACTGGCCGCCCGCGCAAAACCCATGTTATCATAGCCCTCAGGGGCAGCTTCAGCTTCGTAGTAAAAACCGGTAATCTCAAAAATATTATCATCGGTCATACCTGCCAGAGCTGACTGCTTAAAAGTTGAAAATCCCTCATTGGTATTCGCTTTTGCGCTCAACCACTGGAAGTCGACCGGATATCGCTGAAAAGTCTTTGCATCAGCCCCAGCTACTGCGGCAGTAGCCGCATCAGCCGCCCCACCCTTATTGGCCTCGGACTGTACATTCTCTCCAGCAACTCCTCCTCCACAACAATTGAGTGGAAAACCCCGGTAAGCAATAATGCTCCAGATTCCCCAAATGACCAACATCAGGAGTACTTTAATTGGCGTTGTCATAAATTGCTAAAGTTTAATGAAAATAAATTGTTAGTTGGTTTCAATAAATATTTTTGCTTGAGTAGAACATTAATCGTTACTAAGATCCGTCGTCTCACTTTCAAAAGACTTGCCTGAACTGCAAAAATGCGTGGGGAACAAAACAAGAACTGTGTTCTTTAATTGCATTGGAAATTAAGCATTTCGATTAAAAAAAAGAACTTTTATTAAGAAAAAATTAACAATTCCATAAGAATTCAATTCTTTTTCAACTTTTGACGTCAATACATCTATAAGTCACACTTCTTTGTTCTGTTCTTAATCCATATATTTGCTTCTTCTTAATGGGGGGCACCCGAAATGAATCCAGTTACGAAGTTCTCCATTGCTAAACAATTGGTAAAATATGTTCGAAAGTTTAAGCGATAGGTTAGATGGCGCGTTTAAGTTACTGACCGGCGAAAATAAGTTAACAGAGATTAACATCGCACAGTCGATTAAGGAAATTCGGCGAGCCCTGGTTGCCGCCGATGTAAACTATAAGATCGCCAAAGAATTCACGGATAAGGTCAAAGAACAGGCGCTGGGCCAGCAGAACGTGCTAAAATCGGTCAAGCCAGGTGAACTGATGGTCAAGATCGTAATGGACGAATTGGTGCAATTGATGGGCGGTCAGGCTGCCGGCATCAACCTAAAGGGGAAACCTACCGTTGTACTCGTTGCGGGATTGCAAGGTTCGGGTAAAACGACCTTTTCCGGCAAATTGGCGCATTTTCTGAAGACTAAAAAACAGAAGAATCCACTCCTGGTTGCGTGTGATGTATATCGGCCCGCTGCCATCAATCAAATCTCCGTCCTGGGCGAACAAATAGGGGTCAGCGTCTATAAAGAAGTCGACAATAAAAACCCGGTAGAGATTGCCTTGAAAGCAATCGATCACGCCAAGATCCACAACCTGGACGTCGTCATTGTCGATACTGCCGGGCGGTTGAGCATTGACGAGGAAATGATGAAGGAAATTGCCAACATCAAAGAAGCCATTCTACCGGAAGAAACCCTCTTTGTGGTGGATTCGATGACGGGTCAGGATGCGGTCAATACGGCCAAGGCCTTTAATGAAGTGATCGATTACGATGGTGTAGTCCTTACCAAATTAGATGGAGACACCAGGGGTGGAGCTGCTCTTACGGTCAAATATACGGTCGGAAAACCGATCAAATTTGTCAGTATGGGGGAAAAAATGGACACGCTCGATGTCTTTCATCCGGATCGTATGGCCCAACGGATTTTGGGCATGGGTGACATTGTCTCCTTCGTGGAAAAAGCTCAGGAACAGTTTGATGAGGTCGAAGCCAAACGACTCGAAAAGAAAATTCGGAAAAATAAGTTTGATTTCAACGATTTTATCGGTCAGTTGAATCAAATCCGGAAAATGGGCGATATCAAGAGTTTGATCGGCATGATCCCCGGTATGAGCAAAGCGGCGCGCAATCTGGATATCGATGACAATGCCTTCAAGAAAGTGGAAGCCATCATTCAGTCCATGACACCACACGAACGAAGCAATCCCGAAGTCATTAACCTGAGTCGTAAAAAACGGATTGCCGCCGGATGCGGACAAACGATCGATGATGTCAACCGGTTCATTCGCCAGTTCGATCAGATGCGGAAAATGATGCATAAAATGTCCAAGACACCGGGTTTTGGAGCCGGCATGCCGGGTATGCCGGGCGCTCCGGGTAGCGGCGGCGGTGGCGGGCGCAAGCCTTCTTCGAGAATGCGCAAGAAACCAAAACGCAAAAAACGACGTTAAGCCGCTTATTTCCTCAATAATGCTCGCACCGCTTTATTTGGCTGGATCAATCTACCGGTCTTTCGAGTAGATTTGGTCGCCTTTCCGGTACTATTCAAGATCTTAAATGCCTCTTTGGAAGTAACACTGGGATCCAGACTCCGCATTAAGCCGATCAAACCGGATACGTAGGGCGTGGCCATCGAGGTGCCATTGAATGAGGCATATTTGTCGCCGGGAACTGTCGAGTAAATGTTGACCCCAGGTGCGGCAACTCCCATCTTGATGTTCTGAACAAAATTGGAAAAAGAAGCCCGGTCAAGTTCGTTATTAATGGCGCTCACACCGATCACGCCGGGTACGTTGACCGGTGAATAATCTTTGGCATCCATATTGGAATTTCCGGCAGCAGCAACGACAATGGCTCCTTTATCGAGCGCATATTCCACTGCCTTTTGATAGGCGACCTGTTTTGGTTGAGTGGATCTCCCACCCAGTGACATGGAGATGACATCCGCCTTGTTATCGGCTGCTTCGATGATGCCATTGATGATGCTTTTTTGTGTTCCCATGCCAAATGAATTTAAGACTTTGATGCTACTAACTTCAACGAATTTGGAATTCGGGCTGAAAGAAGCCACCCCCAAACCATTATTGGAAACGGAAGCTGCAATACCTGCACAGTGGGTGCCGTGTGATCTCGGATCGTCGTCGTACTTCTTCTGAATCGAACGATAGTTGCCCTGGATATCTTCGTGTTTTGAATCCACCCCGGTATCCAAAATGGCAATAAGGGCTTTCTTTTTTGGTGTTATTTCTTCTTTTTTCAGGAAGGTATACAATTGGTCGACATTCATTGCTTCAAATCCCCATAAAAATTCAAGCCCCGGATCATTGATCCCAAAACGACTATTCACTTTCGTATTTTTCGCAGGCATCGGAGCAACTGCAATCGTCTCATTTTCTTCGAACCAATCTACGGTGTTTAAATTGCCCAGTACACTTTTGACGGCTTCCAATGTCTTCCGGTCGTTGTCGAGGATATCAAGGACAAAGTAATCGTCCAAATCGGTTTGTGCACCATCTTCCGGGAAAAATGCTCTCGAGATCGCGACTGGATAATCCGCAAGAGCATTCTCCAAGGATTGAACTCGAAAATCCGCTCCCAATTCAACCAATAACTCCCCGTCTTCTGCCAGGTTTTCAATGGGATGGGCCACGGTTGTCACCTCCGGTTGTTTCGTAAACCAGTCGGTTTGGTAGCAGTAAACCAGGCCTCCCAGCAAAAAGAAGAGGCCGGTAAAAAACGAGGCCTGTGTCTTGAAAAATACTTGGAAAAGCAAACCGGAAGTCGCCAGGATGATCATATCCCGAAACAAGAAAGCAAATTTCATTTCCATGTTCCCCCCCCAAGCAAAGAGGCTGACCATATAGGCCCCCATACTGAGGAAGAACAGCCTTTGCCAAAGTTTACTCCACAAATCTTGCCGGTTGAAGTAGGTCCATGCAACCAACAATAGAATACTGCTTATTAATGGTAAGGGATATAAGGAAGACAGCATAACATTCAAATTTAGTTAACTCATATTAGGCAATTTCAAGCTCTTTTTCAAGTTTTTTAGATGAATGCACGGATGTGCAACGACGGAGGGAAATTACTTCAGAACTACGGATCCCAGCTCTTTGGAAACTTTAGCCTTCATTTCATTGAGTTTCTGTTGTACCTTAAGGTGAAGCATTACTTTTTTGTCCTGACCTTCCGCACTGAATTTCTTGATCAATTCCATATTTTCCGTACATTTCTTCATGATCTTCTTGAGGCGGAATCGCAACAGAGAGTTTTGGCTATCCTTAAAAAAGTTTTCGTCGGGCATCTTTTGCGTCTGGAGAAAGATTTCCCATTTTTTTTCCCAATTCTCGCTGTATTCATAGGGAGTACTAACCAAGTCTACAGCCATCTTGCTGATCTCCGGATCGCCGTGATTGGTAAAGTAATCGGCCTTTATACGCTTTCCATTTTTGATAATCTGGTCGTATTCGTGGATGACCTTTTGATACAGTGGATTGTCAAAGTCTTCCAATACGTCCTGAATATTGCCGAGAATGTATTTGGCCACACTCATGCCCGACTTTCGGTCGAACGGCTGCGTTCCGCCGCTGACCAGGATTCGTACCAAATCTTTTTCCTGAAAGGTCCCGGCATCGGTCGGTTCGGGTTTGCGGGCCACAACCGCTTCCGATTCCCGAATCGGATTGGCGGTACGCGGCAAGGAAAGGGTTGTTTGTCTTTGCTCCAATTCCTTTTTTTGACGCTCTCTTTTGAAGAGCCCCGCTACCAGCTTATTGGTTTCATTAACAATGATCTGCTCTTCGATTCCAACCAGTCTGGCGCATTCCTTGACGTAAACGGATCTTTTGATCGGATCCGGAATTTTGGCAATGCTTTCGACCACATTGCGAATCAGGTCGGCTTTTTTAACGGGATCGTTAGCCGCATCTTTGATGAGTAAATCCGTCTTAAAGAGAATGAAGTCCTTTGCATTTTCCGTCATGTACAGACGGAATTTTTCCGGGCCGGAAAGCCTCAAGAAGGAATCGGGATCCTCCCCTTCCGGCAGTAAGACCACTTTGACGTTCATGCCCTGAGCTAGCACCAGGTCCAATCCTCGAAGGGCAGCTTTTACTCCGGCAAAATCCCCGTCGTACAAGATGATGACATTGGGAGTGTGGCGCCGGATTAAATCGATTTGACCAACGGTTAATGAAGTTCCCGACGAGGCCACAACGTTTTCAATGCCAGCTTGATGCAATGAGATTACATCCGTATATCCTTCGACAATGATGCAAGCATCCTCTTTTCGGATGGCTCGCTTGGCCAGGTGGGCACCGTAAAGAGTTTTGGACTTGTTGTACACCTCCGTTTCCGGCGAATTGATGTACTTGGGAGCCTTGATGTCTTTCTTCAGGATCCGGCCGGCAAAAGCAACTACTTTTCCCGATAAATTGTGAATGGTAAACATGACCCGATCGCGGAAGAAATCATTGCCGTAGGAAGAAGTCAATTTGACTTTTTCCAGGAGTTGGCGATCGTACCCCTTTCCCAAGGCCGTTTGGGTAAATTTATTCTTACCGGGCGGCGAAAAACCCAATTCAAATTTCCGAATGGTTTCGTCGGTATATCCCCTTCCCCGGAAATAACTGAGTCCTACACTTTTTCCCAGATCGGTATCAAACAATTCTTTTTGATAGAAATCCCGGGCAAATTCATTGACAATGTAAAGACTTGAGTACAATTGTTTTTGTTCCAATGCTTGCCGCGACGGGACCGTCTCCTCCAACTCAATACCGTATTTCTTGGCCAAATGCCGGAGTGCCTCCGGATAGGTGAATTGTTCGTGCTCCATCAGAAAATTGACGGCGTTACCGGCACGTCCGCAACCAAAACACTTATAGATGTTTTTAGCGGGAGAAACGGTAAAGGAAGGCGTTTTTTCATTGTGAAAAGGACACAGACCAAGAAAATTAACCCCTCTCCGCTTTAGATCGACATAATCGCGAATGACTTCCTCCGCTTTAGCCACCTCCAAAATCTCCTGTATGCTTTTCTGTGAGATCACTTATAAAATGCCTTGATTACTTTGATCAGTCTTTCTTTAGAATAGGATTCAAGGCCCTTGGGTTCTGGTTTCCTTCGTTGGAAATATTCACTGCGCACCATGCGCATCAATTCTTTATGATTTCGCCCCTTCAGTTCTTCTTCCGAGACCTTCGGACCGATGTAACTCTGGAAATTGATGCCGCGTGCTTGTAACCTTTGAGCAATCGGCTGACCATCTCTTGCCTTGAACTTATCATTAGTACGTTTAAAATGGTAAACGATCTTATTTTGGAAATCCCGGGTTAGAGCTTTTGCCAGGACCATCTCATTTTTATTGATCTTATAAAGCGCATAAATTCCGAGGATGGCGGAACCATCATTCGCCTCCTCTTCATCTTCATTCAATTCTATAATAAACAAATTCCCATTATGGACATTCCAACTTCCCGTATTCTCGGATTCCCAGTAGGTGCTATCGGAATTCAACCGGATCAACTTCGCCCGATTGGGAGTGTTGTAGGCTCGCTTTCGCCCCTTGATGTAATAGGTCTTTTGATGTTCAACCCAGTTTTGGTTCAAGATCTTTTTCAGGCTATTCGGACCGATGCGTTTTGCCCGGGTATCACCGGCTGGAAAAACCGGGACTGGCGGAGCCTGGGCGGCGACCAGGGTAGTCGTCAAGAGGGCAAAAAGAAGCAACACTTTCGTTTTCATAACTAATTCGGATGGATGATAGTACAAAGCTAATAAAATAGAATGCTTTTTTAAACTGTATTTCAAGACCGCTTAACGTTCTTTAACGGCTTGTTAAAAACTTTAATGATGAAAAAATTAATATTATTAACCGCTCATTTAAAGCATTTTATACATAAAATATTAACATAGGTTAAATTCAATAACGACTGCGATCATAACACTTTGACGATTTTCAACGTCTTATAGTCACACAGCAGCGCGAGGAATCACGAACGACAGAGGGGGCGGAACGACGTTGCCGTAATGAATGGAAAATAATGGGTGTTCTCATAATGTGATTGCCCCGCTATCTAAAGTGAATAGCGGGGTAATTTTTTATGGTCAATGCTGTGCTTCAATTTCCGGGGGCATTTCGAGGTTGTGAAAAACTTGTTGCACATCGTCGTCGTCTTCAAGTGTTTCCACCAGTTGCAGTGCCTTATGCGCAGTTTCCGCATCGAGGTTTACGGTGGTGGTGGGAATTCTTTCCAAAGTGGCGCTGGAGGGTTCGAGTTTCAAGTCTTCCAATTTCTTCTGCATATTGCCAAAATCGCCAAAATCTACCGTAACCGTAATTTCGCTGCTCTCTTCATCTAATTCAATCTCTTCTGCTCCTCCTTCTATCAACTCCAGTTCCAGTTCCTCAACATCGTAGCTACCCCGCGGAATCACAAAAAAGCCCTTGCGCTCAAATAGGAAATCTACCGAACCGGAAGTTGCCAGATTGCCTCCCCCTTTGCTGAAGGTAGCCCTCACGCTGGCAATTGTTCTTTTCAAGTTGTCGGTTGTACACTCTAAAAAAACGGCGACACCTCCGGGGGCATATCCTTCGTAGGTAGGTTGATACAGTGCCCCGGAATCGGACTCCAATGCTTTTTTGATGGCGCGTTCAATATTTTCCTTTGGCAAATTGGCCCCTTTGGCATTGGCCAAAGCCAGACGCAGGCGCGGATTGAAATCGGGGTCTCCACTGGCACCTTCTTTCACTGCTACGGAAATCTCTTTTAAAATTCGCGAAAAGATTTTGGATCGCTTGGCATCTAACACACCTTTTTTCCGCTTGATCTTTGACCATTTATTATGACCTGCCATAAGTTTGAAAATTATTGAGGAATCGATGGTTTGTCGACCTCTACGGCAAGAGAATCTTTCTTGATGATGAAAAACTCCGCAGCACGCGGAGCGTAAACAACATTTGTAACGTAGGGAGGGTAATGCGTAAGTACTACCGGAACGGTATTCTTGCTTCCATTCTTTTCGGCCTCTTTCAAATCCACTTGCAAAGAAAAATCTTTTGATGAAATTTCATTGTACTGACTCAGACCGATGACACAGGTCAGTTTAATCTTCTCCGGAAATATCTTCAGACTGTCGGGGGCATTTCTGACCTTCACGGGAATGAGGAAAGAGCGTTCCGTGTATTGCTCCACCGGAATTTCGACTCGCGTCTCAGCGAAATTAAGCTCGATCTCCTTGGAAGGCTCCCTCAAACTACAATCGACCGCCACCGAATTATTGAGATTTTCGAGAATCAAAGAATCGGTTGTCCAAAATTCAATCTGCCGGACGAGAGACTCCGGACCACTCACGGTCACCTTCCCTGGATTCATCGTTATGGAATCCCTCAAATGATATTCGTCGGCATAGGACAATCGCTCCAAGAGGCGGATGGGAACTTCTTTCTCAATCCGGTCTTCTAAAGCCACACTAAAACCGTCGTAGCCATACCGTGAAATATTGATTTCTTTGGATGCAAATTGATTGCTGATGTCATTACTGAGTCGCATCTGGTTCAGCATTTGCGGGTTTTCGTCCGCTAAGTTGTAATGCAATCGAATTTTCGGATTGGAAAAGAATTCGAACATTAAACCCCAACCGGTACCGCGTATTTCTACGGTGTGTTCCTCCGGTGGATAAACGGAAAACGCCTTGCCTTCCGGCAAAGAAAAAGAGAAAAGAACTGGTTTCTCGGTGAGGTAATAATTGGACATTTTGACCAGCCACCAAAAGATCAGAGCAATGGCAATGCAAGTCAAGAACGTAGCGCGATCTTCACTAATGTTTTTTCGCAATCGGTCCTTCAACCGATCAAGCAGAGACGAAAATTGCATCCGTTAACTCCTTTGAAACCATATTTTTAGTGACTCGCAGATACACCTTGGTTCCCACTTCCAAAGTAATGATGGCTTCTTCGATTTTAGTGATTTTTCCGAGAATGCCACTAGCGGTCACAACTTGATCTCCTTTTTGCAAATCGTCAACAAATTTGCGTTGCTCTTTCTGTTTCTTCGCTTGTGGACGGATCAAAAACAACCAGAACACCAACAACATTGCTCCCAGGAAAACAAAATTCAGTGTCCCGGGGTCGGCGGCTGCTTGCAAAATGATCGGATCTCCATAAAATACCATGTCTCAAAAATTTATGTTGAATTCGTTGAAAACTCAAGTTTAAGTGATCAAAAAGTTGGCCAATTATTTGTTGACTGCCTGGGCAGGGTCTTCTTTAGGAACAACAAAACCCTCCAGGTGGACAACGGTCGCAGCCGGATAGGTATTGGCCGTAATGGTAACCGGCTTTCGCTGATTGTTTCCCTTCCCGCTCGTATTGAATTTCACCTCGATTTGTCCCTTTTCACCGGGTGCAATCGGTTCCTTTGGCCAATCCGGAACCGTGCATCCACAAGTGGAACGGGCATTGGAAATAACCAGGGGTTGATTTCCGGTATTGGTAAAACGGTAAACGTGAGTGACGACTTCCCCTTCCGTCACCTCGCCGAAATTGTAGGTGGTGTTCTCAAAAGACATTTTAGCTACATTGACCGTGTCTTCTGGAACTGCAGCAGTTACCGGATTGCGAATAATGGATGAATTGGTAATCTTGCTCGCATTTGTGATTTCCTGTACCGACTTTTCCTTCGTCATTTCACTTCCACTCTGACAAGAAAATGCTCCAACTCCAGTCAGCAGGATCATTATTGCCAGCATGAGCTTACTCAATGGTTTCATTAATTCTAATTTTAACGAGGAGGTCTTCGAGTCTCCTTACAAGTTACAATCAAAAATGCAAATTTATAGCTTTTTGGAGATGTTAGCAGAAATTTGTTCATAATTTTGTATCCTGGGTCTGTTTCAAATTCTCAATACTGAAGGATGCGTATTTTTCTCCTGGGCTTTATGGGAAGCGGCAAAAGCTATACGGGTCGCCTTCTCGCTAAACATATGGATCTCCCTTATGTGGACCTCGATGATCAGATCGAAGCCATGGCGAAAGCTTCCATTCCCGAAATTTTTAACCATTTTGGAGAAAAGCATTTCCGGAACCTGGAACGCGATGCATTGCACCAAATGACCACCCATACAAAAGCCATCATCTCCTGCGGTGGTGGTACGCCGTGTTTTTTCGACAATATGGACTGGATGAATGCCCATGGTGTGACCATCTATCTGGATGCTTCCCCCGAGACGTTGCAACAAAGGCTCATTGACCAGCAAGATCACCGGCCACTCCTAAAGAACAAAACGCGCGAGCAACTGTTGGAATTCATCCAAAAAAAAATAGAGGAAAGACAGGTATACTATCACCAGGCCCATTACATCGTTCGACAAGAAACTTTTCATACGGATACCGTTTCGGCCATTTTGCAGCTGCTAAATCGAAACTAAAGGATCATGATGAATTCCAACGCATTCCCTTGCATTGCCGGTGTTGATTACGGTAGTAAACTGGCTGGAACAACCGTCTTCGGACTGGCAAATAACGGAATCATCCAGCTATTCCAGGTAGCGAAGCGCAAAGATGCAGATGCTTTTATCGAAGCATTGATCGAAAACCACCGTCCCTCACTGTTGTTCATCGATGCCCCCTTATCACTGCCGGGAGTATACTACGCCCCGCAGGAGTACAACGATTACTTTTACCGGGAGGCCGACCGGACATTAAAGGCGATGTCTCCCATGTTCCTCGGAGGCTTGACCGCCCGTGCCATGCGACTTAAAGCAAAGGTTTCGCAGCATTTTTGTCCGGTCCTGGAAGTCTATCCGGGATACCTGGCAAAAGAATTGGGATTAACCGAATCGGGATACAAGAAACAGAAAGAGCAGATACCCGATGTTCTTTCAGTCGTAGCTAAAACCCTCCCCTATCCCATTATCGACCAACCGCAAATCACCAATTGGCATCAGATCGACGCTCTACTGGCATTGGTGAGCGGATTCCGGTATTGTCGGCAAACACATGCAAGTTTTGGAAGGGAAGCAGAAGGCATCATTATCATCTGAATTCGCAGATGAGGCCAATTGCCCCCTTGTGGATTTACAGATTAACCGCTACATTTAAGCTCCAAAATACGACGTAAATAGCACGCCCATGGCATTTAAGCTCTCCATCCCCTTTAATCTCTTTGAAATCACCTTACAATCCGGCCAGACGGTAAGTGTTCCCTTTACCGACAAAGAGGCTTTCAGCGTTGGTGCCGGGGTCGAACAAGTCGTCCAAAAGTACGGTGCTCAAATCCAGGAACACATTTTAAATAAAGGAGGGTTCTCCGCATTGTTGGATGAAATTCAACGGTCGGAGGTGGAGAAGCAAAAGTTGGAGGTCTACTTCGAGGGAGCTCGTGATGGTTTTACTTTTCCAGACCTCGTTCTCCATTTCGACTATTTT
>JANQRV010000031.1 GCA_028284395.1 Saprospiraceae bacterium
CTATTACAATACCAGTCACTATCACTACCTGTATGTTTCGGCCGATGAAGCGGGAAACAGAGTTCTGAGCATTATTTCTTGCGATCGTTTTCGAACTTCTGAACCAATGGAAAATCCGGTTATCTTACCACCAACCGGTCCCGTTTTTTTGAAGGTCACCTTTCACCGTTCGGTGATCCGGTTTTTCTACGCAATAGAACCGGATCATTGGCATCTTGTAGGCCCGGCATTAGACGGTAGCATATTGTCGGATGACTACGTACGGGATGACATTCACCGTTATCGGCCTGCCTTTACTGGTTCTTTTGTAGGCATCTGTTGCCAGGATCTGTCCGGCCAACGAGGACCTGCCGATTTCGATTGGTTTGAATACCGGGAAACAGAAGGGGAGGTAGGATGAAAGCTTTGTTACGTTTGAAAATATTGCGGCTAAAAAAGTAAAACGGATTCTAAAAATTACGATACTTTAAATAAAAGCTATTTATTTGCCATTGATTTCAAGAAGGTTCTTATTAAATTTTAACAATCCTTAGTCATGGCATCAGGATCTACACTGAATCCCGCTCAAGTTTCAATGTCGGCGGCAGACAATATTCGCGTCCTTTCTGCAGCAATGGTCGAAAAAGCTAAATCCGGTCACCCAGGTGGGGCGATGGGAGGAGCCGATTTCGTCCACGTGCTTTATTCAGAATTTCTCCGTTTTGATCCAGATGATCTCAGTTATCCCTTTCGGGACCGCTTCTTCCTCGATCCTGGTCATTTGTCGGCGATGCTTTATAGCCAGCTTTCTTTGTTGGGTCTCTTTTCCATGGAAGACCTAAGCAATTTCAGACAATGGGGAAGTCCTACACCTGGTCATCCCGAGTTAGATGTTGCCAAGGGAATAGAAAATACTTCCGGTCCTTTGGGGCAAGGTCATACTTTTGGAATCGGAGCCGCCATTGCCGAACGATTTTTGGTGGAGCGATTCGGAGAGTGGATGGCGCATAAGACCTACATCTATATTTCGGATGGGGGCATCCAGGAAGAAGTTTCGCAGGGTGCAGGTCGCATCGCAGGCTTCTTAGGCCTGGGGAACGTGATTATGTTCTACGATGCCAATGATGTGCAGCTTTCGAGTATGGTAGATGAAGTAATGACGGAGGATACTGCTAAGAAATACGAAGCCTGGGGCTGGCACGTGATAACAGTGGATGGCCACGATCAGAGTGCCATTCGCGATGCCATTAATCAAAGTATCGCTGAGACGGGCAAACCTTCCTTGATCATTGGGAAAACGATCATGGGTAAAGGAGCTGTTTTGGAAGATGGTACACCCTATGAAGGTGCCGTAGAAACCCACGGAAAGCCTTTGGGAAAAACCAAGGCTTCTTACGAAAATACCATTTCGTCTTTGGGCGGCGATCCCGCCAATCCGTTCGTGATTTTTCCGGATGTTCAGGAATACTATGATCAGGTGAAAGATCGCAACCGGAAAGCCATTGCAGCTCATCGAGCCACTTATCAAGGATGGCAGGCGAAGCATCCGGACCTTGCCGCAAAATTGGATAATTTCTTGAAAGGAGAATTGCCCAACATTGATTTTGGCAGTATCCAACCTAAAGAAAACAGTGCGACTCGCGACGCTTCCGGAGTCGTTTTGGCCCATTTAGCGGATCATGTCGAAAATATGATCGTTTCTTCTGCGGATCTCTCCAACAGTGATAAGACCGATTATTTTTTGAAGAAAACCACTTCTTTCAAATATCAGGACTTCAGCGGTTCCTTTCTCCAGGCTGGAGTGTCGGAATTGACGATGGCGGCACTCTGTACGGGTATGGCCCTACACGGAGGAGTAATACCGGTTTGCGGCACTTTCTTCGTATTCTCCGATTTTATGAAACCCGCCGTTCGTTTGGCTGCTTTGATGGAAAAACAAGTCATCTTCGTTTGGACCCATGATGCTTTCCGAGTTGGAGAAGACGGACCGACGCATCAGCCGATCGAGCAGGAGGCGCAGATCCGCCTGGTTGAAAAACTTAAGAACCACTCCGGCAAAAATAGCTTCCTGGCCCTACGCCCAGCGGACGGGCATGAAACGGTTGTCGCGTGGGAAATGGCCCTCAAAAACCGGGAAACACCCTCTGGGCTGATCCTGTCCCGGCAAGGTATTCCCAATTTACCGGGAGCCAGCTATCAACAGGCGAAACAAGCACAATTGGGTGGATACGTAGTAGAGTCGGATGATGTCTCTCCGGATATCATCCTCTTGGCCAACGGTTCGGAAGTGTCTACCTTGGTTGGTGCTGCCCAGCTGCTACGCGAACAAAAGGGCCTGAAAGTCAATGTGGTTTCCGTGCCATCGGAAGGGGTATTTCGGAACCAATCATCAGAATATCAGTTAGCCGTCATTCCGACCGGAATTCCAGTGTTTGGTCTTACGGCCGGACTGCCGGTCAATCTTCAGGGATTGGTCGGTCCGATGGGCAAGGTTTTCGGTATGACTCATTTTGGTTATTCGGCTCCCTACAAAGTGCTGGATGATAAATTTGGCTTTACCGCGGAAAAGGTGCTTGATCAAGTCAATGCCTATTTGCGAGAGCAATAGGAGCGATTATTTGCATCGATAATCAAGTGAATTTTAGCGAATTCGAGAAAAAACTTGCAAAGTGAGGTAATTTTTTAGCCTCACTTTGTCGTTATAGGGATGATTAAATCTCAAATTACCAAATGCTCATCATGTCTTTCCGAGGATTGAATGCCACATTCTTTTCTACATCACTTTACAATTCCATCTTGTCCCGACAAATAATAAAAAAGCTTTCTATGATCAGGCAAAGTTTCGTTTTGATTGCATTCTTTTGGTTGGTGACCGATTCCTCACTAAACGCACAACCATTGATCGAGCGTTCTGCATTTTGGGCCTCTAACCAGCCGGAAATCCGGGTCGATACCATCGGAAATTCGCTTAAGTTTTATGTCGACTGGGATGAAGTGAATTTTAAGTCGGAACCGGATGACATCATCGCTGGACAGATAGAACCTGCCCGGTGGGAATATTTCTGGATGTTCGGCGACGGTAAGTACCGCCGTGGGGATACGGTAATGCACGCTTATACGAGTACGGCTGAACGCGAAGTATCGCTTTTGGTCAGAGGAATTTATACCAATGATAAAGAGCCTCCCGTTACCCGCCGTCCGGTCAAACCCGCCGGTTTTGTAAGTCCTGGCGACCAGCCCTCTAATTTTGATGGCGTTCCTGCCAACAAATCGGTGAATACGGAATTTAACTGGAACTCCAGTGTGCCGGGAGACACTGTGATCGTCGCTTTGAATTTCAGAAATATCGATCGTCAGCAAAGTGCATCCGGGACCTTGTATTTTATGTACCCGGAAGAAGAGGTTTCGGTGGTAGGAGTAAGTGGCCAAACCAATGGACTGACCAGTGTGAATCCCGGAAACGCCCTGGGGTATTCCGGCGCCTTAGCCTGGGATTTTAGTAGCCTTGACCCCGGCCAATTGGGAGAACGGACCATTTTTCTGACGCTAAAGGTAAGTGGGGACCTCAACGATTTTTTCCAGGGTAATCCCGACCAGATTGAAGTCGAGAATGAAGATGGTGGTGGAACTACGGAGGTACTGAACGATGCTTCCGTACCTTTGTTTATGGCGTCTGCCATCGAATTTGATCCACAGGAAGACGACGATCCCATCTCTTTTGGCGACTTATTTGGTTTCCCAGTCGGGCAAGACGGAGGGACGACAACAACGGGCAACAACAACTTCTTTAGTCCGGATGATCTGACGACCAATACGCTGGGTATTCGCTTATCCAGAGACCCGAATAATATTGAAGTGGATCCGGTTTACATTTTACCGGGGACGCAAACCCAGCCTTGGAAGTATACGGTTAATTTTCAAAACTTCGGTTCGGCTTCTGCGAAGAAAGTAGAAGTGGAGTCCGAAATTGATGATCAGCTCAATTTACTGTCTTATGATGATATGAAGACTGCCTACGATCCTTCCGGGAGTGATTTCGCCAATACGGTAAAACCAGTCGGAGCCGATAAGCTGGGTTGGACCATTGTCCGAACCGATGGCGCTGGTTTCCTTCCCGGAACGGCCGAAATTGCAGCATTGGTGCAAGATGATGATATGCCGGATTCTCTGGCGCATGACGCCTCTTCCGGTTTTGTAAAATACGAATTGACTCCTAAGAACATCAACTTTCAAGTGGGGGATACGGTCAAAGCCGTAGCTACGATCTATATGGACGGTGTACCACTGAGAACAAGCCCTGCCTATACCATCGTTAGACAACCACAGCGCCTGCAGCTCCCCTGGTATTTCGGAGCGAAAGCCGGTGTAAATGCCACTGGGTTTGGCAGCACTGGTGCGGCCGGATTCCATTTTGGAGTGACGGCTAGGAAGGGGTTCGGTTCTTTGTCTGAAAGTTTTGCGAAACAGCGAAAAATATCTACACAGGCATTACCTGAGTTCTGGTATCAGGCGGAATTAATGGCTTCGCGAGTGAATTTGAGTACGACCGGAGGGCCGCTGAATTCCTGGTACCTCGACTTGGTGCCCTTGCAGATTCGCTTCGTGCCGAAATCTTTGCCCGGAGGTATCCTGGCTCCGTACACCAATAACCGCATGTTTGGGATTTCAGCAGGTTACATGGCTTCGCTACTGCTGTCGGCTAATTTGAACAGCGAAAGTCAATCGTTGAGTGCACTTAACTTTGGCGATAGAATTGACCATAGCCTTTTTGCGGGTTTTGAGATTTTCAATATTCTGGGTACTCCGGGATTGTCCATTGGTTATCGCTTCCATCGCCGCTTTGGCCATTTGGTGGCCCTGCGTACCGATTACAATCTCAGCCATTTATTCCTGCATTATAACTTCTAGGTGCATCCATTTCTTTCTTTGAGGCCAGTGGGGCTTCTTTGTTTTTATTCGTGTTATTGGGTTTGGATTGGGGTGGTTGGCAATTCAAGTATCAAAGCAGTAAAAAAAAGCGACTTGAATTGCCAATCACACTAGAAAATTTGATCTTTGTAGTGTAATCGCATGATGATCCAAATCCAAAAAAAATATGAACTTCCCCAAAAACACTTTCCGGGCCTTCCTGCCCATGGTCTTTTCATTCTTTTTTGTCAAGATTGCTTTTCCCCAAAATGACTGCCGGACTTTCGAAGATCAAGCACAGAACAATTCGGGGCAGCCGGCTATCGAACTTTGGGAAAAGGCAGCAGATTGTTACCACGGTAATGAGGCCTACGTAGATTGGCTATTTTGTCTACGGACCGCCGGTACGATCCTGTCCGGTGACGGCTTTCCCGATGAGGCTCTTTCTTTGCTGTTGCCGGCCTTGGAAGAAGCCAACAAACGGAAAGAACATCTTTATGATGAGACATTCGGGGAATTTTACATTCAACTCGGCTATTTGTCCAAACGCGTTGGCGATCATTACCAGGCGAAACAATTTTACGAAAAGGCGATCGTGATTCACGAAAGAAAGGGGATCTTGAACAATTCCGGCGCATATCTTTATAAGCCCATGGCCAATATTTACACCCGACTTGGAGACAATGAAAAAGCCATTGTCCTGTTGAATCAGGCCCTGGACTCCTGCAAGGTCAGCGGAGCCTGGGATGACGTCATTGAGGTCTATTGTGAATTGGGTATCGCTTATTGGGATGCAGAAGAAATTGGCAAGGCTGTTGAAAACTTCGACGAAGGTTTGGCTTTAGTCAATGAATTCCTGAAGGACTATCCCGGCCAGCCTGCACTTCAGGACTTAAAGGGAATTCTCTACTCGGCCAAGGCTCGAGCACTGTTAGAAGAAGGGAGGGTTCCGGTGGCCGCTGCTTTGACGGAGAACGCCATAGGTTTGATCCAGGACCCACGGCAACAGGCCCAAAACTACACTTTGAAAGCCGAGATTTTGGTGGAACAGGAAAGATATTCCGAAGCTTTGGGTTACTACCAAAGGGCATTTGACCTGGACACCAGCACCTATGCCAATCACAATAGGAGAGAGGTAGCCAAAAATGAAATTGGAATGGCTGAGGTGACGCTCCAGAGACTACAATACGATGAAACGCTTGATTACTGCCAAAGGGCGCTTCGGCGTTTAATTCCCAAGTTCGTCGGCCGGGGCCGCTATCCCGATCCCGATCCTCAATACTTTATTCCGGAAGTGGCGGTTTTGGAAGCTTTGATCGTTAAAGCCCAGGCCTTGTACGCCCAAGCCAAAACGGAAGCTGATCTGGAAGCAGTCTTATCGACACTCAAGGTAACCATACAATTGGAAGATCAACTGAGGGAGACTTATTCCTATCAGTCTGCCCAATTTCAGAACCTGTCAGAGAGCCGTGATGTCTACGAGTTATTGATGCTTAGCCTCTACGAAAAATACCATCGCTATCAAGATGAAGACGTACTGGAAGACGCCTTTAAATATCTGGAAAAGAGCCGGGCAGTTTTATTGAACGCCAGTTTGAGAGAAGACCGGGCAATGGAAAGCAATCTGTCGGTCGAAGAATATGAAATCCTGAAGGACCTGAAAGTGCAGATGAGTTTTTACAAGACCCTGCTTTTTGAGGTGAGGACAGCCAATGAGCAAGAGCAAGTGAATGAATTGGCCAATAAGATCGATCGGATTAAAGCGACTTACGATCGGAAAATCGACTCTTTGGCCGCTGCCAACCGAAGTTTTAGTCGATCCATTTCCGAATCTATCCTATCTCTGCAGCAAGTCCGCTCCCGGCTACAAAACGATGCGCTGATTTTGGAGTATTTCTACGGCACGGATGCCATTTATGTAATGGCGATCTCCCGCAACGAGGTCATCTTCGATCGACTGGAGATGCCGGAGGATATGGGGGAGATCATTAAGACGTATACCGAAGTATTACAGGATTGGAACATCTACGCCGAATCGGGCCGGGAATCGTGGCTGTTTGATCGCTATAGCAAGCACGGAAAGAGAATGTATGATCTATTGATTGCCGCTTACATTCAAAGCGGATCTTTTAAAAGCCTGGTATTTGTACCGGATGGCGTTTTAAATTATTTTCCTTTTGACCTGTCCTTGCAAGAAACCTTTCAAGGACCTGCTTTGGCCTACGGAGAACTTCCGTATTTAGTAAGGGATTACAACGTCTTGCAAGCTACATCGGTCAGCACACTATGGGGTGGGGTTCAAAAGCGAAAAAGAACGAAAAGGGCCGAAATGGATTACTTGGGAGTAGCACCTGATTATGCTAACTGCAGTTTGCAGCAGGTAGCCGGCGGCAAAAGAGTGGTTAGGGAAATGGAAAAAATGTTTACAGGAAGGACGTTGTTGGGAAATCAGGCCCTGATGAAAACTTTCAAAGAAATTGTCAAACAATACCGGATCGTTCATTTTCACGGTCATGCAAAGGCACTGACCCAAAACCCAGAATTTTCGTGGCTTGCCTTTACCCATACCGGCGAACCGACCAGGCCGGTCGCTGGCCCCGGGGGAAAAGCCTCCAGAACTCCGAACGATGTGGCATTACTGGGAGGTAACGGAGAAATTCCGGTGGAGCGCGCGCGCTTGATGTACGCCCAGGAAATTCCCGGCCTAGATCTAATAGCGGATCTGGTCGTTTTAAGTGCCTGTGAAACGGGTAGCGGAGAAATCGCAGCGGGAGAAGGGCAGCTCAGTTTGGCGCGG
>JANQRV010000054.1 GCA_028284395.1 Saprospiraceae bacterium
TGTACTGACGAGACCCTTGCCAAAGAGCATCTGCCACAGACGATTGACATAAACCCTGGCGGTCAACGGGTTTTCCGGAGTGAATAACCATCGGGCTAAGCCAAGACGATTCTTAGGTAAGTTCTCGGGAAAATCAAGAATAGAAACGGGAGTTTTTCTTTCCACTGGGGTAGTAGGGGCGTCATAGGCCCCGCGAGCCAAGATGTAGGTAGCTTTGACGGTGTCCATCTCCTCCATAATCATGACCGATGGTACGTCGAGATCGTGGCGCCGGTATAGTTTCAATTCTTTTCTTAGTTTGTCGAAGTCTAAATCTTCCTGAATGAGGTAGTGTAGAAACAAGTCTTTGGAGGATGGTTGTTTCGGGAGGGATTCACCATTGGCGATGTAGGTAATTTCCACCGGCGACAGTTGTCGGTCGAAGACCAGTACTTCATCGACAGTTCCGCCGGCAAATCCATATAAGTCCTTTAAATTGACCGCTCGGTGATTCCAGTTGCCGACCAGGAGGTTATTCCCATTCAAAAGACTTCGCTTATCCAGGTTGTCTTCGATCACTTTATGTTTACCCGTTTCTCCGTCAATGTAAATTTTTACGCCGGAGGAGACACCACTTCCATCGTAAGTAACCATGACGTGATACCAGGTGTTGGGCTTCAACCTCTTTCGGTTTTCGACGATAATGAGATGATTGCGCTCTCCGATTAAACGCATCCGTAGCCGGTTGTCTTTACTCAGCGAGAGGTCGTAACCCTGCCGTTGTAATTCGCCGTTTCGACGGCTAATGATGCCGGCATCCTTCTCGTGTTTCCCGCTGTGTTTGATCCGTCCTCCAATCGAAAAATCATCATAATGTTCGAAGTCTCCAATATCCCCGATACTCAGATGATTGGCACCGTTGAATTGTAATGCCTGACCGGAAAAGCCTACGGTTCGGACAGGGGCTTCGATTTCCGGCGGTAAATTAATGTTGAGGCCCGTCTCAATCGACGGATTGGCAAGGTTGACAAATGGATTTCCGTCGGTTTCATCCAATGTACAATAGGCTATTCGGTGATCCTGAATCGATTGATGCAGGACATCCTTGAGGTTGGCGGATCTCGACCATTCCTCAAAATCCTTGCTCTTATTGTTCTTCAGTTTTTCCTTCTCGTTCTCCAGTTGGTCAATCATTGATTTCACCTCTTCAATATTGGCTGTCAAGTCGGCATCCTGGACGACCATGTTGGGGACGGGAGCTTTGTCGTAGTAGCTGATCTTACCTCTTTCTTCTTTGATATTGTTGAAGAATGAGAAGAGGCTATAGTAATCTTCTTGCGAAATGGGATCGTATTTATGGTCGTGGCATCGGGCACATTCCATGGTTAGACCCAAAAAAGCAGTGGCAAAGGTTTGGGTCCGGTCGGCAGCGTATTCGGTTAGATATTCTTCGTCGACTACTCCACCCTCCTGAGTGATGGCGTGGTTTCTATTGAAGCCGGTTGCCAACTTCTGCTCATAGGAGGATGAGGGCAGTAAATCACCGGCCAATTGCCAGGTGACGAACTGATCATAAGGCATGTTTGAATTAAAGGCTCGGATCACCCAATCTCTCCATGGCCACATCGTTCGTGGACGATCATCTTGATAGCCGTGTGAATCCGCATAGCGAGCAACATCCAGCCAATCGATCGCCATTCTTTCGCCATAGGCAGTAGACGCGAGCAATTGATCAACTATGCGTTCATAGGCGTTGGGCGAGTCATCGGCTAAGAACTGTTCAATTGTTTCGGGAGTGGGAGGGAGGCCGGTTAAGTCGAAACTTACCCTTCTGAGCAATGCTTCTTTGGTTGCTGGTGAGGCCGGAGGTACACCTAGCTGATCCAATTTGGCCAGGATAAAATGGTCGATGGTGTTTTGTGCCCAATGCTCTTTGTCGCTTTTGGGAACATCAGGTTTTTGCGGAGGAATAAAGGCCCAGTGATCTTTCCACGGAGCACCTTGCTCAATCCACTTTCGCATAAGTGCAATCTCGTATTCATTTAATGTTAGGTTGGATTCAGGTGGTGGCATCAATAAGGTTGGGTCATCCTCCGTAATGCGCTTCATTAATTCGCTGTTCTTGGGGTCGCCCGGAACAATGGCAAAATGCCCGGGGTTTTCCGTCAATTCTGCGAAAGCCAACTCTTCCGTGTGGAGTGCTAAATTGGCTTGCTGCTGATTTTTGTCGGGACCATGGCATTTAAAACAGCGGTCCGAGAGTATGGGCTTGATGTGAAGGTTGAAATCTACAACTTCGGGCATCTCGCTGGTGGTTTTTCCTACTGTAGAACAGTAATTTATGGAAAATAAGCCAAGCAAAACCATGAGCGAACACGGCAAAATAAGTAATAGCCTTTTCATAGGTATAGTAGCTTTCCGTCATGTGAACACCTAAAGTAGGAATAATTCAGATCATTAAAAAGGGGAACAAAGTATTTCGGATCGACGAAAGCCGCCGATTAGCTACCTTAGTAGTAACCGTAATAAAGGTAGGTCTTCGCCAAAGTCTTCCCCGTCGATGTAAGCGTGATCTTAACGTGGTTTAGGCGCCGGATCAGTAGGGAAATTTCTCTTCCATGAGTGCGACTCAATTTCGTCCGAAATTCGTCATCGGGAAATGGTGTTTCTTCGGGCCAGGCCAAAATGGCTCTGCTTTCTTCAGCGGAACAAAGATCCATTTCTTCCAAATTCATGAAGAATTGACGCCATTGCGTTGTTGAAGGCAGGAAAACCTCGATACCGATTCTCGGTCCCGGGCCTGGGTTCATATCTATGTTTAGGACTAATTTCTCCGTTTCTCTCGGGAGGCCATTGATGAGCGTTGCCAATTCGGAGTAATCCCCGACCCAACCGGTAGATTTAATGAAAGGGATCATTTGTAATGGACTCATTCCGGCGAAACAGAGTCGGAGTCCTTCGCTTTGGCGGGCCAGCATTAAGCCGATGTAGTAGAGGCAAATGTTTTTCGGTGTTCGTTCCAGCTGGCGTTGCAGGTGAGTTAGGATACCAGTAGCCCCACGCTGACCAAATCCGTTCATTACTTTTGCAAGAAGTGCGGTCTTCAAGGCTCCTGTCAATTCCTGCTTTCGATCCAGGTCGAAGAACACCGAGGGGTTGGGCAAGCCCTGCCCCAATCCATTTACATCAAATTCCAACCAAACATTTTCAATGGTATTGTGTAATGTACTCTTGGGGTCTGCCCATTGTTTGGCAAAGATTCGTACCCGTTCCCAGGTATCATTGGTATCCATGTCTTTGCGAAAAGGCCATTCGAAATATTGGCCGGCAAGAGCAGCCCGACTCCAGTCTGCGCTTTGAATCCGAACCAGAAAATCGGTCCGGTTTATTGGACTTTGTAAATGATATTCGAATCCCCCACCCGATAATGGAGGCAAGGTTTTCGCTATTCGTAAAATTTCGGACCAGTTGGATAAGGGAACCAAATCGGTGAACTCCGCTCGCGGCAACCTGTTTATTATTTCATTCATCATGGGCCAACTGATTTTCATCTAGTAGTAGTGCCTCAAAAGCCAAGGCTGTAGTTAGGGCAGTAGAACCATAATGGTTGTTCCAACCTCGATAAAACGGGCAAACTCCCCAGGAGCCATCTTGGCTTTGCGTACGGATTA
Organism: Saprospiraceae bacterium; assembly: GCA_028284395.1. Taxonomy (GTDB): domain Bacteria; phylum Bacteroidota; class Bacteroidia; order Chitinophagales; family Saprospiraceae; genus JANQRV01. The sequence goes on from JANQRV010000054.1 coordinate 3,651, forward strand.
AAGCGCTTACTCCCCGGAAAAAGGATGGCTGGTGGTGATTGAACTTGTTTAAAATGTTGACCGCTAGCGCGGTTTGTAAATGATTGCCAAACCTACCATCTGCGCATTGCATCTCTTCTATCTGCTGAATGATTGCAACGGAAACACTCTGAAGACGGGCAATTCCCTTCTCGAAGGCCCTGGCAATCATGTAATAGAAAATCAATGGGTCTCGATACCACTGCGAAAAGGGCTTGGCATGGAGGACACTCTGGCAAAGATCATCGATAACGGATGGAATTTCCAGCCCGAGGTAAAATAACACGTTTGCATTGACGACACCATCCACTTCATTTTCAAAGTCGGGGTTGACCCAGGTGAGGAAAAGGCCACTGTCATTTACGTTGGCAAGAATTGCCGACTTATTATCGCT
>JANQRV010000066.1 GCA_028284395.1 Saprospiraceae bacterium
CATGTGGAGAACGCGCCTATTGTTTGGTCGACCTGGGGCACCATCTGCCCAATACCAATATTGAGCAAATTGTGGCGACCTTAATGTGGCGCGGCAAACTTGGTGGTTTTCACTTCAATGATAGTAAGTACGGCGACGATGATCTGACCGTTGGCAGTATTAAGCCCTATCAACTCTTTTTGATCTTCAATGAACTGGTTTACGGCATGAATCACAATCATGCCGATAATCCACCACTAGCCTGGATGATCGATGCCAGCCATAATGTTAAAGATCCATTGGAAGATTTGGTCCAAAGCCTCGAAGCCATCCGTCTGGCCTACGCCCAGGCCTTGATTGTCGATCAGAACCAATTGGAGGAAGCCAGGATGGGGAATGATGTGACCCGTGCCCAGGAAATTATGCAAGATGCTTACCGTACCGACCTCCGGCCTTTGCTGAAAGAGGCCAGGCTTAGGTCAGGGGGCGTCATTGATCCGATTAGTTATTTGCGCGAAGCCAACATTAGAAAGACTTTAATGGAGGAAAGAGGACTGGAAACCGTAGCCACGGGATTATGAAAAAAGTTACCGCCGTATTCGATATCGGAAAGACCAATAAGAAATTCTTTCTCTTTGATGAAGATTATCAGGAAGTTCATAAGGAGTATCAACGCTTTGATGAAATCGAAGACGAAGATGGACACCCCTGCGATGATTTACGGTCGATTCAGGATTGGATTAGAAGAGTATTTCGGCGAACTTTAAACGATGAGCGGTTTGACTTACGGGCCATTAATTTTTCGACCTACGGGGCCAGCTTCGTTCACATCGACAAAAAGGGGCGACCGGTAGCTCCCCTTTACAATTACCTGAAACCATATCCCGAAGACCTATTGTCTTTCTTTTACGAAAAATACGGCGATAAACTGCGGTTCGCCGGCGAAACGGCCTCTCCGCCCCTGGGTATGCTCAATTCGGGATTGCAATTGTACTGGTTGAAGTATGCCAAGCCGGAAGTGTTTCGAAAAATCCGGTGGTCACTGCACTTCCCTCAATATTTGAGCTTTCTTTTCACTGGCATTCCCGTTAGCGAATATACCAGCATCGGTTGTCATACCGGACTTTGGGATTATGCCAATCACGACTATCACCAATGGGTCTATGCAGAAGGGATTGACCACATACTTCCGCCTATCATTGATACCGCTACCAGTATCAACGCTCGTTACGGGCAAAAGATGATAAAAATCGGTGCGGGTATCCACGACAGTTCTTCCGCATTATTGCCTTATTTAAAAGCAGGCCGAAAGCCATTCTTATTGCTGTCTACCGGTACCTGGAGTATTGCATTAAATCCTTTCGCTGATGGAGACCTAACCAGAGACGATCTGCAAGCCGATTGTCTGAATTTTATGCGGGTAGATGGTCAGGTCGTAAGAGCATCCAGGCTTTTTCTGGGCCATGAATACAAAGTGCAGCTGGAACGACTGCTAACCTATTTCGGGAAAGACAAGGGAGATCAGCGAACCGTAAAATTTGATCGCGAAATTTATCGCAAACTGCGATTGGGGCCGCAGCAATTCAATACATCCGACTTATCCGCCTTCGATGACTTTGCCAGCGCTTTCCATCAATTATTGATTGAGTTAGTAGATTTACAAATCGAATCTGCCCAAAGAGCAATTGGAAAGACGGCGATCAATAAGATCTACATCGATGGTGGATTTGCCGATAACCCGATTTATGTAGCCCTGCTGGCCAAACATTTTTCCAATGTGAAAATGCGAATTACCCAGTCTCCTTTGGGATCTGCCTTGGGAGCGGCCATGGTCATAGCTGATCAGGCGCCGGGTAAGAGGTTTTTGAAAAAGCACTATGCATTAAAGAAATACAAATAGCGCGAAATGGAGATTAAATACAATCCAAACTATCCGGACATTCCTTACTTACGCAATAAGGCCAAGCAAAGGATTCCACGCTTTGCGTTTGAATACCTGGACGGTGGGTGTAATTCGGAAATTAATCTGCAGCGGAATACGGCTGAGATCAGGGAAGTACAACTCAAACCCTATTATCTGAATGAACACGGAGCCACTTCGATAAAGACCCAGCTATTCGGAAAAACTTATGACGCACCATTCGGCATCGCCCCGATCGGGCTGCAGGGATTGATGTGGCCCGGAGCTTCCGAAATACTGGCAAAAGCTGCTTTTGACCACAACATTCCATTCATCTTAAGCACGGTCGGGACGGCCAGTATCGAAACCATTGGCGAGATCACGGAAGGCAATGCTTGGTTTCAGCTGTACCACCCCACGGAAAATCGTCTAAGGGACGATTTGATCAAAAGAGCCGCCGCCGCCCAGTATCCGGTCTTGGTGATCTTATCCGATGTGCCAACTTTTGGCTATCGCTCGAAGGAGATTAAAAACGGATTGGCCATTCCGCCCCGGCTGACATTGAGCAATATGCTGCAGATCCTGGGTAGCCCTCGTTGGGCACTGGAGACCTTACTGGCCGGCCAGCCGGAGTTTAAAACCTTAAAACCCTACATCCCAAAAGGTATGAGCTTACGCCATCTGGGCCTTTTCATGAACAAGACGTTTACCGGCCGGTTGAACGAAGAGAAAATAAAACCGATCCGGGACCAATGGAAAGGCAAACTGGTACTGAAGGGAGTGGCTAGTGAAGAAGACGCCGAAAAAGCAGTTCAATTGGGACTGGACGGCATCATCGTTTCCAACCACGGTGGCCGTCAGTTGGATGCCGGACAATCCACCATCAAGCCTCTGACAACAATTGCGGCAAAATATGCACAAAAAATTACGGTCATGATGGACAGTGGTATTCGAACCGGACCGGACATTGCCTGCACCTTGGCCAGTGGTGCTGCATTTGCTTTCCTGGGACGGTCGTTTATGTATGGCGTAGCGGCTTTGGGAAAAAGCGGCGGCAATCACACCATTTCCATTTTGAAGACCCAATTGCAACAGGTCATGGAACAGGTCGGCTCGGAAAAGATAGAAGACCTTCCCAATCATCTGGCCAGTCCTTAACCCAACAACAATCAGTAGAATAAGGATGCCCCAAAGGTAAACAGGTCTACAAACATAAACTCAAAACGATGACAAACGAAAAACAACCAACTTTACAAACCGAAGAGTTCGAACGGCAGCCCGTGCCGAAATCACACCTCAAATCTTGGAAAAGCTTTTTGGGCATGTATGCTGGAGAGCATGCTGCCGGTACCGAGTTTGTGATTGGCCCCCTTTTTCTCACTACCGGAGTGAGTGCTTTTGATCTAATCGTCGGATTGCTGCTCGGTAATTTGATGGCGGTTCTAAGCTGGCGCTTTCTGACGGCGGAAATAGCGGTCAAGCATCGATTGACCTTATATTACCAATTGGAGAAAATTTGCGGCAAAAACCTGGTGACTTTTTACAATGTCGCCAATGGGATTCTATTTTGCTTTCTGGCCGGTGCCATGATTACGGTTTCTGCTACGGCAGTGGGCATTCCCTTCGACATGGAGATGCCCAAATTAACGGATACCATGCCCAATGGTTTGACCTGGGTGGTAATTGTCCTGTCGGTTGGGGCAGTGATTTCAATAGTGGCAGCTCGTGGCTATGATTCCGTAGTAAAAGCGGCCAATTGGATGGCCCCCTTCATCGTTTTGGCATTTGTAGCTTGTGGCATCTGGTCATTGGGCCAGTTAGGGGTTGGTAGCTTTTCGGATTTTTGGAACATTTGGGGAGAAGGTTCAGAACCTTTTCCCGGTCAGATCAAATACACTTTCTGGCATGTTGTTTTGTGGTCGTGGTTTTGCAATGCAGCGATGCACATCGGTATGTCGGATCTATCGGTATTCCGGTACGCTAAAACGGCCGAATCCGGCTGGACGACGGCAGCGGGTATGTATGTGGGGCACTACGTCGCCTGGATCGCGGCGGCCTTACTGTATGCAGTTTATATCCAGTCGCCCGAAGCACAAAGCTTTCTTTCCAATGGGGAGGCTCCGCCGGTTGCACCCGGTCCGCTAGCTTACAATGCAATCGGTATTTTTGGCATCGTGGCCGTAGTAATTGCCGGTTGGACCACTGCCAATCCGACCATTTACCGCGCAGGGCTCGCTTTCCAGGCCATCATCCCACGCGCATCTACCTTTTGGGTAACCATTCTGGCGGGAGCGATCGCGACCATTGCCGGCCTTTTCCCCGCTTTTGCGATGAAATTACTGGGTTTTGTCGCGCTTTACGGCTTCATCCTGGCCCCAATGGGAGCCATCATTGTATTCGAACACTTTTTTGCGGATCGGTTTGGTATCAGCAGGAATTATGCCGAACGGTCGGGCATTTCTTTCAATGTAGCCGTCCTCTTGGCCTGGGGACTCAGTTTTGGGACCTTTTACTTCCTTTCTGTTTCACAGGACATCTTTCTGTCATTTTTGACTTTGCCAGCCTGGTTGACGTGTGGCGCATTGTTTTTGCTCCTGAGTAAATATCTGCAAAACCGGAGCAAAAAAACGTAGCGATCCAATTTTACCTAGGCAGCGGATTTTTTTAGGAAACAACTTTATAGGCAGTTTCAGGGAAAGCCTTATGTTTAGGAAAAAATAGAAAGATCCGTCATGCAAACATCCGTTCAGAAACTGCGGGAAAGAGTACAACTGTTAGATCAAATAGTCTCGGAAGAGCAGCGACTTTGGGGAGTGATGAGCCCCCAAAATGTAATCGAGCATCTGGGAGGAGCCATCTTGAGTTCCGCAAAGGGCAGAAAAGGGAAAGTGATGCTGCCTCCGGATGTGGCGCCTAAGGCAAAAGCGCGATTTTTTAACAGCTATTACCCCTTTCCTCGCAATGTAAAAATGCCAGGCACGCAAAATCTACCGACAGAAGCTCCGCCCCTGCGTTTTTCCAGCATGGCGGAAGCCCGAGAGAAATTTGACGGCGCCGTACAATTTTTCCTGAAGCAATTGGAGGTCCAACCCGAACAAACCTCTACCCATGGCTACTTTGGCGATTTGACCATGACGGAGTGGTTGCAGTTCCACGTCAAACACCTGGAACACCACCTGCAGCAATTTGGCGTGCTACCGGTAGATGAAAAGATTCCCACGCTGGAAAAACTACTCTACAAACTAGGTCAACACATCCAGGTGGACACCCCGGCACTTTGGGGAAAAATGAATGCCCATCAGATGGTCGAACACTTGAGTTTGGTGTTTGTCCTGAGTATGGGAAAGATCAAATTTCCATACCAAGGCACGGAAGCAGACGCCAAACGATTCTGGGAAGGTTTTGTCGAATCGGAAAACCCCTGGAAAGAGGTTTTCCCTTCCAGTGATCTCGGCGAGCCCAGACCACCGCGCAAAGACACCATTGAAGAGTCGAAACTACTACTGCAGAAATCATTTCGGGATTACCTGGTTTACTGCGAGGCCAATCCTAATGCCGTCCATCCTCAATACTTTCTGGGGAATTTGACGGTTGATCAATGGCGTCAGGTACATGTCAAACACTTGCGACATCATATGCGACAATTTGGGATGGAGGTGTGAGTGGTAGGCAATTAATCTTTACAACTATTTTTGATCAGCTGCTCATCACCTTAGGTCCCTATAGCTGATGAGTTTGATGCCCAGTTTTTCGATTGCTTTCTTGACTTTTTTGCTGGTCATGGCGTGAGTGACGCCATTCCGATCGAAAGCGACGTTCTCATAACCAATGTGTCCGACTGTTCTCATTTCCTCGTCATCATACGCCGGGTGCTCCACCGTCATCCAGGTTCCAGGTTCTAGTTGCTGCAGTACCGCAATCAACCTTTTTTCTTTCTGTTTTGCAGTATATTTCTGGCCACTCCAAGCGGGCAAGCGGCCTACGTTTTGTTCTTCCGGAAAGACCTCCAGGCCGTATTCCTTGGCAAGACGTTTCAGCAGTTGCTTTGTCGACGCATTCATGCGCAAACAGCCCATGTGATCGGTCAGGTGACTAATTCGTGGAATCTTCTTTATAGCCAATTCAATCTGGGCTCTCAATTCCTGCTCAATTTCGGCAATTTTCCAGTCTGCTTCTTTGAGGCAGGTGCCGGAAGGGAAATCAGCTCGGGGCCAGATCATGGGAAAGAAGTAACCGTCGGCATCCGTCAGACTGGGACAATGAGTGATTGGGCGCCATTTTAAATTACTCCACTCGCTGGTCAGCGCCAGGTGAACGCCCACATCCAAATCAGGGTATTTTGCCAGCATTTGAGCAGCTTCTTCGAACCATGGTCCCGGTACAAGTACCTCAACTGATCGGGCGATGCCATCTTTGTAGGCATTGATACAGGCCACGTTGGCCGAATGCGAAAAGCCCATGTCATCAATCCGAACCAACAGTTGTTTTTCGTTTCCTTGCCCGATCACAAGAATGCTGGTCAGTAGTAAGCTCCATAGGAGGCCTATGCACTTGAAGGTGACTACCACTTTCCTACGATATTCTCTAGTAAACATATGCTACATTTAATGCCTCGCTTTAAACACAAAATTGAAAGCCAGGCCAGTCAATGATAAACTCGATGATGGAAGAATACGAATCTTTCCATCCTCTTACAAATTAACCGGCATAAATCCCTCCCAGTACCAAATATATTACTATGGAAATGCCCCCTGCCAACAATGCATACGGTAACTGCGTCGTCACATGGGCCATGTTATTACAGCCCGTTGCCGAAGCCGATAAAACCGTAGCATCGCCATAAAAGCAGGCATGAGAGCCAAATGCCCCGGCACTGATTACAGCACCAATTGCCAACCATAGATCGACCTCCATGCTTTGTGCCAGGGGGATAATGATCGGGAGTGAAATGGCATAGACGCCCCAAAAAGAACCGGTGGAAAAGGTGATCAATGCCAAACTGACGAAAGCAATGACGGGAAGGAAGGCCTTATTCATCCAGGGAGATACCTGTTCAATCACAAAGGTCGTCAGCCCCAATTGATCATTGACTTCCTTTAGTACAAATGACATGACGATGATGGCCAGCGCATAAAGCATCGTTTTAAAGCCTTCGAAGACACCGGCCATAGCCGGTGCAAATGGCAAGACACCCCGCCAGTGATAGAAAAGAACGGTAACACCAACTGCCGTTATGACGCCCTTTAACGCATCAATTTCGAAGAATACAGTGGCACCGATCAAGGTGGTGATAGGCAATAGGAAATCGATCAATTTCTGTTGGTTTTCTCGAGAAGGAGAGGGGATCTCCAGTGCGATGGCGTCGGAATTAGGGGGAATGAGTTCGCCGCTTTGGGCCCGTATTTCAGCTGCTTTCATCGGGCCTAAGGGAGGAATCCATCTCATGGCAACCAAGGGGACCAGTAAGGCGGCGATCCAACCGTAGATCATATATGGAATGGCCGCAAGATAAGCTTCCAGGCCCTTTCCGGTCGCGGCGATGCCTTCGCTTTCCAGCAAACCACTCACAAAGATCGCCCAGGTAGACAAGGGAATTAAAATGCAGATGGGAGCTGCCGTCGAATCGACCACATAAGCGAGCATTTCCCGAGGAACTTTAAACCGATCCGTCACCTTTTTCATAGAGGTCCCAACCGTGAGTGCGTTAAGGTAGTCATCGATAAAAATACACAAGCCCAATAGCCAGGTTGCCAATAGGGCACTGCGGCGTGATTGGACAAATCTCAGTAAGTAATTGGCAAAGGCATTGGCGCCGCCCGCCACCACGATGAGGTGGATCAAAGAGCCGAACAAACCACACACCAACACGATCCATCCGATTGTCTCGTCTTGCATGACTTTCAGCAACGTGTCGGTCAATCCCGTAAAAGCCTGAGCCGGATTGACCAATAAAAATCCGATCACGGCCCCACCCAAGAGAGCTTCAAAGGTTTTGCGGGTCCAAAGGGCAATGCCCAGAACGGCAAGGGTGGGAATAAGACTGCTCCATCCGGAATGCTCCATTTTGGTAAAGATTTAGTCTACAGTAGGCTCTTGCATGGTAATGCAGTGGATGCCTCCGCCACCAAAGTTGACAGACAGGGCGTCAATCATTACAATTTTCCGCCCAGGAAAGACCTTCGCAAGGGTGTCTTCCGCGGCTTGGTCTCTTGCCTTTATGGTTTCATCCCAGCCTGGTCGCCAGTATTTCTGTCCTAATACCACTCGGTCGGTGATCAAAAAATTGAGGTAGCTAGCGGCAGCGATAGCGGTGACAGGTTCGCCGACAGGGAAGGTAGATCCGTCTTCGTAGTCCAAGGTTTGGATGGTTTCATACACGGGGTCGCCTGGCTTTAGGGTGCCCAGAATTGTTTTGGGCAAGGTCATCCTTACAATGCGAAAGGGCTTTCCGTCCTGATCGGTAGCTTTCTTTAATAGCTCGTAATTTTCTTCCATCCGTCGGTGGTTCTCTCGACCGATTGGGTCTTCGAGATCCTCTTCTGTCACTTGCGCCAACAAGATGGTTGAATCATCCGTAAAACGAGCAAATTCATCAATATGGCCGTTAGTGGTTACAACGGTATATCCCTTCGTACCGTCTTCCAGGGTTTTGGGCCCCAGGAAAGTGTGATCGTCTTCATAAAGACCTTGCTTGAGCCAGATCATTTTCTTCACGCCCATCACCCTGGTAAATTCCGCTTCGATCTCCGCTTTGGTCATTTTCGGGTTGCGCCCTAACTCGACCGTCTCCACTACCATTAATACTCCCTTGCCATTGACTTCTCGATCCCCACCTTCACTGATCATTTCAGTGGATATCATGGGCAAACCAGTCTTTTCAGCCACTGCTTCATCAAATTTTTCCAATCTAATGGTGTATTCATCCATGGCATCTGATGGCGTATACCCCCACGCATTAAAGTTGAAATCGACAATGGCTTTGCTTCCATCCTGGAGGACGACGTAGTTGGGGCCCATATCCCGGGTCCAGAACTCTTCAGAAGGTATTGTCATCAATTCGATCTGTCCGCCTTCAATGGCTGCTGCTGGTAGAGCTGATTTTGCCTTTGCCAGTAGAGATTCACTTCCTGCCGTCATCACCACTTTGGTATGAGGAATTATGGCATCGATGATTTCTAATACTACCTGCTCGTTGGAATAACCTTCGAGGTGATCCGCAGGTGGCCAGATCAGCCATACGGCATCCAGCGGTTCAAATTCGGCCGGAGTCCGGGCAACGATCTGCTCGCTTTGTGCTTCAGCATCATCGGTAGGAGGAGCCGACTGGCAGCTCCAGATTAATAATAGGGATATTGCAATGAGGTGGGTGCGCATCAGCAATGTGTTTTTATGGCCAGCGTTTTGCTTTCAAAAGATCATCCATGGTTGCTTCTATACTTTGTTTTATGGTGGTTACAGTTTCGTCAATGGCCGCTTTGTCATAGGTTAGTGGCGGTGATAATACATTTGTCGAACCAATGGGGCGAAGGATCAGTCCCCGCTTTTTACAATGATAGTAGACGCTTTTGGCAACGGCCATTTCATCGGGGAAAGGAGCCTTTGATTGTTTGTCCGAGACATACTCTATGGCCAGCATGAAATGACTTCCTCTTACCTCTCCGACAATCGGTAGATCAGCCAAAGTTTGCAATTGACTTTTAAAGTAAGGGCCCCATTCCTGTACGTGTAAACAGAAGTTCTCCCGTTCCAGGATCTCAATGTTCTTCAGGCCGACACCACAGGCCAGGGCATGACCGGAGTAGGTAAAGCCATGACTAAAATAGGGGTTGGTCGCTTTAGGCCGACTGATCACTTCGTACAACTCGTCGGTGATAACGGTAGCCCCCAGTGGTATGTAACCGGATGACAGTCCCTTGGCCAGAACCAGGATATCGGGCTGTACCTCGAAAACCGTTTCCGAAGTGATGAGATGTCCCAGGCGCCCGAATGCCGTGACCACTTCGTCTGAAATGTATAAGACACCGTATTTCTTGCAGATGGCTGCCGTGCGTTGGTGATAACCATTCGGAGGAACGATGACACCACCGGCTCCCAATATGGGTTCAGCGATAAAACAGGCAACATTTTCCGGGCCCAGTTCGAGGATCTTATCTTCAAATTCCGCAAGGAGCTGATCGCAAAATGCCGCTTCGGAAAGGGAGCCCGGTTTTCGGTAAGGATAAGGTGCAGAAATATAATGCACTAATCCTGAAGCGATATCGAAACCTTGATGGGTAGAGCTAATGCCGGTCAGGGCATGGGCCAGGTAGGTGCTGCCGTGGTAACCCAGATCTCTTGCAATGATCAATTTTTTTTCCGGTTTACCCAACATGTTAAAATAGTAGTGCGCGATCTTTATAGCGGAATCATTCGCAACACTACCTCCCGTACCAAAAAAGACGTGATTTAACGAGCCCGGGCAAATTTCGGCCAATTTGGCGGCTAGGCCGGCAGTCGTAGGTGATGTAGCATCTTCAAAAGTGTTGTAATAAGCCAACTGGCTCGCTTGGGCCGCCATGTATTCGGCCAATTCCCGGTTTCCATGTCCAATATTTACACACCACAATCCCGCTATGCCATCCAAATAGGTGCGACCATCGTGATCCGTGATGAAGTGATCTTTCCCTGAACTGAACACGACGGACCCCTCTTCTTTGAATTTGTCGAAATTTGCGTAGGGGTGCAATACATGTTGTCGGTCCTGCTCCCAAATGGTCTGAGTATCCGATGCTGATGGCAGGTCTTTTTTCATAAACTGGTAATTGTAATGAAGACTTGGATCTACATGACATGGTCCGCTTTCGTCGCTGTAAAGTACTGTAAAATTCAAGAGAATGCAAGATTTGTTGATTTTACTTGAATTAGTTGCAATATTTTTCAATATTTAGCTAGTTAATGAAAAATATGCAGTTTTTGTTATGAATGTCTCTATACGAGGTCTTGATACTTTTGATCAATCATTAGTCGAGCTGCTAAAAGTCGACGGGAGAAGATCTTTTACCGACATCGCCCAGGAATTGGGTGTGGCTGTATCGACAGTTAGAAATAGATACAATCGTCTCGTAAAAGAAGGGGTCTTACATATTTTGGGGTGGGTAGATCCCATTAAATCCGACTTTAAGGCCTATAACCGGGTTACCATCGAAGTAAGGCCGTCTTCAAAAATCAGGAAGGTGGCAGATCAGTTGGCGCAAATCCCTGAGATATCTTTTTTGGCGTTGACCTCCGGAACTTCAGATATTGAAATCAACTTGGTTTGCCGGGATAATGAACATTTGCTGAGGGTAATGAACCAACAAGTACATACAATCGAAGGGGTTTTTAAAACGGAGTCAACTGTCTACTACGAAGTGTGTAAGTGGGCTTTTCATGATGTTTAAACCGGTCAGAAAATGATAACCATTGATAGTGAAAGACTTTGGAAGCGGCTGATGCAAATGGCCGAAATCGGGGCAACTCCAAAAGGAGGCGTATGCAGGGTAGCTTTGACCGAAGAAGACCGGCGGGGAAGAGATCTTTTTGTAGAATGGAGTGCAGCGTTGGGATGCACCGTTGAGGTAGATGCGATGGGAAATGTATTTGCCCGTCGTGCCGGACAACAGGATCAACTTCCTGCGGTACTCATCGGCAGTCACCTGGATAGCCAACCGACCGGCGGAAAATTTGATGGGGTGCTAGGGGTCCTGGCCGGATTAGAGGTACTGGAAACACTTAATGATCATCAAATTACTACGCAACATCCGATTGAGGTCGTTTCATGGACGAATGAAGAAGGTGCGCGTTTTGCTCCGGCAATGATCGCATCCGGTGTCTTTTCAGGAGACTTTTCTCTTGAGTATGCCTATACTCGAGAAGATAAAGCGGGGAATAAGTTAGGAGAGGAACTGGAAAAAATCGGCTACAAAGGTGCTCAACCCGTTGGGGGGCGCCCGTATAAGGCGACTTACGAGCTCCACATTGAACAGGGGCCTATCCTTGAAGTGGAAGAGAAAAAAGTGGGAATTGTAACGGGAGTGCAGGGGATTCGATGGTACGACCTGATCATCACCGGCAAGGAAACTCATGCCGGGCCTTCTCCCATGTCCCTCCGGCGAGATCCGGTTGTGGGGGCTATTCCGATCTTGTCAGCGGTTTATGAATTAGCCCAAAAGCATGCACCTGATGCACGCGTGACCATTGGCTACCTGGATGCAAGTCCGGGCGTTCGCAATACGGTGCCCGGGCAGATTAAGATTTCCCTCGACCTTCGCCATCCCAAGGAAGCAAATCTTTCATCAATGCATGAAGAACTTCAAATGATTGTTCACAACGCCAATGCAGATGGAAAATTGGACTTTCGACTCGTGGATATTTGGTACGCCTCTCCGGTAGTTTTTGACGAGCAATGCATAAAAACGGTACGAGAAGCGGTCGAGGTTCTAGGAATCCCGGCCATGGAAATGTACAGTGGGGCCGGCCACGATGCCGTTTATATTTCTAAAGTGGCTCCAACCAGTATGATCTTCATTCCCTGTAAGGATGGATTAAGTCACAATGAACTGGAAAGTGCTGAAAAAGAAGATGTGGCTGCCGGGGCAAATGTACTTTTGCAAGCCGTCTTACGGATGGCCGACGGCCGGCCTACGTGATTTTTTACCCGAGAAAAAAAATAAATCTGCATGAATTCAGCCACCGCAAAATCAACCGAACTCTTGTCTCCTGTCTGGACACATCTCACCAATCTTCAACCAGCCAGAGGGCAAGGCATCTACCTCTTTGATGAGCAGGAAAACCGATACATAGACTTTACTTCCGGTATCGGGGTGATCAATACGGGACATTGTCATCCCAGAGTTGTAGCCGCTATTAAACAGCAGGCCGATCAACTGTTATTCGGGCAAATGAACTGTGTCATTCCCCCGGCCTCGGTCCGCCTAGCGGAGCAGTTAAACGAAGTGACTCCTCCATATATCGATCGTTTTTTTTTGGCGAATAGCGGTGCGGAAGCCACAGAAGGCTGTGTAAAATTGGCAAAAGCGGCCACGGGCCGACAAAACATCGTTGTCTTCCAAGGTAGTTTCCATGGACGTACTCACCTGGCTATGGCGATGACCACTTCCAAGACGGTCTATCGCCACAAGTACCAACCGCTGCCGGGTGGGATCTTCGTTGCTCCTTTTCCCTATTCTTACTATTTTGGATGGGATGAACATACCACTGTAGATTTTTGTATCAAACAGTTGGATCTTATTTTGCACAGTCAGACCGCCATAGACGAGACCGCTGCCATTATTATCGAGCCCATTTTGGGAGAAGGGGGATACGTGCCGGCGCCCGCCCGTTTCTTACAGCACTTACGCAAGGTATGTGATGATTCTGGGATATTACTCATTATTGATGAAGTGCAAAGTGGTTTCGGACGTACCGGCCAATTCTTCTGTTACCAACATGCGGAGGTCGAACCTGATATTCTGGTCATGGCAAAGGGACTTGGTAGCGGTTTGCCAATCTCTGCCATCGGAGCTTCAAAAGCACTTATGGAAAAATGGACTCCGGGCACACACGGTGGTACCTACGGAGGGGGAAGTGCTATTGCCAGTGCGGCGGCCTCTGCTACCATTGAAACCATCCGCGAAGAAAAATTGGTAGAAAATGCCGCACAAAGAGGCCGACAATTAATGGATGGACTAAAAAAGTTGCAAGTCGTGCACCCCTCCATCGGTGATGTGCGTGGCATAGGGTTAATGGTAGCCACCGAATTCACACGAGAGAATGGGAGTCCTGATACAGATACAGCTTCAAAAGTGCTGAAAGCCTGTTTGGATCAAAACCTACTCTTATTGTCGTGCGGTACCTATAAAAACGTCATTCGGTGGATCCCTCCTTTGGTCGTTACTGAAAAACAATTGGAAGAAGCACTGGGTATTTTCGAAAGAGCCTTAACTTCGTAGAGGGTAGGAAAACCAACTATAACGAACAAAAAATCTTCTTCTATGAGTAATACCCAACTGCCACTATTGCTGACGGTATGCATGCTGTCTGGCAACTGCACGCCCAAAAAGGTCGATTTAGATCCGTTTCCCAGTACCGTCATTTCGAATGGAACAGTACGAATGAAGCTCTATCTTCCCGACCCGGATAACGGTTTATACCGCGCAACTCGTTTCGATTGGTCGGGCATTATCAGCAGCGTACAGTATAAAAATCACGAATATTTCGGTTACTGGAAGGACCGGCACGATCCCACCTTTCACGAAGATCTGGCGGGACCGGTGGAAGGATACATCGAACCCGGATTAAATTATGCCGAAGCACAACCGGGAGAAGGATTCATTCGAATCGGCGTCGGTATCATCAAAAAGGCCGACGAAGCCGAATACGATTGGAAGGCGACCTATCCCATCCTGGATCACGGCAAATGGGACATTGAACAAGGAGAAGATTGGATTGTGTTTCGTCACACCCTGCAAAGTGACTTCGGTTACGGTTATACCTATACCAAGACGATCCGGTTGAAAAAAGATGGTTTTTCCATTGACCATCAATTGCAAAACACTGGTGCAAAGACCATCGAGACGGACCAGTTCAACCACAACTTTTTTATGATCGACGGAGAAAAGAGCGGTCCGGCATTCCGCCTGCGTTTTCCCTACCAATTGTCGAGCCCGGATGACACCAAGGGTTTGGTGGCCCTAAACGGTAAGGAGCTCTCCTTTCTGCAGGAATTCAACAACCAAAGCGTTTTCCTAAACCTCGAAGGTTTTTCCGACCGAGTGGACGATCACCGCGTAACGGTTGTCAATCAGAAATCCGGGGCCGGAGTAACTTTCTCCATCGACAAACCACTTTATAGAATGGCCTTTTGGGCGTGTGAGACAACCCTTAGCCCCGAGAATTTCATTTGGATTAAGGTGAAACCCAACGAGGTGGAACGATGGGTTTCTGATTATGTCCTATTCGAAAACCCGGTACCATAACCGTTCTGTAATCTGGGTTTTGGCAGGCGTAATAGTTGTGCAAATGTTGGAAATTTGCCGCTTTGGGCCGATTCCTTCAGTCTTTTTCGTACAACCCTTTCTCTACACTTTCTTGAATGGTTTCCGCTACCAATGACCACAGTTTTGGAGCATATTCTTTTATGAAAGATTTCCTTTCGAGTACCATACTCATCTTAATTTTGTCGGGATTTTCATTTTTATCGGAAACATGGAGATGGTTGATCAAAGGCTGAATGGCATCCAATGCTTTTGCAAATTTTGCTTCATTTGATTCCCGCGACTCAAACTCAGTAAATAAATCCAAAAGTTCGGATTGTTGGACTACTGGTAAAGTCGATATCAATTGTTTGAAGGCCTCAAGTTCTCTTTGATAAGTTTCCCCTTTGTCAGAGTCGCCGTAAAGCCAGGAGTCTCCCACGTATATTTCTCCCAAGTCGTGAATCAATAACATCTTGATTACTTTCAGCTGGTCTATTTCCGATTCGCTATACTTGGCAAGGATAGGAACCATCAACGCCAAATGCCATGAGTGCTCGGCACTGTTTTCCGGTCTTTTATTGTCTAAAGTTAAATTCCGACGCTTGACGGTCTTTAATTTTTCGAGCTCATTGATGAATTGGATTTGCCCTTCTAAAATCTTCAAGGTTTAAGCGTTTTTGTTGTTTAAGCTGATTACCTGCTTAATTGGTCAATCTGCCTTGTATGGTCTCGATTACCTGCACTCTGTTTCGAGTTGCTTTCTCAATAAATTCAGGGGTTACGGCAAGGCTTTTATCGTATTTGTACGACCAAAGAATGATTTCAACCAAGACCGGCACCAGGTCTATTCCCTTTTGCGTGAGGGAATATTCCTTTTGCGTCTTTAGCTTCTCATAAACCTTGGACGTAATCATCCCGGCATTTTCGAGTTTTTTCAAACGATCAGACAGAATGTTGGTCGCGATTCCCTCTTTAGACTGAAGAAATTCCTTGTAGAACTTCTTCTTGTCAAAAATCAGGTCGCGCATGACCAATAAACTCCATTTGTCCCCTAAAAAATCAAGGGCAAAACTAATCGGGCAATCAGAACGGGGAATATTTTTTTTCATACTCACTTGTTTTTTGCAAGTATTGATTTATATTTGCTTGCAGTTTGCAAGTTAATCAAATTACTAATACGGTATCTTATGGAAACATTAAAAATCAATTTGGATCAACTAAAGAAGAGTAATTGGACAGAACAAGAGACCAAGAATGCTGAAATAGTGGTAGATTTTGTTCAGAACATCATGAACAACCACGACTTCGATTACATCAAGAAAAAATATGGCAGCCATAGATATCGGCAGCACAACCAGAGTATGGTAGATGGTTTGACCGGTGTCCTCCAAGTGGTTTCAAATTTCGCCAAGAGATACCCGGATTATGCCTACGATGTCAAGCACATCTATGTAGATGGTTCATTCGTGACTCTGCATTCGCATGCTACCAACAACAAAAAGCACCGGGGCAACCCTAAAAAAGGGCTCAACATCATGGATACGTGGAAAGTAGAGAACGGAGAACTCACCGAGCATTGGGATGCGGTTCAGCCCATCCATGGGGCCATGAGGTTCCTTTTTTGGATGATTGGCGGTAAATTCAAAAATAACAATACCTATTTCTAAAGGAAATAGAAGCAAAAAGGCGGCCTCTGCAATCGAACTGTTGATTTTGGTCCGAGAATTCACGTTATTGTTGAGCATCAGTCCCTGCTACCCAATCACAATAAACAGGAATGCTCGATCTAGCCATTGTTCTAACCTACTTCATCGCCATTTTTTTGACCGCCATCGCCGGGAGGGTAAAAAAGGAGGCTACCATTGAAGAATACTTTTTGAGTTCGCGCAACTTGCGTTGGCCTTCCATCGCGCTGTCGAGTATCGCTACCAATATCAACGGTTACCAGTTCCTGGGTATGATGGGATCCGCCTATCTCTACGGGTTGGCTCAGGCCAGCCTCGAGATCAATGCCGTGCAGGGAATTTTAATGGCTGCTTTCATTTTTGTGCCGCTATTCCTGAAAGAGCGAGTGATCACCGTTACCCAATACATCCAGAAAAGACTGGGAAAGACGGTGGGCTTGTTTTACAGCCTGGCTAATCTTTTGATTTTTGCTACCATTACCCTGGGTGCTGCTTTGTTTTGGGGGGCTTATGCTGCCGA